>NZ_CP036267.1:2811540-3146540 GCF_007744255.1 Thalassoglobus polymorphus | reverse complement strand
GAGTCAGCGGGCTTCATTGTGCGGAATATGTCACTGATGCACTTGTTGAGATCGACTGGCTGAAGGTCAAAAATGCTCCTCGGGTTTCCCCGGCGAGCCTTGTAGAAGGAATTACAACTCATCAGGTTTACCGAACTGGGCCCGTGGTTGAAATTCCAGTAATGCTCGAACCGATTTCAGAACCGCAGGGACGATGTGCCCGAATGTGGCACGACACGAAAGAATGCACCTCACGATTTTGCCAACAAATGTCCCGTTGGGTCCTTTGCCGTTAGAGTACTTTCAATATAGGTCTCTAAGTTCTGAAAGTGAGAACACCTCGCACGGCAAGCATCGAAAATTCTCTGATTCGGTTCGGTCGAGTGAAGAGAAAAAACTGTGATCCTTGGAAAACTTTAATAATCTGTTGCAGCCTCCATTGTTAGAAAAGTTCGCTTCAATGCGAAGTTCTGATCCGAACAAATGAGTTTGGTCTGAGATTCAAAAGCATTCTTTCGGAGTGGACCTTTCTGTGTTGGAATTAAAATCCAGTTCGTGGTGCTGGGGCAGGAGAGGGAGTTCGAGTTGGATTTTCAGGAGCATTCGTTTCGAGAAGCATCGGGCGAACCCACGAGCCATCTTCGAGAGATTGAGATGATGAGATAATCAGTTCATCGTTGGGGCTGAATCGCCCACTCACAAAAATGTGAGTCTGCCCGACCTGCCCGAGGACCTGAACGGGAATGGTCCGTACAAAACCATCACGTATGACCTGCACCATACGTTCTGAGTCTGGGGTTTCAGTGTCGGTTTTCAATGCCAGAATCTGAATTTCTGCGACAGGAAATTTGGGAACCATCTTTGAAACCACGGACTGACCAGGAGTGAAACGCCCATCTTTTGAATCGATTACAAGTCGTGCTGTTGCCACGGAGACAAAGAGTTCTCGCAGTGGATTGAATTCCGGTAAGGGAGGCAAAATTGCTTCAACAGTTGCATCTGCAGTTTGATCTTCGATAGTAAGTGGGACCGTTTTACCAACTTCGATGCTGCCCCTCTCAGCTGGGATCTGGACATACAACTGAGTTGGGTCGACAACTTTTGCCAGGAGGTCACCTGCCCGGACAAACTGCCCTGGAGTGACGAACAATTCCGTGACGGTGCCTGAAAGCCCAGTACGCAAGATCGTTTGGCCTGATCGAAAGGCTGCGAGCTCAAGTTCCCTCTTGGCGACATTGAGCTTGGCTTCAAGGAGTTGCTTAGCTTTCGGTTCAGTTGCCTGAGCGAGTGCAATTTTTGCCACCTCATGAACAGCTTGGGCTCGTTTCAATTCCATTGCAAATACTTGGGAGTCAAGGCGAATGATTTCCATCTGTTCCTGAATTGAGTCTCCCACTTTGACGAACACATCACGCACAACACCGTCCATCGGAGACACAACAGGCAAAGTGCGAACAGGTGAAACTTCCAACGGGACACGGAACTTCTCAGGAGCGATCAGCGATAACGCTGCACGCTCGATGGAAACTCCCTGAGGGGCATCCTCTGCGTTTTGGCCGTACGCTTCCGATGGAAAATTCCCGAATGCCCACAGAGAAAGCGCGCTGAGCATGGCACAATGGTAGATCGGCTGGAAAGCGGAGAACTTGATCATTGGGACATTCACCTAACTGGAAGCCTGTTAGAAATTTTCTTCATGAATTATCGAGATGGAACAGGTGATGTCAACAAGCCACTCATCAAAGGCAAGGCTTTTGAGAACAGGCGGGACGATTGATACCGTCTCCATCTACTTGATTCCTGCCCCTCGCGATGCCTGAGGAGATCACTCTTGTGTTGAAGTTGAATGAGCTCCTAACTCGACTCTTGCCATTTGAGAGAGCTTGAATGGTATTCGGTTTCTGATGTGGAAGGACTTCAAGCAGATGGATTTGAAGTACATAGTGCAAGAGGATAGAGAAGCGGCAAACTTGAGCTTCTTGTTCCGCAAGGCGGCAAGCTATTTATGAAATCGTAGATATCGTTTCACGGTCACGATAAGCATTGGGACGGTACATAAGAGAATGTTTTAAAGAAGACATTGATGTCCATAAAGCATGAATGTTTCATCTGAGGGGCCTTATGTGGATGAAAATGTCTTATTTAGGACGTTCGATTTTTGAGGTGCTTCGGTTACCGGTTCTTGAGATCGTTGTCTTTATCGAAATTCAGATAGACAATTCCGCAGGCACTCAGAATCGCAAGGATTATAAATACTGCGAAGAACTCACCGGATGCTCCAAACTTTCCATGTAGTGGGTAGAGACTCGTCGCACCGAAGGTTGCGACAAAGAAGATGACTGCAAAACAGCGGGTGACTCCGAAATTCGGTCCAGTGAAAGATGATGCAATCCCAGCAATCCCACCAAGAATCATGCCTATCCCAGATTGGGACAGTGCAAACAGTCCAAGACGATGTAAAACAATGATGATAGGTTGTTGTACTGCTATCACGTCCAATGCCATAAGTAGCAAGACGATGATAAGACTTCCGAATGTTAAGATCGCTGTTCCGATAATCATGCCTCGAATGAATTGCTGAAAAACTTTGCGAGCGGAAAGTTGAATGGAGATCGGTATTGTCACAAATCCTGCAGAGATTCTTCGGGGCGGAGTCTGTTCACTTGTCCTTGAATATACCCATCGTATAGTCTTGATGCTAACATTTTTTCTATGTTTTTTTCATGTCATGTTCTTCTTTCGTTGACAGGCTACCTAAGCGTTAACTATTACACTCGTAATATCTCAGAGGATGCTTTGGTTCACTGAGGAGCAGGATTGAGTATCAAGATCTTGTTCAGATTTTGTTAGGACGAATTAACTTCGTCCTGTATCAGCTCACAATGGCTCTTAAAGAAGAAACGACTATGGCAACGAAAAAGTGGACTGAAAAAAGTTTGAAACAAGCAAGTGAAAAACCAACTTCAATTGCACCGCAAAACTACTCGAGTGACAAGATTCCTAGCGGATACAAGTTGTGTACACTCTGCAATCACTATGTTCGCGGACCACAAACGAAAGTTTGTCCGAACTGTCAGGGAGACATTGCTCCGAAATCGCGACAACCTGGCGGACGGAAACGTGGTAATGCCACCACCGCAATTGGAAGTGCTGAGTTTGCAAAAGTGATGAGCCTGATCGACAATCTTGGTGGCCTTAAATCGACACTGAGTACAATCGATGAACTCGAAAAATTTGGCAGCATCGACGAAGCACGCCGCTTGATTCAAGCGTGGTCCAGTTTGGTCGAAGCGACTGGAAGTGAAGCGAAAGCTTCCGCTGCAATTGAATCTTTGCAGAAATCTGGTGCCATCTAGATCGGTTTTGATAAACGTGTTGCTGTCCTGTCTTGTGGCGATTAGCCAACCATTTGACTAGACTCTCGATTCGCAGGCACAAGAAACACGAAAGTGTTCTAGAACTGGTCTCAAGACTTGCTTTTCACTTCTCTGGTGCAGAGAACGATTGCGACTCCATAGGTCTTGAGACTGCTTGTAGAATCCATTCTCAGCGATCGCAAGAAATACGGTGTGTGATAGCCGTAGAGCATTGGCGCGAACGTCTACTTCAAACACTGAAGTTCTTAACAGGAACTTCAGTGTTTTTTTCTAGATCATCTTTCGAATTGGTTTGCAGGATCTGCCTCGTGGCGAATAGCAATTTTACTAGAACCAGTCCGAAAACCTCTGGAATAGCCGCTTTCCTCAACGTTTGGGAGAGCAGTTTCACGTTTCAGGACCAGTTCTAGAGAAATGCGTTCTTCACGGACGCACGGTAGAGCACTGCTCTAGAAGATTTCGGTTCGACACAACAAAGTGCCTCTAACGTCGACTCCCCGTTTTTCTTCGTGATACGAATTCGTTAGAACGAATTTCTGAACGAACGAAGTAATAGGAATGCGCTGACTACTGAAGAATCTGCTCGTCAGCGAATGTCTTGCGAACAGTTTTTTGTCGATCGGTAAGCGTCGAACTTCATTTCGAGTCCCTTTCAAGGAGAAATGGAAGATCTCCCTGGTGGGGCAGTGCCTGCTCTGGTCACCCCATTTCTTCTCCGGAACTCAAGTATGTAAGTCTTGATCTCAGAGTCGATGAGACTCTCATCAAACTACCTCAATCGCTTGCTTAATGCGGCTTGCTTGAAGCACTTCTCATTCAGGGGCAGGCTGCGTCGTTCAGAGCATGTTCACTGTTGGTCTGCAGTCTTCTAGCTGCAGCATGGGGGGCGTTCATCTCCCACTGAAACTCACCTGAGGCTAAATCGACACTGAAGACCTATTTGAAAGATGCTCTGGTGGCGAGCAAGCTATGACGTCATGAAAGCGATCATCATAAGCATGGCAAGCATCGAAAATGCTGTGAGGTCGACAAAGAGATTGTGCTGGTCGACATTCTTCTCTCGGAATGGATAATCCCTTATCAGTGTTGCACGGAATCGTGTTGTACGGGCGAGGTGGTATGACAAGTGTCAATGAAACGAGCCGCCTCTCACGGTGTGGTGTTGTGAGAGGCGGCTCGTTGTCTGTTTTATCCTTCAAAGCGGATGCGTCAGGTGTGTAATTCCTACGCCCTCATCGGTTTAACCACCGAAGTCGTCATAAGCAATGTTGTCAGCTTCGACGCCGAGATTGTCGAGCATATTCAAAACCGCTTGAAGCATCATTGGTGGGCCACAGATGTAGTACTCGATGTCTTCAGGTGCAGGATGATCTTTCAGGTACTCGTCATGTAATACTTGGTGAATGAATCCTGTGTAGCCGGTCCAGTTGTCTTCCGGGAGTGGATCAGAAAGTGCGATTTTGAAGCTGAAGTTTGGAAACTTCTCTTCCAGTTCACGGAATTCATCGACGTAAAACAACTCGCGAGCTGAACGTCCACCGTACCAGTATGAAATTTTTCTGTTACTGGCTCGTTCTTTCAGGAGTTCAAATGTGTGTGAACGCAACGGAGCCATTCCAGCACCACCGCCAATGTAAACCATCTCGTTTTGGGTCTCTTTGATGAAGAATTCACCATAGGGGCCGGAAATCGTGACTTTGTCGCCCGGTTTGAGATTGAAGATGTAGCTGGAAACCTTTCCGGGAGGAACGTCAGGAAGACGTGGAGGTGGGCTGGCGATACGAACGTTCAGCATGATAATGCCTTCTTCGCCCGGGTAATTCGCCATTGAATACGCTCGAATTGCTTCCTCTTTGACAGTCGACTTGAATCGCCAGATGTCGAATTTATCCCAGTCTTCGTGGTATTCTTCTTCGACATTGAAGTCTTTGTAGTCGACATGGTGCGGTGGGACTTCAATTTGAATGAATCCACCCGGTTTGAAGTTGACGTCTTCCCCCTCAGGCAGCTCAAGGACGAGCTCTTTAATGAACGTAGCAACGTTGTGGTTGGATCGAACCGTGCACTCCCATTTCTTCGTTTCGAAGACTTCTTCTGGGACTTCGATTCGCATGTCTTGTTTGACTGCAACCTGGCAAGAGAGGCGTTCGCCAGCTTTTGCCTCTTTCTTGTTGATATGGTTTTTTTCGGTCGGAAGGATATCTCCTCCCCCTTCCAGTATCTTTACTTTGCATTGTGCACAAGTTCCACCACCGCCACATGCCGAGGAGACGAAGATTTTGTTCTCTGCCAATGCCCCAAGTAATTTTCCCCCTGCGGGGACTTGGAGAGTTTTCTGGTCATTGACGATGATTTTAACATCACCTGAGGGAACGAGAAGTTTCTTGGCACCTTGAATACAAAGTACCAGCAACACCACGATCCCGGTGAAGAAAAGAATTCCTAAGAAAATTTCCATAATGAACGCCGCTTGCCGTTCGAGTGATAAAATGGTGAACCGACTGGTCTCTTACCATCTCGTGCTGGTTAAATGTCGATTCCGCCGAAGGCCATAAAGGCCATCGCCATCAGTCCGACGGTAATGTATGTAATCCCAAGGCCTTTGAGTCCTTCGGGGATGTCGCTGTACCGGAGTTTTTCTCTGATCCCGGCTAAACAGGCAATTGCTAGTGCCCAACCAATTCCGCTTGAGATTCCATATGTGGCACTTTCAGCGAGTGTGTAATCTCGTTCGACCATGAAGAGCGATCCACCCAGAATCGCGCAGTTCACGGTAATCAGCGGGAGGAAAATTCCGAGTGTGTTGTAGAGTGCTGGAACGTATCGATCGAGAAACAGCTCCAAGATCTGAACCATGGCAGCGATTGTTCCGATGTAACTGATCAAGCCGAGGAAGCTCAGGTCGACATCCATCAACCAGGATTGCCCGGTCCAGGCAAGTGCGCCTTCTCGCAGGAATTTGCGATAGATGATGTTGTTCATCGGGATTGTGACCCCTTGGACAACAATCACTGCAGCTCCCAGCATGAGTGCGTTTTTGACAGATTTGGAGACCGCCAGAAACGTACACATTCCTAGAAAGAATGCGAGTGCCAGGTTCTCTGAGAACACTGACTTGAAAAACATGCTGCCGACTTCTTCGTAAGTCATCATGCGGCCTTTAATTCGCTCTGCCAAAATCTGAACAGGTGGTTGCGATATTGATGAGCAACAACGATTTCAGATGTATTATGTGCTTCTAAAATTCGAATTCTAAACAGAAGTGAATCAGTAATTGTTAGTCACGAGTTGGGTCATGAGCTGCTTGATCCGTACGGAAGGCGCGAAGCAACCAGATGAAAAGCCCAATCAGGAAAAATGCACTCGGTGGAGTCAGCATTAATCCGTTTCGTACATAAAAACCGCCATCTGCGTACAGAGGCAGAACTGTAATTCCAAACAAAGTTCCTGAACCAAGGAGTTCACGGAAGAAACCGACCACGACTAGAATGAGTGAGTATCCCAAGCCATTTCCGACACCATCAAGAAAACTGCGAAACGGACCGTTTTTAGATGCAAATGCTTCGGCACGTCCCATGACGATACAGTTTGTAATGATCAATCCGACGAACACCGAGAGTTGGTCAGCGACATCAGGGACAAAGGCCTTCAAGACCTGGTCCACTAGAATGACAAGCGATGAGATCACTGTCATCATCACGATGATACGAATGCTGGATGGGATGAAATGGCGGATGAGTGAGATCGCTGCATTCGAGCATGCAACCACAACAGTCACCGCGATCGCCATCACGACGGCCTTGTCCAGTTGAGTCGTCACCGCGAGGGCGGAGCAGATCCCGAGCACTTGAAGTGCGATTGGGTTCGACTTCAGCACGGGGTCAAACAGGACGTCTGTATTTTTTTGGGCTGCCATATTTCTCAGTCCGGTTGAAGAATGACTTCAGCCTGTTTCAATTGCTCTATTTTGGGGCGACTCGAAGGTCAATGTTATTCATTTGTGTCGATTTCGTCATTACGGATACGTTCCAGGAACGGTCCGAATGCGTCATCTCCCAGCCAATATTTTATCGTCTTTTCAACGCCGACTGAAGTAATTGTTGCTCCCGAGAGTCCATCAACCTGGTTCTCGTCTGATGCAACACCCGGCTTAGTGACCTCGATAATTGGCTCGCCTGATTCATCAAGTACAGTTTTTTCTGGCCAGAGTGCTTTCCACTTCGGATTATCAACTTCACCTCCCAGCCCAGGTGTTTCACCATGCTGGTAGAATGTAATTCCTTTAACCGTCCGAGTATCAGCTTCAAGTGCCAGGTACCCGTAGAGAGTCGACCAGAGACCTTTTCCGTAGATTGGAAGGACGATCGTTTGAAGGTTTCCGTCACTGTCATTGATCAGGTAGACCAGAGAGACTTTCTCGCGACGCTTAATCCCGGCAACATCTTTGTCGCCGATGATGATGCTTTGCTGAGGGTCTTTCGAGGCCTTCAGTTGATTGTAACTTTTGACATCAACTGATTTGTTAATGGTTCCCGCAGCGGGAGCGTCATCATCACGTCCAGGAAGATTGACCGCAATAATTTTGACGTTCTCAAATTTCTCAGCCAAGTTGCTAGTGGTGGATTGATCATCCCACAGGCCAGCGGCGCTAAGAACATTACGTTGTTGTTTAATCTTCTTGTTCTGTTCCTGGAGCGGACGCAATGCGACCGCAGCTGTTGAGACAACAAACGAACAGACAAGGCATAGTACTACTGCCACGACCAGCGTTCCGAGAAAGCTGTTTGGTTCAAAGTTGCTTTCGGCTTCCTGGTTCGTCTCGGCAGCGTCCTGATTTTGGTCAGTTTCAGAGTCCACAGCGTTTGCGCCTTCGTCGAATGTTGAGTTGGATGACAGCCCAGTCGATCAACGGAGCGACAACGTTTCCGAAGAGAATCGCTAACATGATTCCCTCTGCATATCCGGGGTTGATCACTCGCACCAGTGTGGTGGTCACACCAACGACCAGGCCGTAAGCCCATTTCCCTCCTTGTGTCATCGCCGCTGAGACAGGATCGGTTGCCATAAAGACAAGTCCAAATGCTAAGCCGCCGACAACCAGATGCCAATGGGCAGGCATCAAGAACATGTTTGGGGTTTCCGGACCAGATGCGTAGTTGAACAACCAGGCGGAACCGAGAGCACCAAGTAATGTGCTGAGCATAATTCGCCAAGAGCCGATCTGCGTCGCAATTAAAATAACGGCCCCGAGGATGCAAGCGAAGGTTGATGTTTCACCCATCGAGCCGGGGATAAATCCCCAGAATGCGTCCCACCAGGAGATATCGAGTTTACTGGTGATGACATCCATGCCCATTGTGTTTTTGGCATCAGCCAAGGCCCCGAGAGATGTCGCTCCCGAGTAACCATCAACTTTAGGGGCTGCGATCCAAATGTCGGCTGTCATCTCACTGGAGTATGCGAAATACAAAAACGCTCGCCCAGTGAGAGCTGGGTTCAGGAAGTTTTTCCCGGTCCCTCCAAAGACTTCTTTTCCGATGACGACGCCAAATGAGATCCCCAAGGCGACCTGCCATAAAGGAACGGTCGCCGGTAATGTTAGCGGAAAAAGCATTCCGGTAACGAGGAAACCTTCGTTGATCTCATGACCACGCACGGTCGCAAACAGGACTTCCCAAAAGCCACCGGCGATTTGAGTGACGATAAAAATCGGCAAGAAATAGAGTGCCCCGTGTATGAAACAGGACAGTAAATTGTTCGGGTTGTACCCCACGGAGTCCATGATGGTTGAACGCCAGTTCCCCGTCGTGGCTTCTGGGAGCGAACCAATGTCGACCAGTCGCTCAATTTCCAGGTTCGCCTGATAGCCTGTATTATACATAGCCATCAGGATGCAGGGGCCAAGAGCGACGACGACCATAATCATCATCCGCTTCATGTCGAGGCCATCTCGTACATGCGTCGGACCATCGGTCACGTCGTCAGGCGTGTACAGAAAAGTGTCAACCGCTTCATAGAGAGCGTAGAACTTTTCGTACTTGGCACCTGGTTTCACCTGCTCGTGCAGGTCGTCAAGTTTTTTCCTCAGGAACTTCATGGATCGCCATTCGGCTGTTTACGGGGACTCAGGCACGTCTGGAGGGTTACCCTTCCCGTTCGATGCGCGTCAGGATGTCTCTTAATGCAGGGCCAAAGTTGTGTTTGCCGGGATCGACAAATGTCAACAAGGCGACGTCTTCTTCGTCGAGTTCGGTGGCTCCAAGCAGTTGTGCTTGATCGGTGTCACCAGTGAGCAGTGCTTTAACCAAAGCTGTTGGTTCAATGTCTAGCGGCATCACTTTTTCGTAGACACCAATCGGGACAATCGCTCGGAAGCTGCCGTTTCGATTCGTTGTCATTTCAAATGCACGTCCATCAACGGAACTCGCTGAGGCGTAGACTGGCATGACTGAGTATTTGTTGAATCCGGGCATTTGCCATCCGAGCAATTCACGATCACGGCCTTCTTTTAACACGGAGACCTGTAAGTCGTAACGACCAAGATAGGCAAAAGGTCCTTCAGCAATGCTTCCGTTCAGGACCGATCCGGAAATGATTCTATTTTCCCCGTCTGCAAGCTCATCGGCAGTGAGGTCTTCGATCGAGGCGCCGACTCTTGTGCGAATGAGCCGCGGCTTTTTGACCTGTGGCCCCGCCAGTGAAATGACTCGCTCAACCGAAAGTTCTCCGGTTGCGAATAGCTTTCCGATGGCGATGGTGTCTTGATAGTTGATGTGCCAGACAGGGCGGGCTTCAGATGCAGCTGAAATTTTATGGATATGCGTCCCAGGCAGCCCAGCAGGATGCGGCCCTTCGAAATGCTGTAGCTTAACACGATCAGAGACAGTGTCTTCCGGGTCAGCTCCGGGAGTTTTGAACCCCGGGGAAGCACATACGTGAACTTGTCCTTCGGTGAGCCGGGATAAGACTTGTAGACCGTAGCGGAAGAAGTTGGGGTTTTCGTCGAGAATCAGTCCCGGGAAAGCCGCTAGTGGAAGTGTGTCAATGGCTTGCACGAAAATCGCGTGCGGGACTTCATTGACTGCAGGAGTTTTACTGTATGGACGTCGCCTCAGGCTGGGCCATAAACCTGATTTCAATAGATTCTCGACGACAGCGTCCCGATCCAGTCGAGTGAGGTCGCTGTTTGCGTAAGATTGAAATTTTTCCTGATCTTCACCTTCGAGCTCAACAACCACTGATTGGAAAACTCGTTTCTCTCCTCGATTGATGGAGACGACTTTTCCTGCTCCAGGTGATGTGAAGAGCACACCCGGGTTCTTCTTGTCTTCGAACAAAGGTTGTCCGAGTTTCACGGAGTCCCCTTCATGCACAAGCATGGTCGGTTTCATTCCGACATAATCGCTTCCCCGGATGGCGACACTTTTCACCATTGCCCCAAGATCAATCATTTGATCGGGAACACCTGAGATGGGAAGGTCAAGACCTCGTCGAATCTTGATCGGCATTAGGGACACAAGAGCGAAGATTCGCTCCCCTTATTGAGTCAAACATCTTGTTTTCACTGAAGAAGGATAAAATGGGAGGCACCCCACATTACTTCTCCGAGTACTTTTTCGGCTATTTTCGGCAACTCCTTGCCAAAGACTGACCGTCGCTGCGAATATTACAAAGCCATCGAAGAAATTGAAGCGATAGAGTGATCCTTCTGCTAGAGAACTTCGTATCCGACTCAGTAGAGAGAACGGTTCTCTCATCATCAAGAATTTCGAGACGGGACCGCATCAGATATTGCATAGGGAACTTGCACGTCGAAGTGCCGCATGTTTCTCAAAATTTACAGGATTCCAGGATGAAGCAGCACAGGCATTCATTATTCACAACCGGAAGCACGATCGTCTTGATTGTCGGATCGGTTTTTCTCATTGCAGGTTATTGTCTTCTGACTTTCTGGGGAAAGCCGACACTCGAGAACGCCAAGGCCAGCACAAACTGGCCGACTGTCCCGGGTGAGGTTACAGAATCTCGAGTCGATTCTCACAGAGACAAAGACGGGACGACCTATTCTGCGGAAATCGTCTATCGCTACACCGTCGATGAGACTGAGGTTCATTCTAATAACGTCTGGTTCGGCGGGAATTATTCATCCTCGTCGAGAAGCCAGTTCGAGGAAATCGTCAGCCGTTATCCAATCGGTAAGGAAGTTGTCGTCTACTACAAGCCGGATGACATTTTTATTGCCGTTCTGGAACCGGGAGCACATTTCACCAGCTATATCGGATTCGTGATGGGTTGGGGCTTTTTGCTGATTGGTGCTTGTTTGCTACTCGTCCCGATGGCTGGGTTGTTTCGAGGCCGCAAGAAAAATGAGAAAGACGAAATGATGTATTTTGATGATGCAGGTTACGATTCAGGGCACGAATAGCTTTGCCAACATCACTAAGAGCTCTAGCGACGTTTGATGGGCATGTTGTCGAGTCGAGGATTTTTTGGGGAGACTCACTTTCCTGGGCAGGTAAGAGGCTCGTTGACCGATTCGTCAGACTTGCCGGTGTTTCATCTTTTCGGGCGGGCCTTACTTTCGTACAAGCGACGTCACGTTCAATTTTCTTCGTATTCAAACTGACGCACATCCCCATGAACCGTTTTCAACGTGCAACATTCTTGAATTTCCTGATCTTTACCGCAGTCCTCGTCTCTGCATGCTTCGTGCTGCCTCACGAGGTCTGGGCTCGGGCTGGCGGAGGAGGAAGTTACGGCGGCGGTGGCGGCGGAGGATCGGGCGGAAGTGGTGGCTCTGGAGGCGGGGGAGGGGAGCTCATTTATTTGTTGTTCTGGCTCTGCTGGCATCATCCTCTCATCGGGATTCCACTGGCAATAGCGATGGGTTTCCTGATGTATCATGGTGGAGATCGTGTGAAACAAGGGCACATCACACAGACAATTCGGCGAGGAAGGCGGCATCAGCAGGACCGGCTGAGAGATCAAACGCTAAATAAAATTCAGCAGACTGACCCCACTTTCGAATTGCCAGCATTCTTGGGGCGAGTCAAAACCGCATTTGAGAAAATTCAGCACGCATGGAGCGAACAAGATCTCCACGAAGTTCGCAGCTTCATCAGCGACGGCATCCACGAACGTTTCACTTTACAAATCGCGATGCAGAAGTCTGAAGGCATTCGCAACGTGATGGAGAGAGTCGCCGTTCATAACCTCGAAGTTGTCGCTTTGTTTGCGAATGAAAATTTCGAAACAATCCACGTTCAAGTAAAAGCGTCGGCAGTTGATTACAACGCCAACTTGAAAACTGGAAAGCGGATTGGTGAAAAGTCAACGAGTACCTTCACTGAGTATTGGTCCTTCCATCGGCGGCCAGGGGCGGAATCAATTCAAGGAGATGGTGCGATTGAAGGAAATTGTCCTCGTTGCGGAAGTTTGCTCAAAATTGTCGACAAAGCAGAGTGCCAGAGCTGTGGAGCGCAGGTCAATTCCGGAGAATTTGATTGGGTGTTGGCAGAAATTACGCAAGAGCAGGAGTGGAACGTTCCGCAAAATGAATACCTGATTCCTGGAATCACCGAGCTGAAAGAGAATGATCGCGGTTTGAGTATTCAACATTTGGAAGACCGTGTTTCCGTAATGTTCTGGCGATTAAAATCTGCAGAGTTCTACAATGACTTGAGCTACGCTGAGCCCATTGCCACGCCCGAATTCTGTGACTCGTTCAGGAATGGGTTGAATCCAAAGGAGTTTTGGAAAGACCCAGCTGTCGGGAAAGTGGAAATGATGGACGTGAAGACAGGAGACAATAACACCCCGGATCGAATTCGTGTCAAAGTTCGATGGTCTGGTTCGCTTCTTGAAAAAATCAATCGGAAGCGAACACGCGTTTTACGCGGGCAAGCAATCTTCACACATGTCTATACGCTCATTCGCGATCACAACGTTCAAAGTATTGCAGATGCAACCTTCACCTCTGCAGGATGTTCAAACTGTGGAGCCCCTATTAACGTGAATAAAGCTGGCGAGTGCGTTTATTGCGGGACCGTCCTGAACACGGGGAAGCACGATTGGGTTCTTGATGACGTCAGTCCGTATTTGGCCGTGCATGCGTATCAACAAGACCTGTCGATCCCGCTGGCGGCAGGCAATTTGACCGGCGGCCAGCTAGACGCCCACGCCGATTCCGGCTTGTCGCTGGCTGTGTTGGCCAAAGTGATGTTGATCGATGGGGATTTCAACGAGAAGGAGCGCGCAGCGATCTATCGGCTCGGGGCTCGTCGCGGTCTCTCAACTGAGCGTGTCGACGAGTACATTCAGCATGCGTCCGCGCGATCCACAAACATTCCGACCCCTGAAGATCCGAGGCAGGCCTCTGCTTATTTAGAACAGTTGATTCATGTCGTTCTGGCTGATGGGCAAATCACGCGTCAAGAAAAAACGCTCCTTAAGAAATTCGCTGACCACGTTGGCCTCGCCGATGCCGACGTCAAAATGGCAATCAACCGGGAGCGCAAACGATCTTATCAGGCAGCGCGGCAAGAACTTCGCCATACTGGACAGAGCACGTGAATCTTCTCAAACGTCAAAGAAAGTGGTTCACGTAATAAGAGTGCAGCGACAATAAGGTGAAGAAAAGTGAGTGAAATGGACCGATTACCTCGTCCGTAAAATCATTTTGTCTTTGGTCAGAGCCTCGTTCCGGGAGAAGAATTACTTGGATCCGTGTCAGGCAAACTTTAGGATGATTTTTGCTCGCGCCAGAGTCGTTATTGACCAGAGATCGCCTTTGTTTCACAAAGCGGAATTCCGAATTCTCTCTTTGCTCAAAGCAAAAGAGGTCAGCTGAAACCCGTTTCAACTGGAACGTGTGATGCGGAATTCATATCCTGTCTGGTATGGCGACCTATTTTCGGCGGCGGAGTAAGATACATCTTCCGATTACGTTGAGTGTCAGTTTGATGGTGCTCAATGTGACGTTGATGATCTGCTGGATTGTTGTTCTTTCCCAGCGGTCACTCTGGGGAGCTCTCACAATTGGAGTGCTGGCATTTACCCTGATCCTCGCGGGGCTCTCAGCGTGGCTGGTTTTGACGTTGAAAGAAATTGGCCTCAACAATCGGCAAGCAAATTTTGTGGATAGCGTCACTCATGAGTTGAAGTCTCCGATTGCCGCATTACAACTTTATCTGGAAACGCTGCGAATGCGGCATCTTTCGGATGAGAAGCGAGAAGAATTTCACGGGATTATGGCGCATGAGTTACAACGTCTCGACAATTTAATTAGTCAGCTACTGGAAGTTGGGCGTCTTGATGCACTTGGGGATAATGAAGAACCGGTGAACATTGAAGTTTCAGCGTTGTTGAAGCAATACGCGGAGACAGCCTGTTTGCATTGGAAAGTTGAGTTTGAGGATGTCTTCACCTTTGAAACTGTCCCGGTGGTGATCCAGGCGAAGAAGATTGTCCTCGATCTTGTCTTCTCAAACTTGATAGATAACGCCGTTAAGTACAGCGGGGTCCCGCCGCAGGTTCAGGTGAGCGTAAAGCCGCACGGACGAAGCCGCGTGCAAATTCAAATCGCAAATAACGGGACCGGAATCTCTCCTGACGACCGGAAAAAAGTCTTTCAGATTTTCTATCGCGGGGGGAGCGAACTCGAACGCCGTCGCAAAGGGACCGGCCTCGGCCTCTACATTGTGAACACACTTGTCAAAAAGTCGAGAGGCCGAATTCAGATCAAGGATCGACAAGGCAGTGATGCAGGTTGTACCTTTGAAGTCGAGTTTCCAGACCGAATCGACCCTCCGCCAGGATAAGTTCATCACGAAATGTTTTTCAATTCGCCGCAATCCCTGCAAGGACTTTCTGATGCCAGGTCTTCCACGAACTTTGATCGCAGTGAATTGTTTTATCGCATTTCTTTGCAGTCTTGCTCCTGCCGATGAGCCATTGACGCTGCATTGGGCGAAGAACTATCTGACAATTTCCGGTGATCAAATCCCCGGAGAAGAGATCAAGATTCATTATCTCGAAGCGTACTGCCGGGCCGGTTCAACGGATGCTGACTGGGTCAAACATACACGTATGCACCATGAAACAAAATTGATTGAAGCCACTGAAGACGGGACGAAAATTCGTCTTCAGTGCCACGTTGAAGATGGGCTCGTTGTGGATCACACAATCACCTCAACGGCGGATTCAGTCATTTTTCAGATCACTGCAACCAATCCGACTGACAAGCGTTCTGAGGCACACTGGGCGCAGCCATGCATCCGCTTAGCTGATTTTACCGGAGCGGACCAGAAAACGTATTTGCAGAAATCATTTGTCTTTCTCGACGGAAAGCTGGAACGCTTGCCGACTCGAAACTGGGCTACGAAAGCTCGCTATGTTCCCGGGCAGGTTTGGGCTCCCAAAGGAGTGAATCGTAACGATGTCAATCCGCGACCGCTGAGTGATCTCGTTCCCAGTAATGGCTTGATTGGCTGCTTTTCAAAAGATGATTCTAAGATCTTTGCGACAGCGTTCGAGCCGTATCAGGAACTGTTTCAAGGGGTGATTGTCTGCCTGCATTCCGATTTTCGACTCGGCGGTCTGAAGCCGGGAGAGACGAAACATGTCAAAGGGAAAATTTACATCGTCCCTAATGATGTGCCTGCGCTTTTGAAACGATACGAAAACGACTTTCCGGAGCATGTCGAATCGCAACGAGAGTAATGGACGACATTCTCAATTAGCGCAAATCCGTTATTGCTCATAGCGTTCTGTCCCATGGCGAGTCATTCATGAACTCGTAAGGCTGAGTGTCACAAGGGCGGGATTCATTGAAAATGCTTGAGGTGATTCTTGCAACCGGGATGAATTCAGTCACTCTTCGTTTTCGAGTTGGTCTCTAAGCAGATTTGCAAATTCCCGGCCGGTTTTCGGCATTGGTAACTCAGCGAGTTGCTCCATCGTTGCCCATTGGGTGTTGGCCGGGGAAGATTTGGGAATTGAATCAATGTTCGTTTGCAGGCAGATCAGTCGAATCCGGTAGCGGGTGACGCTGTGGCGAATTTCTGTTTTGAATTCGAGGTGATCATCGATTTTGATCGAGTCGGTCGAAAGCTTGTTTAAGGCTTCGGCTGTCAGCGTTTGCATTGCTGGCTTCGTCAGCTTCTGTTTGTACGAAATTGATTCCACTGGGAATCTGATGAAATCCCACATTCCCTCCCAACGTTCTCCAGATTGCCGTTGTCGCACGAGAAATTGGTCTTCACTGCGAATTGCAATTGTGGCTTCGACGGTTTGTGTGACCTTGGGGCGTCTTTTTTTTAGTGGCACGCTTTCCTGGTTCTGTGCGATAAAAGCCTGACAATGAATCGTAACAGGGCAACTCTCACAATCTGGTGATGCAGGCGTACAGATTTGCGATCCCAGTTCCATGAGAGCTTGATTCAGTTTTCCTGCTTCACGTTTTGGTTGGAGTTCCTCAGCGAATGACCAAAGGATTTTTTCACCATCTCGGCTGCGCGGATCGCCAGCGAAATTCAGCAGCCGGCAATACAGTCTGAGAGTATTCGCTTCGACAATGGGGGCAGGGAGGTCGAATGCGAAGGAGCGAATCGCACCGGCAGTATAGCGGCCAATCCCGGGTAAGGATTTCAGTTCGGAGAGTTTCTTGGGGAATTCACTTGCGAATTCAGTTTGAATCACCATGGCAGCTTTTCGAAGATTTCGTCCTCGGCTGTAGTAGCCCAGTCCTTCCCAGTACTGAAGAACCTCTTCTTCAGTCGCTGCCGCCAGTTCCACCACAGTTGGAAATCGTCCAAGAAACCGTTCGTAATACGGAACGACAGCCTTGACTGTCGTTTGCTGCAACATGATTTCGCTGATCCAGATTTTGTAGGGATCGCGTGTCAAACGCCAGGGAAGCGGACGTCCCTGACTTTTGAACCAGTGATTGAGACGCCGCCGCAGGCTGGACAACTCTTGTGTATCAAGCGAGTGGGGGAGTGATTCTTCCATTGCGTTTATAGCATTTTTCGAATTGGTATTCACGTCCTGCCTCGTGGTGAACAGCCATTTCGCTGGTGAAACACGTTCTTCACGGGCACTGGCTAGAGCAAACTGCTCTAAAGAGTTTCATTTCTGAATCGGGTCACTCGCCAAACGATTTGCGAAGCATTTGGAGGCTTTTGGGGATGGCAGTCTCGTGAGCCTCTTTGCCTTCGAATTCGAGCGAAACATATCCGGTGTAGTTGACGTCAGAGAGTATTTTGGCGACGCGCTCATAATCGATTTCGAGGGTGTACCACGTTCCTCCGCCGAAATAGGTTTTGGCTTGAACGAAAGCTGCGTACGGGGCGAGTAGTTCGTATTGCTCGTACTGCCGCTCCAGAAAATTTCCGGTATCGAGTGTTGCTTGCAGCCAGGGAGAATCGATGGCATCAATGACTCGGATGACGCCTTCAGCTGTCCTTCCCAGTCCCCAGTGGTTTTCGAGCCCCAGTACGACGCCACATTCTTCCGCTTTGGGAAGACATTTTTCCAGCGAATCGATGACCCATTTGAATCCTTCGTCTTCGGTATGTCCCGGAAGAATTGGCTCGATTCCCTTTTTCGCCATAAGTTCATCGAAGCTTTTAATTGTGCCCCATCGACCGGTATTGACGCGAATCGTAGGGATACCGAGAGCATAAGCAAGTTCGATGCAGTGGATGGTATGGTCGATATTTCTCTGTCGCTTGTCGGCATCAGGAGAAACGAAAGATTGATGTGTTGAGCACCCACACAGGTCGATTCCGTTCCGGAAAGCACGCTGTTTAATTCGTTGCAATGCGGCGTTTGATTCATCCTGCATTTGAATATGCAAGACTTCCACACCATCGAATCCAGCGTTAGCAGCGAGGTCAATGCACTCTTCAATGCTCAATTTCGTATCAGGTCGGAATCTCCAGTACGAATACGTCGACGTTGCGATTCGAGGAGTTCGCTTCACTGGAGGTCGCGGCTGTTCTTGCGGCACTTCCGGCTTCTGGCCTTGTGCGAAACTGCTGAGTCCCATCGTCCCAGCCAAGGCGGCCCCGGCGAGCAGTTGGCGTCGATTGATGTTCATTTCACCTGACATTCTGTTCCTCGTTGATTATTGAAGAAGACTCGTCTTAACAATTTAGTTCAGGTGAATTTAGTTCAGGCGGGGGATCTATTCAGCGCAAAAAAAAACGGCAATCGGGAGAGACTCCAGATCGCCGTTTTGAATCTGTTTTGACTATCGCGACAGGAACGCGACGACTTGTCCGACGTCAACCGGAAGGCTGACATCGTCAAATGTTGGTAGTGAGGTGACAATGGCGGTGAGTTCGTCACCATCAAAGTTGATCCAGCTACAACCTGTATCTCCAGAATCTTCGCTCAGCTCTTTGTAAAGCTGCTTAAGATTCGGACGGTTCTTGACAGTAATTTTATCGCCAGCTTTCACCATGAAGGATGGACGGTCGACGCGGCGACCGTTGATCAGGAAGTGCCCATGGACAATTCCCTGGCGTGCTTGCGGACGTGATTTGGTGAACCCGGCTCGACGGACAACATTGTCCATACGTCGCTCGCAAAGAATCATCAGATTCTCTCCGGTGTTCCCTTTAATACGTCGGGCTTTGTCGAAGTATCGACGGAGATGCTTTTCGCGAAGACCGTAATAGAACTTGATCTTCTGCTTTTCAACGAGAGCTAAACCATAGTTACTGGTTTTGCGTCGACGTTGAGCCATCCCTGGTGGGTATTCTTTGCGTTCAAATGCTCGAACAGCGCCCGCGTTTTCAAAAACTTGAAAACCGAGACGGCGATTGATTCTCGCTTTGGGTCCGGTGTAACGTCCCATTAAATCTAATTCCCGATATAGCTTGGACTTACGATACTGATTAGCTCTAACAAAACCTGAGCAAGTGGTTGAAATCGACTGTTTGGGAATGGTTCCAAATGTACGGTTTCAACAGGATTTCAGGGCGTCTAACAAAAGGAGTTGCCAGGGCATCTAAATTGTTAGAGCATCTAAACACGCAATCATCCCCCCTCATCCTTTTCAGGGGAAAAGCGAATCATGTCGTTTGGAACTCACCTCGTCAAGTGTCCCTCACTGCTTCCGTGCAGGAATTTTGTTGAAACTTTGATGAGAACCGGAATTTTGTCACAGAAAATTGATTTGAAGGGACTCAATTCACCACATTTCGTGGTTTTTGACCGTTGAGGACCCGCAAACAGTTCTGGCTCCCTTTAATTCTCATGTCATCTAACCCTTCCTCGGAATAGAAAGCTGCGTGGGGATTGAGAATGAGCCGATCATACGCCGGATGAGAGGGATTTCTCCAGGCGACCATGAGAGGATCGTCCTCTTCGGGAGGCTCGGTTTCAAGGACATCGAGTGCTGCTCCTCGCAAATGATCTCCTTCGATTGCTCTCAGGACTGCATGAGCATCGACCACCCCGCCTCGTGCAGTATTGACCAAAAATGCGCCCGGTTTCATCTTGGCGATCGTTTCGTCATTGATCATATGCTGAGTTTCATCAGTTCGAGGACAGTGTGCGCTGACAACATCCGACTGAGAAAGAAGGTCGTCCAGTTCTTCGATTCGCTCAATCCCCAGTGATTTATCGCGTCCATCAGGAACGTGTGGATCGTAATAGATCACCCGCATCCCTAAAGCCTTTGCTCGAAGGGCAGTTGCAGTTCCGATTCGGCCAACACCAATGATGCCGAAGGTTCTGCCGCGAAGACGGTGAGTTGGCTTCACTTGTTCATAGATCCACGGTCCTGCGCCTCGCTGTAAGCGGTTGTTCATATAATGAACTCCCCGAGTCAGCGTGAGCATCATCCCGATCGCAGAGTCTGCGACCTCTTCGGTTCCGTAATCCGGGACATTAGCGACGTTGATCCCCTTTTCCCGAGCCAGCGCTCTGTCCACATTGTCGAAGCCGACGCCGCATCGGACAATCAGCTTGCAGTTTTCCAGGCGATTGATCGTCTTTTCTGTGAGGGAGATGAAATGGTACAGCATGATCGCGTCGGCGTTTTCGATCTTCCCGGTAAGATCATCCTCTGAGAAAGCATTCAGAGCCTCGACCTCTGCAATGTCGCCCAAAATCTTCTCTTCATGATGGAGAGGTGGGTTAATAAAATCGGTAATGACAACTTTCGATTTGGGCATTTGATTCCGTCTTCCGGTTTGTCGTCTTTCTGGATTTGACTTCGTACACGTAATTTAGGTTCCAGCCCCTCGCAGTGCTATTCCCGAGTTCCTTTTCTCTTGAAGAGGCGTTTCAAAAGTCTTCAGGAGATGGCGTTTTTTTACACCGGCAAGATATCATTTATGCTACTCTCATATCAATGTGATGGACTGTTCTCCGCAAGTTTCCAGTCGCAGCTTCACATACATCACCCCTTGAGTTGCGGCCCACATCGTCCGCGCTATGATGTGCTGTAGACCAACTCTTTTTTCGTACTTAAACGACTTTCATGACTTCGTCGAATTATCAAGAACGATCTCTCGCCCCGCAAACGTTGCAGTTTGGCTCGCTCACGCTGCCATCGAGGTATTTACTCTCTCCATTGGCAGGGTTTACGAACTTGCCGTTTCGTCGAGTTTGTCGAGAAATCGGCGGGGTTGGACTCTGCACGACTGATCTCGTAAGTGCTCGGGGTTTGTTAGAGAAGAATGAGAAATCGATCCAGCTGATCAAAACTCACGAGGTCGATACTCCTTACTCGGTCCAGATCTTTGGTCCAGATCCCATCGAAATGCGTGATGCAGCTCAGTTTCTTGTCGAATATGGTGTCGACTCGATTGATATCAATATGGGATGCCCGGTCGATCGGATTACCAGTGGAGGGGCCGGGTCCGCGATGATGTGTTCGGTCAATAAAACGATCGAACTTGTCCAAACTGTGGTCGATGCTGTCTCGATTCCGGTGACCGTTAAAATGCGTCTTGGCTGGGACGACACGCAACTGACCGCTCCCAAGTTCGCCAGAGAGTTTGAACAGGTCGGCGTTGTGGCGGTGGCGATTCATGGTCGGACTCGAGAGCAGGGCTTTCGAGGATCTGTCAACCGAGAAGGAATTCGCAAGGTCGTCGAGGCGGTCGAGTCGATCCCGGTAATCGGGAACGGAGATATCCTCAATGTTGAAGATGCACAGCGGATGTTCCAGGAGACTGGCTGTCAGGGGATTTCGATAGGACGCGGTGCCTTAGCGAACCCTTGGATCTTCCGTCAACTTGTCGAATGGGAAACGACTGGATCGATTCAGCCCCCGGGGAACTTTGATGAGCGTCTTCAGCTGATGATGCGTCAATTCGGCTATCTGGAAGAGTTGGTCGGCCCGCGCCGCTCGGTTGTCATGTTCCGAAAGATGGGGCATTGGTATCTCAAAGGGATGCGAGTACGGAAAGCACTTCGCCACCAATTTCAGACTGCACGAGATCGGGATGAATTACAAATCGCTCTCGACGCAATCAGCGAAGCTGGTCCAGTCGGTGGTTCGAGAACGGGATTGCTGCCAGAAATGCACGTTCCGGTTCCCTCGGGACCTGTCGAAAAATGGTAACTGTCAGGAATCGCTTTGAGAGCAACATTCGAACGATGAAGTCATGAATGTGGCCATTACGGGCACGAGAGCAATGAAAATGATCTAGAAAATAAACAACACATCAAGAGTTTCCCTGAAGTCGGTTTGACGATATTCCCTCAGACTGACTAACCTGCACACAGACTGATTCTTTCATGAAGAAAGAGTCGTAGATCGTTTGATTGAATTGGCATTCAACGACGTTTGATCCGCTCGCCAACGGGCGTGCGGAATATCCCGAGAGAGATGTCGATTCAGGTCCACAGGATAGTAGTAATGGCAAAACGGAAGTCTTCAAAGCCGAGCGCGGGACAACGTGTTCGGGTCAATGAAGGTGTTTGCATGCCGGAGTATCCGGACGTGATCATTGAGTCGTGGACTGGAATGGTTCTCGAAACGCAAGGCCGGGGCGCGACGTCTAAAGTCATCCTGGAATGGGACGATGCTGCACTGGAAGCGATGCCCGCCTCTTATCGAGAGCAATGTGAAAGCCAGAACATGCTCTACACCATGGCGTGCTTGCCGATGAGTGATGTCTCAATCGATGACTGAATCTGTCAATATCGCCCTTCGCTTCAGCAAATTCGCCAAGCTCAATCCGAATCAAACAGCGGTTGTTGAAACAATTAAGACCAGACGTGACGGTCAGGTTGTCTACCGGCAGTTGAGTTTTCAGGAACTCGACGAGGAATCAGATCGAATCGCTGCCGGACTCCGAGAACGAGGCTGCGGGCCGGGCATGAAGCTTGTGCTGTTTGTCCCCTTCAGCATCGACTTCGTCTCGCTGACATTTGCTCTCTTCAAAACCGGAGCGACGATTGTATTGATCGACCCGGGAATGGGCCGCACGAACATCTTTCGTTGCCTTGAAGAAGTCAATCCAGATGGATTTGTGGCACTTCCGCTGGTTCATTTTGTTCGTCTTTTGAATCGTCGCAAGTTTCCGAATGCAAAATTCAATATCTCATCCAGCTGCTGGATGCCGGGAGTCATTGGCAAGCTGAGCGAGCTGAAAAAGTCCAAAGCCGAATCTTTCGCTGTCGCAAAAACAAAACGGGAAGATCTGGCGGCCATCATCTTCACTTCCGGAAGCACTGGTCCTCCAAAGGGTGTTGCCTATGAACATGGGATGTTCGATGCTCAGGTCGAGATGATTCAGTCCTATTACGGAATTGAGCCGGGAGAGGTCGACCTGCCAGGCTTTCCGTTGTTTGGATTGTTCAACGCTGCGATGGGCGTGACGACCGTGATTCCTGAGATGGACCCCACGAAGCCCGCTCAGGTCGATCCTGAAAAAATGATTCGCGATATCGAAAAATTCAAAGTCACACAGGCGTTCGGATCACCTGCGTTCTGGAATCGTGTCGGCAGATATTGCGTTGAGAACGGCGTTACTTTCCCAACAATCAAGCGTGCTCTGTCAGCTGGCGGTCCCGTTCCAGTCCACGTTTTGAAACGAATGCAAAAAGTGATTACCAAGCCGGGCGCCGACCTGTTCACTCCTTACGGAGCGACCGAAAGTTTGCCGGTCGCTTCAATTGGTGGTTCGCAGGTTCTTAATGAAACCGCGAGCAGAACGGGGCAAGGCGAAGGAACATGTGTCGGAAAGACGTTTCCCGGAGTGGATGTCAAAATCATCGAAATCACTGATGGCCCAATCTCATTTATGACCGATGCGAAAGAGCTGCCACATGGCGAGATCGGTGAGATCATCGTCCGGAGTCCTTCCGTCACTCGAGAGTATTTTCAACGTGTAGAAGCGACAGCACTTGCGAAGATTGCAGATGGGGATCGCTTCTGGCATCGAATTGGTGATGTCGGATACTTCGACAACGAACAGCAACTTTGGTTTTGCGGGCGAAAAGCTCACATCGTTGACGTGAATGGCGTACGACATTTTTCGGTGAAGTGTGAAGCCATTTTCAACGAGCATCCAAATGTCTATCGCTCGGCACTTGTCGGGATTGGAGAAAAACCGAACCAAAGCCCTGTCATCGTTGTTGAACCAGAGGCGGGAGAGTTTCCGGAAAACTCAGCAGCACTTCAAAAGTTTCACGACGAATTGCTTGCTCTCGGGAAAGCCTCTGAACTGACACAATCAATTGAGACTATTCTCTTTCATCGCAGCTTGCCGGTTGATACTCGCCACAATGTGAAGATTAATCGTGAGCAACTTGCGAAGTGGGCACAAGAACAGATGTCGTAAGGTTGGAAAGCAAATGAAGATCACAGAAATTCGCTGCGCTGGGTTACACGGTGCGACTCCTGAAGGTGGCTGGAGCAACGAAATTCAACCTGATGATTGTGTCCACACGCTGATCGTTGTTCACACGGATGCCGACATCATCGGGCTCGGAAGTGTCTTCACGAATAGTGATCTCGTGCAGGCATCGCTCGATGTGCTGAAGCCGATTTACGAGGGCGAAAACGCTCTTGAGCCAGAGCGAGTGAGTGAGAAACTGCATCAGAATACTTTCTGGTTAGGGCGCGGAGGTTCGATCACTCACACCATCAGCGGGATCGACATTGCACTCTGGGACATCTTGGGAAAAGCGACTCGGCAACCGGTAGGGCGCTTGCTCGGCGGCAGATACCGTGAGCGAGTCCAGCCCTACGCCTCATTGCTGATGGACGAACCTGAAAAAATGAAAGACCGGCTTGAACCGGTCATGAGTGAAGGTTTTCGCGCATTCAAAATTGGCTGGGGCCCGTTTGGTCGTCGAGAATCCTTTCAGCACGATGAAGAGATTGTCAAAGCGGCTCGAAACGCGATTGGTGATGATGCGAAGTTAATGGTCGATGCCGGAGGAAGTGACGCTTTCTGGCCGAACGGTTATAAGTGGGCACTGCGCACTTCCAGAATGCTCGCGGATTATGACGTCACGTGGTTTGAGGAGCCGCTCACGCCTGATTCGCTGGAGGATTTCAAACGGCTCCGTGAACATTCGCCGGTTCCTGTTTCGGGTGGTGAAGTGTTAACGCGGCGTCAGGAATTTGTGCCTTGGCTGCAAGGTCAGGCATTCGACATTGTGCAGCCCGATGTTACGAAAGTGGGTGGAATCAGCGAGGAACGCCGGATCGCCTGGATGGCCCAAGAGAATGGAATTCAATTCATTCCACATGGCTGGAATACTGCGGTCGGATTGGCTGCGGATTTGCATTTGGCATCGGCGTTTCCCAGAACCAATTTCGTCGAATACCTCACCGGTTCCCCCTTCATCGATGAGATTGTCTTGAACGCTTGGAGCCTCGACGAAGACGGAACCCTCGAAATTCCAGCGACTCCCGGCCTCGGTCTAGAACTCAACCCCGATGCGGTCGAAAAGTATACAGGGCGAAAAGACTTGCTGTCGCCTTGAATTGCGGTGAATAACGGTTCGATCAAGCCGGGATCTGGACAGGTTCTGCTGGAATCGGTTCAGGTGAAGTCGGCTCGATCCGAACCCATTGAAGCAAGACCGGCATCAGGAAGATATTGCTGACTAATCCACCAAGCATGGCGATGCTGACCAGAATTCCAAAATCCGCAAGTGGGACGAAATTCGACATTGTCAGCACGCTGAAACCAGCGACCAGAGCAAGGTTGGCAAGGACCAGTGCAAGGCCGACTTGTCCATGAGCACTTTCCGTCGCGGCGAGATGGTCGACACCGCTTTTACGAAGTCGCAGGTAGGTGCTCAGGTAATGGATTGTCGAGTCGACAGTGAGCCCCATGGAGACGCTGGCAATCATCGCTGTTCCGATGTTGACTGGAACTCCGGACAATCCCATGGTCCCGATCAAGACGAGGATTGGAAGCAGATTCGGAATCAGCGAGAGAAGTCCAATCGTAAGGTTTCGGAACGCAATTCCCATCGTCAGTGCAACTCCGGCTGAAGCGATCAGAAAGCTGAACAATTGGTCGTTGAGCAGGCTGGAGATCATGTTTGCCAACAAGACATACAGTCCAGTGGCAGTGGAATCCGGGAAAACTTCTCTGCTGACTTTTTCAACTTCAGCGATCAATTTCAGCTTGACCTCTGCCGGTTGTTGCTCAAGGGCTCTTAACATGATCCTCATGCGTTGCTGCGAAGGATTATAGAGCGAAGTCTCCATTTCAGGTTGCAGCGTCGTGAGAAACTCACGCTTCTCTTCCAATGTTGACTTGCGAAGTCGCATGATCGGTAAGAGTCGACTTCGCTTTGAGGAATCGATTGGGACACGTGGGACAAGGTCCAGTCCATCTGTCAGTGAGATAACTTTCGTCAGCTTGGTGCCATCCTCTAACTCAATATCCCTTAATCTGGTTGACAGTTCGCGAACCTGATCCAGAGTTTCTTCCGTCAGCGTTTCAGGTGCAGAAAACCCGATCTCCCAACTCCCAACTCCTCCCATCCGGGTTTCAAAATACTCGATGGCTTGAGCTATGGGGCTTTGCTCTCGGAAGTTTTTACTGAAGTCGGTTTCAACTGTAAGGCGGAGCAACCCGAGAAACGTGAGGCCAAATAAAGCGACTGTTAACACGCATAGACTGAGGGCGTGGCGGTTCGCCCAGCGACTGAGCGACTTTAATACAGCCACGAGTCGATCTTCTCCCATCGGAGGGTTCGGGTCGGCATGAGCCTGTCCGACAAGGATTCCAAAAGGGAACAGCAGACAACAGAGAAGTGGAATAAGAAGAGTCGCCAATGTCATCATGATGGCAAAGCTCTGAACAGGCACAATCCGGCTGATAAGCAATGCCCCAAAACCGACAGCTGTTGTGATGCAGGTCCAGCTAATCGGACCAGCAAGCCGCTTGAATGTTAAACGATAGGAATCATTGCGGGAGTGAGTGAGCCGCAGCTCTCGGTACGTCACCGTGATATGCATCGTCGTCGCAACGCCGATGATTGTTACCAATGAATTCAACATGGAACTGACCATGCTCAGCTTCATGCCGGTGAATGCGAGGAGACCTTGCGTCCAGATCAAGGTGCATTGAATCAGCACGATCGGAAGGACGACCCACCGAATGTTTCGAAACAGAATCAAAATCACCACCATGAGCAGGACAGAAGAGGCGATCCCCAACGTTCGAGAATCCCTTTCCACGTATTGAAACATGTCATGGACCTGAAGCGGTTCACCGGCGACGACAGCATTCGGATTGTGTTGATAAACAGCTTCTCGAACGAGGCGAAAAGTTTCCGCTCTGGGAACGGGTGACTTGTTTTCGTCTTCAAGTCGCATCGCAATGGCGACGGTGCGATCATCGTCGCTGACGAGCATTCTCCGTGATTCTCGCAGTATGGATCTTTCGAAAGCGGGCAATCGCATCGCCAGTCTCATCCAGCGCGGAGCCCGATCGTTTCGCATGATGGAGGCCAAATCCTGCATACTTTCTGGAAGAATCCCCGGGATCTGCGAAAGTGTTGCGGAAAAAGACTCCATGTCATCTAAAGTCTCCGAACTGGTTGGATCATCAACCGCATAGCCGACGATGAGAAATTCATCTCCACCGAAAGCTTGTTTGCTGATGAGATACTCCTGAAGGAGTGGAGACTCACTGGAGAAGAATGACTCAACCGCCTCATCAAATCGGAGTTGTGAGGCGGGAATCGCCAGAATCAGGGTCATGGCAGTTAGAAACGCCACCGCCGGATACTTCCAGCGGGCGAGTTGATTTGCGAATTGCTCTGAATGACTCGGGGCGTTTAAGGACATGGAGGGCGTGTTAAGGTCGTCGAAGATCACAGAATATAGAACTCATCCTGAAACTTGATATTGCTCTCTCAAACGTTTAGGGAAGCGGCTATTTCAGAAGTTTTCGGACTGGTTCCAGATTGGTGTGATCATCGGGGAATTGTCAGTGGCCGAGGCCGAATAAGGTCGAAGATGATGAATGCTGGAGCTTACTGTGTTCGCTGAGAATAGTCTTGGTCATACTAAACCACTACTGAGTCGGAATAGAAAAGTGAGATGCCAGCGGATTCTCGTATTTCGAAGTGATCTTGATTGGTGCGTCACCTTGGGTAATCCAGGAGACTCTTGCAGACTCCTCCTCAGATGACAGTTCACGATTTTCACGGGAGTTGGGGTCAGCCACTTGTCGGGTTGTGACTGTCGCCTGTAGGATAGAAGGTGTCTAAATGGTAGTATTCTACAAGAAATTCTTGCTAATTAGATCTCTCCTTCGCTGAAAAGAAGTCTCACCCACCTGCCGAACTTTCACATGAACGTTTTGAAGAGTGACCCTTGCGTGACAGGCTTGCCTCTAGTTTCGGCGAGTCGATCGATGTTTGCAACATGGTTTAAGATTGCAAGACGCTTCAAGTTTGCATCGCTGCTCAGGCTTGCAATGCCGCAAAGTGCAGGGCTGCGACTAGCAGGTCTGCCTGCAGTACTAGCAGTCGTCATGTTTTTGTTGTTTCCGGCAATCGCTTCAGCGGATGCAGTTGGGGATTACAATCTGGCTGTTCAATTTTACAAACAGCAACGCTGGAAAATGGCTGGCGAAGCTTGTGAAGAGTTTATTAACAAGTACCCGGAACACGTTCAGGTTCCGATGGCTCATTTGTACTGGGGGCAGTCGCTGGTTCATCTGTCTGAATTTGACGCAGCCAGAACACAGTTTCGAGCGTATCTCAGCAATCCCAAAGCGATCTCCGACCGTCCGTTGGCCATGTATCGTCTTGGTGAGTGCAGCTACTTCTTAGATGATGCCAAATCCGCTGAGCAGGAATTGACGCGATTCCTTAATGAACATGGAGACCACGAGTTGGCAGAATGGGCAATTGTCTATCTTGCGCATTCGCAGTTTCAACTCAATAAAACGAAAGAAGCAATTCGCTCCTTCGAAAAATCATTGAATGACTACAAAGATGGACATTTGAAGAGTGAGGCGGAGTACGGGTTGGCACGCGCATTAGAAGTCGACAGGCAATCGGAGAGGGCGGAGGCTCTCTATCGCAAAATCGCTGCCGATTCTGCAAACCCTCACGCTGGAGATGCTCAATTCCATTTTGCAGCATCGTTGTTTAGTCAGGGGAAGTACAAAGAAGCGGATCAGGCGTTTCTCGCACTCACAACCGCACAACCGAAACATCGACTGGTCCCTTTAGCATTTCTGAATGCTGGATATGCAGAGTATCAGTCCAGAGAGTTTCGAAATGCAATTCAGCGATTTGAAAAAGCGGCTGAGTCAGAAGATCAGTTGTTGACGGCACAGTATTGGGCCGCCCTGAGTTACAAATCGCTTGGTGAATATGCGCAGGCCTCAAAGATTTTCCAGGAGTCACTGTTAGCCGAGCCGAATCAGCCGCTGGCGGAAAATATTCACTTCCAACGTGGAGATGCCGAACTGCGTTTAGGAAATT
The DNA here is from genome assembly GCF_007744255.1 of Thalassoglobus polymorphus. GTDB lineage: Bacteria > Planctomycetota > Planctomycetia > Planctomycetales > Planctomycetaceae > Thalassoglobus > Thalassoglobus polymorphus. The sequence goes on along the minus strand of NZ_CP036267.1, from coordinate 3,117,243 downwards.
ACGAACTCGCTCTGCAACTCTTCGAGTCGGTTTACACGCAATGGGCAGAAGGAAAGTACTCCGATGATTCTGTGCATTCCGCTTGCGAAGCCGCATTTCAACTAGGCGATTTCAAAAAGGCAGAAGATCTCAATGAGCTCTTTCAATCCCGCTATGCCGATGGAGGGTTGAAGCAGGTTCAAGACCTGTTGTATGGACGAATTTTAATGGCTCGCGGAGATCAGCTTGAGGCCGCATCTCCTGAGAAGAAGGCTGTTTATCAGCAAGCCGAGGAGTTACTAAAAAGTGTCGTGGAGTCAACAAAAGTCGATGAGACAAGAAAACTCGCGCAGTTCCAATTGGCTCGTGCATACGAACGAGTAGGTGATGACGACACACTCATTGCCGTGCTCTCTTCGGTCATCGAGAATGAGCCCATGTCTCAATTGGATTTTGATGCTCTGCTTTTGAGAGCGAACGCGTATCTACGAAAGAAAGAATACGACAACGCCATTATCGACTACGAAGCATTCTTGAAGGATGCGACGCCGAGCAAACTTCTCCAAGATGGGTACACCGGACTCGTTGCAGCCCTGATTGCGAAGCAAGACTGGGAGAATGTCACCGCGAATCTTGACCGACTGAAAGAACACGATCCGCAATCAACCGAGCCTCATCGTTTAGGTCTGGCAGCTGGCGATGCTGCGTACGACGCCAAGTTGTGGCCGCAAGCAGAATCCTTCTTCCAGATCGCTACGTCTGAGAAGTCAGGCAACGAATATTACCTCGCTGGCCTTTCTGGTCTCGGACATGCACTCTATCAGCAAGAGAAGTTTGCGGAATCTGCTAAAGCGTTTGAGAAGCTGACCGAAGTGCAAAGTGATGATCTGAAGCTGGGGACGCATGCCTGGTACATGCTGGGAATGGCTCATCGTCAAGCCGGAGAAACCGAAGCTGCACTGACCGTCTATGAACACGCACTGGAAAAGTATCAAGCGAAAACGCAAGGTGCGGACCCCGAAGTCCTGCAAACAATCTACAGCTTAGCCAAGGGAGCCGCTCGTGTTTCTCGTGACCTGATGAAGAATGCCATCGCAGAAAACTACTACAATGTCGCCTTCGAACGGATCCAGGCACTTCCTGAGATCAAGAACGCTGAGCTGGATAAGCTGATCTATGAGTGGGCGGACATGCACTACAACGCCAAAGATTACGCCCGGGCGGATGAACTTTTCAATTTGCTAATCGAAGAAGCTCCCACGAGTGATTTAGTCGATGATGCCTCGCTGATTCTGGCAGAGAGCCTGAGATTCTCTGGCAAGCAAAATGAAGCTGAAACCGCGTTTCGAAAACTCGCCACGAACAAAACCGTTGACGACTTCGTCCGTCAGCGATCGCTTGTTCATCTCGTCGATCTCGACGCTGAAGCGGGAGAATGGGAGCAGGTTCTGGCTGACTGCAACACTTTGGAAACGGAATTCCCAGAGAATACTCATCGGCTCTACGTTCGCTATCGAACTGCTGAGTCTCTGCTGCACTTGTCGCGACCCGCTGATGCCGCTGCAATTCTCACAGAATTGATGACTCAACTCTCAGGTCAATCGAAAGAAGAAAAGCCGACCTGGTGGGAAGATGTCTGGCTATTAAAGGCAGAGAGCTTGCTGGAAGCCAAGGACTATCAAAATCTCACAAAGACCGTTGATGAGCTGAACACGCTTTCGCCTGATTCCAAACTGGCCCACCGGGGTGAACTTCTCGTCGGAAGGGCTCTCGAACAACAGGCGAAGTTTGTCGAAGCACGTGCAGCCTATACTCGGGCAATTGAACTGAAATCAGGAAAAGGGACCGAATCAGCTGCAGAAGCTCAGTTTCGTATTGCCGAATCCTTACTAAAAGAGAAGAATTACAAAGCTGCGCTGAAGGAGTTTTATCGAGTTTACGCAGCATACGACTCTCCTGAATACGAAGCAGCCGCACTCTATCAAGCAGCACGATGCGATGTTTCGCTGAAGAACTGGAAAGGTGCCGTGCAATCGTACAGGACGTTGATTACAGAATTCCCTGAAAGTCAGCACCTTGGAGAAGCGAAAAAGCAGCTAGCGGAGATCGAACAAGCATTTCCAGATTTGTAACACAAGCTGTGATGTTGATGCGCTCAAGCGATTCGCACAAGTCGTTATTCTGTAATGGCTTGTTCGATTCAGTGGGCCTAATCAGAGAGCGTCATCGCTGTGAATTCAAGCAATTTCAGGAGGCTTGCGGAGGTTTCAAACTCGAAGTCCTTCGCAAGTTCAATTGTTACTGAGCCATTGCGTTTCCATACTCGGCAAAAGGTGATTGAACCTGGCCGAAATGTACTCAGAATTAAAAGAGCCTCTCCATGATGGAGCCAATTCAAACGACTCTTCACCAAAAACTGCGCGCAGCAATGCCCGGAGCTTTACTGCTGTTTTGCTTCATGATTCCCGTCGCGGCTCAGGATGTGAATCTTTCAGATCAAAATATTCCTCTTGTCGGAGATTCCGCTGAAATCCCGGAATTCGACCCAAGTGCCGAGATTTTCGCCTCTGAGGATGAAGCTGCACCGGCCGAAAAAGTCGGTTTGCCGACCAATGTCATTGAAATTTTTCTGTCACTCGGATATTGGATTCTGCCGTTCGGGCTCGCCACTTTAATTGCAATTTGGTTTACGACCGAACGGGTGGTGGTATTACGCCGCGGAAGAGTCATTCCAAAACCGTTTGTGCAGCGATTCCTCAAGTTGCTTGAAGAGGGGGAATTGGAAAAAGATGAGGCCCTGCAAATTTGCGAAGACAATGGATCTCCCGTCGCTCATGTTTTTGCTCATGGTGTGCGAAAATGGGGGAAACCAAGTGTCGAAGTCGAGCAAGCGATCATCGATGGTGGAGAACGGCAAGTCAGTTCGCTTCGCCGGCATCTTCAGGTGATTAACGGTGTTGCCACAGTGACCCCGTTGATAGGTTTGCTGGGAACCGTTTGGGGGATGCTCAAATCGTTTAATCAAATCGCACTCGCAGGTGCAATGGGGAAAACAGAACAACTGGCATCCGGGATTGCACTCGCTTTGGTGACGACTGCAGCCGGTTTAATCGTCGCGATTCCATCGTTGATTGCGTATATGTATCTCTCCGGACGAGTCGATGCACTGGTGATGAAAATGGACGAACTTGCTCAAAAAGTTGTGCATAACATCTCAATTGAAGCTCTGTCAGATCGACAGCAGCGCCCACGAACGATCTCATCAGCTTCGAAAGGCTCCCAAAAATCAGCGGGGTAATTGATTTGCGTTTCTCAATCTTCAAAGAGTCACGCTCAAACGATTGACCATCGAGCCCAACTCGACTCCAATGTCTCAAGACATCGGAGTGTCTCATCGTGAAATCGCGACCGACTTCATAGACCGGAATTCCTTGGGGAACACAATGTTTGGACTGTTTGGCGGAAAAGACTGGAACGTGATCGCGGTCATTTTTGAACGTCGCGACCTGTACCAGGTAAGTGGCCAGCGCAGTAAAGGGAGTGGAGCAGAGAAAACCCGCGACGGTGCGAAGCGGCATCCGCGAACGGTTTACTGGGCGGTTTTCGATCAAAAAGGGAGCTACCTTGAAGGTGGCATCGGGGCAGGTGGGAATACCGTCCCGGGCGATGTCCTGAAGAAGCTTGGAAAAGAACTCGCAAAAAACCGAACGGTCCTCGAAGTTCTGAAGTCGCTGGAAACTAAAGAAACTGACAAACTTGCCAAACCACTTGTCTGGACAGGATATCCCCCTCGTCAAATGCATGGGCAAGATTGAACCTGGCTACGATGCCGTTTTCAAATTGTTGTTCGGGTTCAGCCTGGTGGATAGGTGTGATTTTCCTCACGAATTACACTCTTCACTGGCACAAAAAGCACGAAAGTGTTTTTAATCCATTTATTCGCCTCTCCTTTAATACAGCTCTGATTCCGGGGCTGATTTCTCAAAATGCAAATTGTTCATTACCCACATCCTGTACTCTCTTTCAAATCAGTCGATGTTCAACAAATCGATGGGACTTTACGAAAAGTCGTTCGTCGAATGTTTGACCTGATGTACGAAGCCAATGGAATCGGCTTAGCTGCCAATCAGGTTGGCTTACCATTCCGGTTCTTCCTGGTGAATCTTGCTGCCCGCCCGGACAGCCCCGATGAAGAGTTGGTTTTCATCAACCCCATCATCAAAAAGAAAAAGGGGAGTGAAATCGGCGAAGAAGGCTGCTTAAGCCTGCCTGGGCTTTATGGCGATGTCGACCGAGCTGAGGAAGTCACCATTGAAGCATTTGATCTCTCAGGGCAGGGATTTGCCATGGAACTTTCCGAACTTCCGGCCCGAGTCGTTCAACATGAATCCGATCATCTCGATGGAATCATGTTTACAGATCGGATGCTGGAACAAGGGCAAAGCGAGGATGTCGACATTGAGTTACTGAAGTTCAAAATGAATTTTAAGAACGCCCAAAACGAAAACCTCTTTGCGAACGATGATGAACTATTGAAGAACGTACAGAACATGGCAAAGTCTGGGAAAATCCCTGCCGATTTTCTGGAGATTCCAGTCCATAAAATGACCCCACCTCAACTCAATGACGAGTAAGAAGTCGGAAAAAAAGAAGACCAGCTGCACCGGATGTTTGGTGCAGCTGTTCTTTTTATTTGAACTGAGAACCACGCCTGCAAGTTGGCTTGGAAACTTGCATCTCGTGATTTAGAGCAGCTTGCTCTACCGTGTGCCCGTGAAGAACGCATTTTCCTAGTGAAAATGCTGTTCGTCACGAGGCAGATCCTGCAAACCAATTCGAAAGATGCTCTAGAGCATTTCCAACGCTTCTCTTGTCGGGCGAAGTACGTTTTCACAAGTCCATACGCTGATGCCACGAGACAGAACGTAAAGATCAGTTTGGGATCAGATCCTAGTAGTTTCTGGGGCGGGCTTTGCCTTGGACGCGGAGTGGAACTCCCAAGATTCGCAGGAAGCCTTCTGCGTCGTTTTGGCTGTAGTCTGCTTCGTCAGCTGCTTCCATGGATGCAATCGCTTCGTCGTAAAGAGAATTTGGTGAAGTCCGACCGACAATGCGGACGTTCCCTTTGTAGAGACCCAAGGTCACTTCACCTGTGACAGGCTGTTGAAGCTGATTGATGAAGGCCATGAGCGCATCCATTTTCGCACAGTACCAGAAGCCATTGTAAACCATCTCAGCGACTTCCGGGCTAAGGCGATCCCGGAAGTGGGCGGCGTCCCGGTCGACGGTGAGTTGCTCAAGAGCCTGATGAGCGGCGTACAAGCAGGTCATGCCCGGAGCTTCATAAACTCCCCGGCTTTTCATTCCAACGAATCGATTCTCGACGATGTCGATACGTCCGACACCATTTTCACCACCAAGCTGATTGAGAGCCTTTACGATTTCAGCCGCCCCCATGGTTGTCCCGTTGACGCTTGTAGGGACTCCTGATTCGAAGCCAATTTTCACAAGAGCTTCCTGATCGGGAGCCTCCTGTGGAGAGACTGTCATTCCGAAATCGATGATCGGGATTCCATCAACATTCGGGTCTTCGAGGTCGCCAGCTTCGTAGCTGATGTGTAGGCAGTTCTCATCGGATGAGTAAGGCTTTGAAGCGGTCGCCTTGACGGGGATGTTTTTTTCTTCGCAGTATTCCAGCATCTCTGAGCGGCCAGGGAAAAGCTCACGAAATTCATCCATTCGCCACGGAGCAATGACCTTGACTTTCGGGTCGAGTGCCTCAGCGGCCAGTTGGAATCGACATTGATCGTTTCCTTTGCCGGTCGCTCCGTGAACATAAGCAACGGCGCCGACTTCACGTGCTCGCTGCAAAACGATTTTCGAAATCAATGGACGAGCAATCGATGTCCCAAGGAGGTAGATGTTTTCGTATTTCGCTTGCCACTGCAGAACAGGAAACGCGAAATCGCGGCACAATTCTTCTTGAACATCGATAGCGATCGAGGTTTTGGCACCAATGTCGAGGGCCTTCTGCAAGATCGCTTCGATGTCTTCACATGGTTGTCCAAGGTCGACGTATAAGCAGTGGACGTCATATCCCTTGTCCATGAGCCAACCGACCAGGACCGAAGTGTCTAACCCACCGCTATATGCCAAAACAACTGAATCTGCCATCGTTCTTTACACTTTCTGAGTCAGAGACTCGCTCGCACTGACGATTGTTTCTGTCGCATTTCGTTTTATTTCAGACAAATTCCCCACGAAAGAGGTTCATTGACTGAAGTGGTTAAGCTGAGCATCGTCTCATTCCCGGCATGGAACATCAATACTCGGCCAAGTTTGAGGTTCATTTTTTCTCTGCTGGGAATGTCAGGCGATTGGTGACCTTACGTCAGACCGCTGCAAACAGGGCAGTCAGGCTGCTTTTGGATCGGTAATTTTTTGAATTCCATACGACGGAGGTTGGCCCACAGCATCTCTCCTTGAAGAGTTTCTCCGACGCCGGTGAAATACTTAATCACCTCAACCGCAGCCATCGCAGCGATCGTTCCGGAAACTGCCCCAAAGACTGGAAATTCCCGTTTCCAGTGTGGAGGATCTTCCGGATAAATGCAGGCCAGGCAGGGTGTTTTCCCCGGGATGATCGTTGTTAACTGGGCGTCGAAATCGAACATTGCACTTTCAACGAGCGGCTTCTTTTGCTCAACGCAGGCCCGATTCATGGCAAATCGTTCAGAGAACAATGGAGCCGCATCGACGACCAGGTCGACCTGCTCCACAAGAGAGTCGACGTTCTCTTCATTGATGTTCTCGCTCACAGTGCAGATTTCGACGTTCGGATTTAATTCTCGAAGGCGTTTTGGTGCCGATTCGCTTCGAGGTCGCCCAAGCCAGTCTGTCGTCATCAGGAGTTGGCGGTTTAAGTCACTCGGCTTCACGTTTCCGCCGTGTGCGAGTACCAGTTTCCCGATACCGGCTGCAGCGAGGTAATATGCGACCGTTCCTCCGACACCTCCCAGGCGAGATACGAGAACACTCGCAGACTTCAGCTTCTCTTGCCCGGCTTCACCGATGTCAGGCGTCCAGATTTGCCATTCGTACCGTGCTTTTTCTTCGTCTGTAAGATGCTGCTGAGTGGCTGACATAGTCTTGATTTCACGTTTTCGTGTTTGCGAGGCGTTATTCATTTGCCCCAACCATCATATTTTGAAGCAAATTGAAACTGGCTCACCCTCCGGCGATCGGGGGCAGGATTGAGAGAGTGTCAGTTTCTTTCAAAATTGGATCACTGAAACGATCTGCGGAGACCGGTTGGTTATTAATGAAAACCAATAGACTTCGTTGCGGAAGTCCTGCGGCATCGACCAGCCGATTGGCGAGATCCTCTGACGCCGAAGCTGCTAATGCAGAAAAGGCGTTTTGAATAGATCCCGGATCATCAAGCTCGACAATTGTTGAGTCGGTGCCTGCCGCTTGACGGAGCTGTGCTTCAAAAAAAACTTGAATTTTCATTCGGACAGTACCTTGATCTTCGCGGATCAGTCGAGGCTCCGCGAATGCCTACTCTTCGCTGTGGCTGATGGATCGAGTCGTCATGGCGAATTCGATTTTGACCAGATTGAAAAGTGGCACCATTTTCTGGCGTGTTCTGGAATCCAATGAGACGCTGTGATTGATTGATTGAAAGAAGATTCACTCAAAACTTCAACCGTCGTTGAATGAATGTCGACGATTGTTTGCGAAGTTTTAGTGCCCGCTACAGTGCAGGTTTCAATTGTTCACGCACTCTCGCCTCATGAAACAGAAGGTTGTTTGAAGTCGTAACTCTCTTCATTTCAATTGGTTACGATCTTGTTGTGTGGTGTGTGTCGTTAGTCCCGCCTGTTCTGGGGCGATGATTGATTGTTCTCGTGGGGCGAGAAATGGTTCGAATTTTTGCTCTTTTTATGAAAGGCGGTTTTTTCTGAGAAAACGTGTCACATGCTTTTTGATTCTCCGCTGAGAGTTTTACCGGCCAACAGGGCCAACAACAAAATCTCAAAACAACAGACCGGAGAATGAAGATGTTTCGCTCAACCCTCAACTGCCTGTTCACTGTGACTGTTTTCGCTGGTTTCTTCGCTGAAGCATCTATGGCTGACTCAAGATCCAACTCAGGCCGTAGCAACTCATCATTCAACCGCTCATCATCATCTTCCCGCAGCAGTTTCGGTCAGCGTAGTTCAGGTGGCTCGTCTTCATCACGATACAAAAATTTCTCCGGGAACCGATCAAGCTCATCGAATCGGAGTTTCAACGGCAATCATCATGGAAGCAGCCACCATGGGAGCAATCACGGCGGGCATTTCAACTCTCATCACAAATTGAATAATCACCATGGAGGACACTTCAATTCACACCACAACAACCGTCATTTTGGAGGGCATCACTTCGGTGGTCATTACAACAACCATCACAACTCGCACCACAATTCACACGGACATTTCAAAAGCCACAACAATCATCATGGCGGGCATCATGGTGGGCATCACAAAAGTGGACACAGCAATCGTTACTAGAGGCAGTCTCAAAAGTTGTGCATCAATCGCGGGGTATAGCATGGGGAAAGGATGGAATCGGTCGAATCAAGCATTTTGAGAGTCGTGTTCCTGAGAATGCTGGCGAATCGAAAATCAAGGACATTGAATCTCAGGGCATCTCCTGCAAAAATACCGCCCCGCGTTTCAACGAATCAACTCAACCTGATGGAATCAGAAAATGCCTCTTAAAGAAGCAACCTTGCAACGTCAACTCGAAGTCGCTCAAAAGGAACGAGCAGCTATCGAATCTCAGTTCGAAGGATTAGAGCCCAAAAAACAACCAATGTGGCGCAAAGCAAACGCCACTGTTGAAAACATTGAGCTGAGGCTTTCTAAAGCAAAAAGCCGAAGTGCAAATACCTCAGAGGATGATTCTTAAGCTGCTGCTGACGAATCCTAAGTGATTATTGTGTATCAGGAGTTTACGATCCGTCAGGCGGGACAGTTGTCCCGTCTGGATCGCTAGAGCATCTTTCAAGTTGGTTTGCAGGATCTGCCTCGTGGCGAAGAGCATTTTTACTAGAACCGGTCCGGAAACTACTGGAATGGTCGCTTTCCTCAACGTTTGAGAGAGCCGTTTCAAGCTTCAGGATCAATTCTAGAAAATTGCGTTCTTCACGGACACACGGTAGAGCAGACTGCTCTAGAAGCTGCGGTTTCACGCGACGATGGTTTCGATCGCGAATTTTCTGGTCCTTCTGTATCTGCTGTTCGCCTGAATGTTCGCCTGAATGCCCTGAAAAGCATTGACAGTTTTTCTCTCGCGGTTGAGAGCCTGCCAAGGCATTGACAACTTTCATCGTGGAGATGAACTGGCATCCATCAGGCTGTATCAGCGGTCGAAATTCAGTGAATCGTACAGATTCCAGAAGACTGGTCCGCATCTTGAAGAGACTCCCGGGAATTCACGGAGAAGCTTTGATGAAGTTCTGTTCCTTCGCCAGTCTTGTTCTGTTCTGGAATATAGGGATTACTCAAACGTTATCTGCCACATTGCCAGATCCTATAAATGACTGGCCATGGTGGCGTGGGCCAAATTTCAACGGCGTGGCAGCTGAACACCAATCGCCACCGACCCAGTTCGATGAACAGAAGAATGTCGTCTGGCGAACTGCCGTTCCCGGCCGTGGCCATGCGTCACCAGTGGTTGTGGGAGACCAAATTTTTCTCGCTACTGCGGATGAGCAAAGTGAGATGCAAGGCGTGGTTTGCTTTAACCGCACAACTGGTAAACAGGAGTGGATCACTCCTGTGCATCAAGGGAATCTTCCATCGGGGGTTCACAAGAAGAATACCCATGCCTCGGGAACAGTCGCCTGTAACGGCAAGCATCTTTACGTTGTCTTTTATAACGAAGATCAAATTAAGGTGAGCTGCCTGACTGTTGGCGGGGATCTTGTCTGGACCGAATCGGCAGGCCCATTCGATCCAGAAAAATACAAATTTGGTTATGGCTCATCACCTCTGCTTTATGGTGAAAGTGTCATTGTGATTGGAGAAGCTGACAGCGGCGGTTTCCTCGTTGCTTTCTCCCAGCGTGATGGCTCGAAACTGTGGACGACACCGAGAGTTGCACATGCCAGCTACTCGTCTCCGATCGTTGGAAACATAGCCGGGAAAGAGCAACTTCTGTTGAGTGGGCACTCCGAAGTCATCAGCTACGACCCGAAATCGGGTGAGGAATTCTGGTCAGCTCCCGGTGCGACTCTGGCGACCTGTGGAACGATGGTTTGGAATGGAGACCTTGTTTTTGCCAGCGGAGGTTTTCCAAACTCTGAAACTGTTGCCATCAAGGCGGACGGCTCAGGGACGGTTGTCTGGAAGAACAAACAGAAATGTTATGAGCAATCAATGCTCGCCTACGATGGTTATCTGTACGCTCATACGGATGCAGGAGTCGGTTTTTGCTGGAGATGTTCCGACGGAAAGGAGATGTGGAAAACCCGTTTGGGAGGTCCAGTCAGTTCTTCAATCACGATGGCTGGAGGACACCTCTATACAGCGACTGAGTCGGGGGAAATTATTGTCTACAAACTTAATCCGGAGAAGTACGAAGAAGTTGCTCGTACGAGTTTGGGAACAGAACTGTTTGCGACACCAACCGTTGCAGGCAACCGGATTTTCTATCGTGTCGCCGAGAATGGACCTGAAGGGCGTCAAGAATATCTTTACTGCATTGGTGAAAAGTAAGCTGAAAAGAATGCCCGAGAGGAGTGGCGGGAAATTCGAGAAGTCCGAACTCCGGACAACTCATGTGGTTCTCTTCGGTACGGACAGTGGCAATGGTTTTTCCGGGATGTGATAAGGCAGTTTGACTGCCGGTGTGATCATCAGTTGTCTCAGAATGTATGAAAAAGCCGCGTTCTCAAAGTTTGAGAACGCGGCTTATATTGTGGATTCTTCAAGTGAACGATCCGAAGACTATTTCGGTAAGCGTCCGTGTTCAACCTGCGGGAATGATCCGGTGAGTGCCTCCATGAAGGCAACGAGATCTTTCTTTTCTTGATCTTTCAAGTTGAGCTTGACGATTTTATCACTGAGGTTTTTGTTTGGATTTCCACCTTTGTTGTAGTGCTCGACAACTTCCATCAATGTTTTCTGGCTGCCGTCGTGCATGTATGGTGGAGAGAGAGCGACGTTTCGAACGGTGGGGGTTTTGAAAGCTCCCCAATCTTTCTCGTCTTTTGTCACGACGTACCGACCGAGGTCTGGCTCTTCTGCATCAATCCCAACGCCGAGGTTGTGATACTTTTCGTCGGTGAGATTTGCTCCAACATGGCAGGCGGCACAGTTCACACGTTCGCTGAAGAAGAGCTTTTGACCGCGTAGAGCACTCTCGCTCATTGGCAGTTCTTGAGTTCCCTTTTTAATTGCCTCGTACTGAGCGGCGATCGTTTCGTCATCTTCAAGCAAATCTTTAAGGTCGTCCTGGTCAATTTTTTGATATTGAGCCATCGCTTCACTGAAGTCGTACGCGGAAGGGCCGGTGACAATGGCTCGCTCAAATGTTGCAAGTGCTTTGGCGACGTTGTCGATGTTGAGACCGTCTTTGCCGAAGACTGCAGCGAATTGAATTTTGTAGCCAGGAATCTCCTTCAGGGCTGCAACACAGGCATCGTGGCTGTTTCCCATTTCAATGGGATTTGCAATCGGGCCGACTGCCTGCTCTTCGAGTGTCAGTGCGCGACCATCCCAGAATTGCAGATCGGAAAGGATTCGGTTGTAACTGATCGGAGAGTTTCGGTTTCCTTCCTGACCTTGAACACCGACCCCAAACCGCGTGGTGTGGGAGTATCCCTGATCAGGGTGGTGGCAGGAGGCACAACTAATTGTTGAATCAGAAGAGAGGCGTGGATCAAAATAGAGTTGTCGACCAAGCTCGATCTTCGCTTGAGTCATTGGAGTTTCGTCAATCCCTTTGATTTGCGAAGCACCTGCAGCAAGCCCAAGTGGAAGGACTGGGCGAATCACTCGATGCACTTCTGGATTCTTGAGCCAGGCACGAATGTCTTTAGGAGTCAGATTTCCCTCTCCTGGAATCCCTTGCAGAAGATCTCCTTCACCAAGCAGCACTTCTTTGGGGCCGAGTTCTTTGGCTTTCTTCTTAGCATCCCGGATTGTTTCTTGACCAAACGATGGTGTCGCAACCATCGAGCTGATCAGCAACCCAAAGAGTGTGGGGATTAAAAGTGTTTTCTTCATCAGTAAAGATCCTCAAAGCTTAGAACTGATCCGAAAACCAGGATGTGGTTTCTCAAACACTGAGAAATACCTTCGTCATAAAGTTTCCGGAGATGTACTCAAAACGCAAATAAGACTTTCAACCGCACCGCATTTGCGGACGGGACACAGACCACTATTCGGATGAATCTACCAGATTGATTATATCGAAGTCAGACAATCCTTCCACAGTACTGCTCTAGAGGCAGTTCGCTCTACCGTGTGCCCGTGAAGAACGCATTTTTCTAGAACTGATCCTGAAACTTGAAATTTCTCTCTCAATCATTGAGAAAAAGCAACTACTCCAGAGGTTTTCGGACTGGTATTAACAAAAAAGCCGGAGTGCAAGACTCCGGCTTTTAAGAATCAGTTTGAATGCACGCTACTATTCTGCTTGCATTTTTTTGCAGATAGCTTCCGCCATCTCTTGAGTTCCAACAGCTGTTGGATCGGTGCGGGTAGGCTTCATGTCGTAAGTGACATCTTTGCCTTCTTCGATGACTGCAGCGATAGCACGGTCCAGTTTTGCGGCAGCTTCTCGCTCACCAAGATGGTCGAGCAACATTTTTCCGGAGAGGATCAAGGCAACCGGATTCACTTTGTTTTGCCCCTTGTACTTTGGAGCACTTCCGTGAGTTGCTTCGAAGATAGCTGCTTCAGTTCCGATATTTGCTCCGGGAGCAACACCGAGTCCGCCGACGAGCCCAGCACACAGGTCGCTGAGGATATCGCCGTAGAGGTTCTGGGTGACCATAACGTCGTATTGTTCAGGCTTTTGAACGAGTTGCATGCACATGTTGTCAATGAGACGTTCCATGTAAGTCAGATTGGAAGCATCACCGACTTTGCCAACAAGTTCAGCATCTGGGGAGATCCCTTCAGCGAGGTCTTCCCATTCAAACTTTGCTCCGTACGCCAGGGCGACAGCACGTGTTTCGTCGTACCACAAGCCATCAGTATACTTCATGATGTTGGCTTTGCAGATTGACGTCACTGACTTGCGTTCCTGTTTGACAGCGTAGTCAAATGCAAAGTCTGCAATGCGTCGAGTTCCTTCGTAGGAAATCGGCTTAATACTCACGCCAGTTGTTTGAGGCGTCGTATTGATTTTCCGCTCGGCGGAGAACTCATTGATTGTCTTGATCAGTTCAGCAGTTTGCTCTGCTCCTGCTTGAAATTCCACTCCGGCGTAGAGATCTTCAGTGTTTTCCCGGATGAGAACCATGTCGAGATCGACATGTTCGTAGTAAGTTCTGACACCTTTATAGGTTTTGCAGGGGCGGACACAGGCGTACAAACCCAGTTCCTGTCGCAGAAAGACGTTCACGCTGCGAAAACCTTTTCCGATGGGTGTCGTGATCGGGGCTTTCAGTGCGATTCCATTTTTGCGGATGGAGTCCATCACGTGATCCGGCACGGAGCCTTCTTTTTCAATGACCTCGATCCCGCACTCCTGGAGGTCCCAGTCGATTTTGACTCCGGTAGCGTCGATACACTTTTTTGTGGCTTCGGTGATTTCTGGACCAACGCCATCACCAGGGATTAAGGTCACGTTGTACATGGGTTTGTTCTTCTCTCAGCAAGTTCCGAAAAGGTCGTTGATTCGCAATTCAATGCGTTCAATCTTCAATTCGCCTGCCGCTTTCAGGCTGCTCTCAAGAAGAAAAGCTATCGCTGACAGGCTGACAGACTGAATCCAGTGTGGACGGTATCAGAACAAGATGGGTGATTCAAGCACTGTAAAACCTGTTCATTTCCAGATCGAAGAGTCCCAAATCTGGCAATATTATTGGGAGTGAAATCACCGGGACTGAATCAGGTCGCATCAGCGGTTGCTGTTGCGATGTTTGTCTCTTGAATTCAATATCTGGCATGGGACATGGGATATCTGGCATGGAGCGACATGCGACTCAGATTCGATTCAGACCGGCGGGGAAAGTGCGCAATATTCTTTCCGCGAGGGCAGGCATTGAAACTTCAATGCGGCTCGGCGTATCCTTCAACCTAGAAAATTCTGAATTTAGAACGCACTGCTGATTGGAAAGTGAAATGTCTGACGGGAATGAATCGGAGAAACCGCAAATCGAAGTCGTTGGTGATGACGATTGGAAAGATCGAGTGAAGGCAGAGGACGCCAAGCGTGACGCCGAGAGTCAGCAAAAACCAGCTGCACCTGACGCCGCCGAATCTGATGGTGAGCAAGAACTGGATCTCAACAATTTACCTCCGGCTACCTTCTCAATGCTCGTGCAGATGTTTTCAACTCAGGCCATGGTGGCGCTTGGGGTGATTCCAGATCCGAGTGGGAATCAAAATCAACAACTCCCCTTGGCGAAGCACTTCATCGATCTTCTCGGTGTGCTTGAAGAAAAATGCAAAGGCAATTTAACAGACGACGAAGCTGAGTTGCTCAAGCAGTCTGCGCATGAATTGCGAATGGCCTACATGCAGCTGTCGTCGAATATCGCTTAACGCTGATGAACAGTCAGACGTTTTCGCCAAGGATGATCCGAGTTTTGCCATGGATTCTGCTCCGGAACATTGGTCAACATTAGTTGGTCCCTCGAACTGGTTCCATCTTCACCACCCACCACAGTGGGAAACTGAAGAGCGTCAGGGGACTATTGCGTTGCGTCCTCCAGAGACTGAGGCGCTCGTGGCGATCAATACTGTTTGGCTCGGCGACGAGAAAGAGGGAGAGCTTCCTCGCTTAGAAAATATTGTCGAGCAGTTTCCAGAATCTCGAAACGTCACGGTTTCCGAAGATGAGCAAATTGGAGCAGATGAGACCGTCAAGGGCGATGCAATCCTTGACCCGTCACGAAAATGGTGGGCCAAGCTCCTTGCTCCTGGAGAATGGCGGAGTTGGACAATCTGGTCGTTTCGCCGAGATCGATTGCTGGTGGTCATCACCCTTTTGCATACTTCGGAACGGGATCCGGAACTGGAATCAATCGTACGAATGATCCTCATGAGCATGGAACTGTGTGAAGAGCCTGCAGATCCACCAGAAGTCTTTGCTCAGAATGCTTTGGAGCTGGCACGCTCTAAATTCCCTTTGTTGACGGTGAATCTGGCAGGGGAGTTTCAAATTCAAATTGAGACTTCCCGACTCAACCTCGGGAATTTCTACCGCGCCTACATTCGCGAACCGGATCAGTTTGAAAAGATTTTGCTGCCAGCGTTTTCAACAGCTGTCCAGGTTCAAGGGTGGGGGGAAGACGAAACTTCTCCGCCACTCGAAATTGTGCGTGACCGACTCATGCCGATGCTCTATCCAGAAGAGCTTTGGAAGGAGAAATTTACTAATATCGTAGGGACTCCCTGGGTCGGCGGGTTAGTGATTTTGTATGTGGTCGACGAAGCTAACGCCTATTGGTACATCCGCGATGAACTGCTCGATCACTGGTCTTTGACGCAAGATGAATTGCATCAAATGGCAATTGAGAACTTGAGAAGTTACTTCGAAAAAGAACCGATGGAAATGGCGGTGGCGACCTCAGAAGAGGGAGACCCTCGGATGATGATGCCCAATCAGCCGGACACCTATAATTCCGCTCGACTTCTCTGCGATTCCTTTCGAGCACGGATGCGCGAGGCAGTCCAGAGCGATTTGGTCGTCGGAGCACCCGGACGCGACTTTTTTATTGCGATATCGATCAAGGCCCCTGAAATGCTTCCTGAAATTCGACAACAGGTCGAGCGAGATTTTGAGAACACTGATCATCCGCTCACGAAACGTCTTCTCTTGCTGACGGCCGATGGTGTTTCAGAATTAGTGGAGGAGGTCGATTGAGCGTTGATGAATCCCCTCGGATGACGCTTCTCGGAACCGCGACCAGTATGGGGGTTCCGATGATTGGTTGTCAGTGTCCGGTTTGCACATCCAAAAACCCGAAAGACAAGCGGCTGCGCACGAGTGTTGCGGTGCATAACGGTGATTCAACTTTTCTGATTGACACCGGTCCGGAACTCAGGCAGCAATTGATTCGTGAATCAATCGAGATGATTGAAGCAGTCGTTTATACGCATGGTCATGCCGACCACATTCTCGGCTTAGACGACCTGCGTATCTTCGGGTTTAAGAAAAAAGAGCCGGTACCCGTCTATTGTGAAGATGCTGTCGAAGAAACGATTCGCCGCACGTTCTCTTACGCCTTTGATGAGACTGTCAAGAAGTCGTTGCATTCAAGGCCGATGCTCACATTCCGTGAGATCGGCCTGAGGCCTTTCGAACTCTGTGGATTAACCATCCAGCCGATTCGATTAATTCACGGCCGACTTCCCGTGCTGGGGTATCGAATCAACGATGTCGCTTTCTGCACGGACGTTAGTCAGATTCCGGATGAAAGCTGGCCGCTGCTCGAAGGATTACGAGTCCTCGTTCTTGGGGCAATCCATTTTGAACCACACCCGACTCATTTCAACATTGAAGGAGCGCTCGAAGTGGTCGAGCGGCTTCAGCCTCAGCAAACTTTTTTGACCCACGTTTCCCACCGCTTAGGATACGAAGAAACGAACCTGCAGCTGCCGGACGGCGTTGAACTCTCTTACGATCAACAAGTGATCATGCTGTAAGCTGGCGGTTTAGAACCAGTCCGAAAACCTCTGGGATAGCCGCTTTTCTTAACGTTTGAGAGAGCAATTTTAAGTTTCAGGATCAGTTCTAAAGAGAGTCACTGGCTTGCAGAGATAGTTCCCGTTTCGGGGCTGGAGGCCGTTGCGTAAAGTTTTCTGGGAATTCGACCTGCATGGGCAGCCATGCGACCTGCTCGACAGGCATCTCGCATTGCGCTTGCCATCAGGAGAGGATTTCCAGCTGAGGCGATTCCGGTGTTCAGCAAGACTCCGTCACATCCCAGTTCCATCGCAATGGCGACATCGCTGGCGGTGCCGACACCGGCATCAACGATCACAGGATAGTCCGCATCGTTCTCTTTGAGATATTCGAGACAGATTCGAATGTTATTCTGATTGAGCAAGCCTTGCCCACTGCCGATAGGACTGCCAGCTGGCATGACCGACGTCGCACCTGCTTCTTTCAGGCGTTTTGCAGTAATCGGATCATCGGTTGTGTAGCAAAGAACCTGGAAACCGTCAGCGACTAATTTTTCTGTCGCTTGAAGTGTGGCAACAGGATCAGGAAGCAATGTTTTCGTATCTCCCAGAACTTCCAGTTTCACCCAGTCAGCTCCAGGGTTTTCGAGGCCTTCGAGAATCTCTCTGCCTAATCGAGCGACACGGACTGCGTCCTCGGCATTAAAGCAGCCAGCTGTGTTTGGAAGAATGGTGTATCGGTCCAGGTCAATGAAATCCAGAATGTTACGACCGTCCGCATCGATCAGCCTTTCTCGCCGAACTGCTACGGTAATCACTTCTGCTTCGCTTTCTGCCAGACACTCTTGCATCAATTCGTATGTCGAATACTTCCCCGTACCCAAAATCAGCCGGGAGCGAAATTCGTGAGAGCCAACAACTAATGTCTGGTTGAGCAATTTCGTGGCGGGAGTTGTCATGGCAGAACTGAAAGTTTGAGAAAAGTGACGTCGATTTGTTCGCAAGCAGAGTGACTTCAGTTTAACGATTCCTCCCTTGCCCCAAAACACTCAAGTGTTCGCAGTAAACGAATTCTCAATGAGAGGGATATATCGACTTCAGTGAATGGGTGACAGGTTTCGAGATGTTCTGAAGCGGCTTAAGCTCGCGACTAAGCTGGTATAAAAGTTGTCACAAAAGAGAGTCTTGGAAAACATGGAGAAATGCCATGATTCCATTAAAGAAGAGCGAGCCCAGAACAAATTCAAACGGAAGATTTCAGACAGGCCGGCGGGAGCATTCTTGACTCTGTCTTTCATGGTTTTGGGGCAGAAGTCTTTCTTCATCACCAACTCCGTGAAAAGCAGCATGACCCGTTCTATCTCTCTTCCTGACAGTTGTCCTTCAATCACAAAAAGAATACACAAATTAGAAATTGCCCCCATAAACAGACTTGGAAGAAAGTTGATCATTGATCAACGGGATCAAATCGATGTATAATGAAGTAATGTTCTACTGAGTTGAGTTCCTTTCTGAAATCGCAGTGGCCTGAACCCACTATGATGAATACTGCGATGAATTTTTTAGGGATCAGTTGATAGAACACCCACCTTATTTCAGCACACAAATGAAATCCCACCGTTTGAATACCGCATTCTCATGTACTCTCTTTGAAGTGCACCTCTTAATGCGGCAATCAATCAGTGTGATACTTCAGACCGTGTGACACATAATACAGTGTGACAGATATTCAGTAACAGTTAATCTGCCTCACTGATAACATGCCTCGCTGATGGTCAATATTTACCTGATTTTGTCACCAGCTCCGGCAACCTGCCCCCACTGGCTCCCCAATTGTATTGGAAGGTTCCTCACCTTGATGCCTGCAAAAAGAATATCCGAATCTCTACTCGTCCTGGCAGTTGTAATGTTGGGGCTGAGCTTGTCTGTGGAAGCGGACGATCAAACCCGACTTGCTCCCGAAGAAATTGACTTCGATCGAGACATTCAACCGGTGCTGACACGCTTCGGTTGCAACTCGGGGGCCTGCCACGGAAAACAACGTGGGCAGAACGGTTTTCAACTCTCTTTGCTTGGATTCGATTCTGATTTTGATCACAACGCGTTGGCAAAACAGACTCGCGGTCGTCGTATTTCATTAACACGCCCGGAGTCCAGTTTGTTGCTGAGGAAGCCTCTGGGAGAAGCTCCGCACGGCGGAGGGGTCAGGTTGAAGGCTGATAGCGCTGGCTATCAGTTGTTGTTGGACTGGATTCGCGCCGGCGCTCCTCGGTCAGTCCCGAATACACCCACTCTGGAAAATGTCACTGTCACACCAACAGAGAAAATTCTTCCCCACCACGGCAAGCAACAGCTTACGGTGATCGCACACTATTCCGATGGGACAACTCGTGATGTGACGGACATGTCGATTTATCAATCGAACGAAGCGCCGATTGTCGCTGTCGATGAAGACGGCGTCGTCACTGCCGGAAATATCACGGGGGAAGCGGCAATTATGGCCCGCTATTCCGGACACTTTGCAATCTTCACCGGCTCGGTCCCATCTCCTGGCACCGCACCCCCACCAGTCTCATTGGCCAGCGATCATCCTGTCGATCAAATGGTCGCTAAAACGTTGACCCGCTTAGGTCTCGATTCTTCAGATCCTGCTCCCGAGCATCGATTCTTGCGACGTGCCTACGTCGATATTATTGGTCGTCTTCCAACAGCCGAGGAAGCTCGCACATATCTTAGTAATGAGTCCGCCGAAAAACGGACTGCACTTGTTGATGAGTTACTGAACAAGCCGGAATATGCGGAGCACTGGGCGAACAAATGGGCCGACCTGTTGCGTCCGAACCCTTACCGTGTCGGTATCAAAGCTGTGATGAATTACGACGCCTGGATTCGTGGGGCTTTCCGCAAGAACCAGCCGTACGACGAGTTTGTCAAAGAACTCATCACAGCACAGGGGAGTACATTCCGAGAGGGGAATGTGACCTTATACCGAGATCGCCGCAGCCCCGACGAATTGACAACTATTGTGAGTCAATTGTTTCTCGGAATTCGGTTGGAATGCGCGAAGTGTCATCACCATCCGTTTGAAGTTTACGGGCAGGAAGACTTTTACAGCTTCGCTGCCTATTTCGCGAAGCTCGGCCACAAGGGAACTGGATTGTCGCCACCGATTTCTGGATCGGAAGAGTTTATTTACAACAGAGGTCGAGGTGATGTTCGCCACCCCCTTACGAACGAAGTGCTGGCTCCCAAACCACTGTACGGTGAATCTACAGAAATTCCCGAGGGGACTGATCCGCGAATTGCGCTCGCAGATTGGATGGCCTCTGCCGACAATGATTACTTCTGCCAGACAATTGCAAACCGTGTCTGGACGGACTTAATGACGATGGGACTGGTGACTCCTGTCGACGATTTGCGAGCCACGAACCCCGCAGTGAATCCAGAGTTACTGAAGTACTTGGGAGACTACCTTGCCGAGAACGATTTCGACTTGAAGAAATTGATTCGCCACATCGTGTTGTCCAATACCTATGCATTGAGTTCAGTACCGACAGAGCGAAATGCTGTGGATACACGTTATTTCTCTCGACACTTCCGCGAGCGATTACGAGCTGAAGTGTTGCTTGATTCGGTTGTTCAAATCACCGGGGTTCCCGAATCGTTCTCAGGAATGGCACCAAATACAAAAGCAAAGGAACTTTGGACACATCGAATTCGTTCTTTGTTTCTGGATGCATACGGTCGCCCCGATCCAAACCAGGATCCGCCGTGCGAGCGAACATCAGACCCTACAGTCGTACAAACGTTACATCTGATGAATTCGGAAAACCTTTTCAAGAAGGTGACTTCCGAACAAGGTTGGGCTGTCGAACTCGCGAAGAGCGAACTTCCGCCTGAAGAAATCGTTAAAAACCTCTACCTTGCGATCTACTCTCGATACCCGAATGAGAAAGAGTTGGACATCGCCGTCAATTTATACGACAATAAAGAAAGTGAAGCTGACGCACTCACACTGCGTCGTCAGACTACCGAAGACTTAATGTGGGCGTTGATGAATACCCCTGAGTTTGTCTTTAAAGACTAACCGGAAAGAAAGAAACATCTACGACCATCCCTCCTATTTCCCTCCCATCCCCTTTTGAGGATGACTCCATGCCTACCTTGAAGAAAACGATCAATCGAAACTGTAACGGAATCAGTCGCAGAAACTGTCTCCAGTTCGGACTCACCGCTGCGTTTGGAACTGGTTTTGCCGATTTGCTTTCCCTTCGTGCCAACGCAGGTGAACAAGCAGGACATCCCACAGCGAAAGCCAAGAGCTGTATTCTTGTCTGGTTGGATGGTGGTCCAACTCACTATGAAACATTCGATCCCAAGCCACTTGCCCCAAGTGAGATTCGTGGTGAGTTCTTCCCTATTGAAACCAAAATTCCGGGTGTGCATTTTTCTGAGCACATGACGAAGTTGGCCGGGATCGCAGACAAACTGTCGATTATTCGGTCGATCCGACACAATCAAGGAAACCACGGAGCTGGCAATCACTACATGATGACCGGTGCCCCACCTCGAATTCCGGTTGGTTGCGGAGCATTCGTCAGTTTCCATCCAAGCCTTGGGTCTGTGACTGCACATGATCGCGGACACAAAAATGGACTTCCTGCATATTTTTCCATTCCAAGCATGTCCCGTTCAGGGGGACCGAACTTCCTTGGTGCGCAGTACGCGCCATTTGTTGTTCCCGATAACCCCAACAGCAGTAACTTCCGTGTGCGAGACGTTGCTCTCCCGCGTGGTCTGGAAGAAGAGCGTTTTGTCAGTCGCAAAGACCTGCGGTCGGTTGTCGATCAGCTACCTCGATTCGAAAATCGAGCCAGTGGTGATCCGGCAAAGTCGCTCGATGAATATTACACACAAAGTTACGATCTGATGTCTTCTCCAAGCGCGCAGAAGGCGTTTGACATTAACCAGGAAGACGGGGAACTTCGGGACCGATACGGTAGAAATCCATTCGGTCAACGAGCGCTTCTTGGTCGACGCCTCGTCGAAGCTGGTGTCCCTTTTGTGACTCTCTATGAGGGTGGCTGGGATCATCATCGTGGACTGTTCCCGAGTTGTCGAAAACGCCTTCCGGGTGTCGACAATACAATTGCAACGCTAATCACTGATCTGGAAGAACGCGGTCTCCTCGATGAAACACTTGTCGTTGTGTTGGGAGAATTCGGGCGGACACCTCAGATCAATAAAGATGGCGGACGTGACCACTGGTCAAATGCAATGTCCGTGCTGATGGCCGGGGCGGGAACTCCTGGCGGAACGATCGTTGGAGCAACGGATCGACAAGGGTACTCAGCTGTTGATCGAGTCCTTTCTCCGGAGAATTTCGCGTCGACTGTTTATCGCAAGCTCGGAATTGATCCAGATCAAATGCTGTATACGCCGCTTGGACGTCCAACTCACCTTGTCAGCGACCCGACCCCCATCACCGAACTCATGGGCTAAGACGTTTTCGTGTTCCTTTGTGTTCGCGAAGAGCGTTTTGCTCGATTGTGTCCCCATGGCTCGTGAGTGTGCGAGGCGCCCTTAGTCGGTGCCTCCTCACTGCATCGTTTGCGTCAACTCACAAGGCGTTGAGATGAAATTCTGCTCTCTTCCTGTTCATCTTCGGTTGAACAGTTTAGTTGTCATGCTCTGCCGTCCGTTACTCGGTTTACTTGCAATGACGTTTTTTGCAGCTTCTGAACTTGCTGCTGAAGCGCCTGCAATCACATCGATCTTTCCTCCCGGACTGCAGCAAGGTTCAACAGTTGAGTTCAAACTGACTGGGAAACCGGGAACTCAGCCAGTTTCTGTCGTGTCGTCGAGCAATGCTCTTGGTGAGTTCAAGTTCTCTGAAAAGGGAGATCAGTTAACAATCACTGCTGCTGCAGATGCTCAGCCGGGATTACATTGGTTGCGTTTTCATAATGCCGAAGGAGCAACTTCTCAACTTCCGATCCTGGTCGGTGTCCTGCCAGAGATGACTGAGAAAGAACCAAACAACTCTGCAGAGGAAGCTGAAAAAATTGAGTCACTTCCGATCCTGATAAACGGTGTCCTGCACAAAGGGGGCGAAGTTGATACTTTTGCAGTCACGCTATCCGATGGAGAAACGCTCGTTGCTTCTGTCGATGCTCATGCTGCTTTTGAATCACCAATGGATTCCGTATTACAAATTTTAGATGCGGATGGATATGTCATTGAGCAAAACGATGACGATCATGGAAATGATTCGTTGATAGCATTTCAAGCTCCTCATCAAGGGACGTTTCTGGTGAGAATTTTTTGCTTCCCGGCAACTCCGAATAGTACCATCAATTTTGCGGGCGGTTCGACCTATCGTTATCGACTGACTCTCACCTCTGGCCCCTTTGTCACGTCGCGGACTGTTACTTCAGGAAAGCCACTTGGATGGAATCTGGACAAAGCTGATCCCAAGCAGCTTGAATCTGGAACGACCTCAGCGTTTCATCAAATCCATCAGCTAATCGCAAAGCAGAATCCTGTCACTGAAGCAGATGCTGCCAAAGCTGTGCAGACTATTCCTTTTGCGGTGAGTGGTGTGATCGAGAAATCAGAAGAACTCGATGTCTTTCGATTCACTGGTAAGAAAGGGGAATCGTTACAGCTTCGCGTTCAAGCTCGTGCGATTGGTTCTCATCTCGATCCAGTGTTGAAAATCCGAGACAGCCAAGGCAAAGTGCTCAAAGAGTTCGACGATATCAGCCGGAAAGACCAAGACATTAACAATGCTTGGAAAGTTCCATCCGACGGAGAGTATCAGCTTGAAATCAGCGACAGGTTCAATCATGCAGGATTTCGTTATGTTTATTTACTGACTGCTGAGCTCAATACTCCCAGAGCTGATTTGACAGTCACTGCTGACCATTTTGAGGCGAAACGAGATAAACCGATTGAAATTCCAGTGGCGATCAATCGTTTGCATGGGTTCAACAAGGAACTCCTTGTCTCGGTGAAGAATCTTCCGGAAGGTGCGACCGCTGAGGCCGTCAAGTCTGAAGCAAAAGGGGATTCAGCCAAGAAAGTGACATTGAAGATCGATGTGAAAAACGCAGCTGGTTTTCAAGGTCCGATTCAAATTGTCGGCAGTATTGGGGATGAGAAATCTGAAGTCATCGCGACGAGCCCACTCCAGGTAACACCGCTCACGACATCAGACCTCTGGCTGACGATACCTGCTAAACCGGAAGAAAAGCCGGAAGAGAAGCCGGCAGAGAAAGAAAAATAACAACTTGAGTGTCACCGATCTCAGTCGTCGAAACTCCACTGTCAGACGACGGTTACATAAGTTTCGAATTCTTCTTGGCGGCC
The DNA here is from genome assembly GCF_007744255.1 of Thalassoglobus polymorphus. Taxonomy (GTDB): domain Bacteria; phylum Planctomycetota; class Planctomycetia; order Planctomycetales; family Planctomycetaceae; genus Thalassoglobus; species Thalassoglobus polymorphus. The sequence continues at coordinate 3,093,037 of NZ_CP036267.1, read as the reverse complement.
CCTTTTGTGCGATCGCGTTTGAAGGTCAGCTCGGGGTAAAGACCCCGAGCATCAGAACTTCTCATCGCATGCCTTGATTACTTCTTCGGCAAGAAAGGGAACAGTTTCAAAATCTCTTCGTGACTAGGCTGATGGCCGTACTCACAAATTTCGAATGCTTCCGCGTATTTGACTGCTTTGCCGGCCTCTTCACCGTACCATTCAATGAGTGCGTCACGATAAGTATTGGCTTCTCGACCTGCTCGCCGCTGCCAGTGTCCTTTGAGCCATTCTCGGCGTAATTCAGGCTGAGATGCTGGCGGGATATCACGGACCTTTTCTTCATTGCCAAGTGCTCCTCCTTCAAAAACCTGGGACTCCAGTGCAGTGAGGGCATCGACTTTCTTTTCAAACACTGAGTCAATTGAAACTGCAATATCTGCTTTGAATGGGTATGGTCTTTGGAATCGATCGCTGGAGTACAAGAAGAGCGGGTTTTTCTTCAGTGGAGGAGTGTCGGGACAGAAATATGGGACGGTGACCATGAATGCAGCATCTTGGACCAGAACCCCGGTGTATCGGTGATCGGGGTGATAATCCCAAGGTCGATGAGCAATGACAATGTCCGCGTTCCAGTCACGGATCAGGCGGACAATTGTCCGACGATTTTCCAAAGTTGGCATAAGTTCGCCATCGTGAATATCTAACACTTCAGACGACACGCCAAGTCGTTTGGCGACAAGTGCAGACTCGGCGGTGCGACGTTTTGCGAGTGCACCGCCTGCCATTTGCCAATGGCCGATATCTCCATTCGTCACTGAGACGAGTTTCACGTGATGCCCCATCTCCGCCCATAATGCTGCTGCTCCGCCACTTTTGTACTCAGCATCATCGGGATGTGCGCCAAAACAAATGATGCGAAGCTTTCCGTCGTCTTTGTTTTGTGCATCTTGTGCTAACAGGAGATTTGAGGTCACAATCAGCAAGAAGGCTGTTGATAAAATCTGACGAACAATCATTGTTATTCCAGTTCTCTAAGGTCGTGAATGTTTAAAACGAATCGAATCTTAAACTGTGCCTGCTGTCTCGAGGTCAGCAACTCAGTTGTTTCTGAAAGCAATTTTTTGTGAGCACGCTAGTCATGGAAGATGATTCATGACTGGTCAATCAAACTTCGGTGATTGGTGAATCTCTTTCAAATTCTCAGGTGTGCCAAACCAATCGTGCATTTCTTTTACAAACGGATGAACGATTTCTATCGGTTCGAGAATTCTCCCACGGTCGTTGGTTTCAATCATCCAGGTATCAAGGGCAGCTCGCATGCGTAGCAAAATTTCAGACGAAGATGGGTTCCCCGCGATGTCATTGATTTCGTCTGGATCATTGAGCAGGTCAAAGAGCATTTCTTGAGGAAACGGCTTCATGAGGTTGGCGGGCGGGCCCACCAGTTTTCCTGATGCATCGAGCTCTCGCATCAACGGTTTAATGGGGAAGCATTTTTCTTTATAGCGATTCAACGTCGCAAAGCCTGCACCGGGAGTAAAATTCCGGATGTAGTGATACCGACCATCATGGACGGATCTCTGCCGGATCACCGTTTCATCGATACGATCACGAGCTGCAAAAACGTACTTACGTTCAGGGGCACGGTTCGGACCGATGAAGACTTGGCTTTGCATTCCAATAGGGCGTTCAATACCTGCCATTGCTAAAGTTGTCGCAGTGATATCGAGGAGGCTGATCGGCTGGTCGTTCACGGTTCCCGGCTTGAAGTCTTTCGGAGGAGCGAGCGTTTCCGGCCAGTAAATAATCATTGGAACGTGCAAGCCGGAATCGAAGCACCAGTGGATTCCACGTGGTTCCAAACGTCCGTTGTCGCCAAAGAAAATAACGATTGTGTTTTCCTCAAGCCCATCTTTCTTCAGCCGGTCCAAAATCCAGCCGACCCGAACATCCATTCCGGAAACAGAGTTCAGATAACGAGCCCATTCTTTTCTGACGAGGGGGTGGTCAGGATAGTACGGTGGAGGAGTGACATTCTTTTCTGTGCCGATCTGGGGATGCCACTCTTCGCCAACCCATTTCACGCGAGGTTTTTCCGCAGACATTCGATCGTAGATATCGTATTCCGCTTCTGGCGTATTGATTTGAGCAAAGAACGGCTGATTGTTTTTGAGTTCCTCCCAGTCTGCTGTCTGATAGATCGGGCCTTCGTTTGTGAAATTCAGATCGAGTTTACCTGTTCCAACCGTTTTGTCATCAATGGTCGTGATATTCGCAGTCCGATAGCCTGCATCCTGCAATCGGTGTGTCAGCGGTCGGACCCCAGCTGGAAGTCGGTAGTCGTCATCGCGGTGCGAACGCATGTTGTGCGTATCGGTTGTCGTCTGATACATCCCGACCATGAATGCCGAACGACTCGGAGCGCAGACTGGCGAAGTTGAGAAGACGTTTGTGTATTTCACTCCGCGCTTTGCGAGCCCGTCCAGATTTGGAGTTTCGACGTTTTTCTGACCGTAACACCCCAAATCGAGAGCGAAATTTTCGCCGACGATCCAGAGGATGTTCGGTTGAGGTTCTTCTGCAGAGAGTTCCCCTGGTACGCCCCCCGTGAGAAGGATGAGGCTTAAAATGATTCGAAACATTTCAAATTCCTTACATGAGAACCAGTCCGAAAACCTTCGGAGTAGTCGCTTTCTCACTATTTGAGAGAGCGAATTCTGGTTCCAGGATCAGGTTGGGGCAAAACAATTCCAATGTCATTCAGTCTATTCAGGGTGTTGTCTCTGAACGTAGAAAAGAAATGATGTCTGCAATGTCTTGTGGCTTGAGATTCTTCTCTAAACCTTCTGGCATGAATGACCGCCCTGTGTTGACCATTTCTTCGATTTCTGAACGAAGGATCGTTTCAGATTTCCCATCAGGTCGAATCAATTTCAGGCTCGTCGCAGTCTCTTCAAGAATCAGTCCGCTATAGACTTTTCCATTTTTGGTCACAATGGAGTATCCACGATATTTGGATTCAGCAGCGGCGTTGGGATCGATGATAGATGTCAGGATGTACTCATCAGATTTCTTGAGGAGCGAAGACAATTTGGGACCAAAGTCGTTCCCAATCTCGTGGTGCCGGTGACAGGTGCTACAAGTTTTTGTGAACTGCTTCTTCCCATTCTTAATGTCGCCTTTTAATGAAAGGGCACTCATGTATGTTTTCAACAGTTCCAATCGCGTCGATGCCATCCCATGAGAAGCGGTCAGCTTTGCGAATCGGGCTTGCACCTCTTTGTTGCGATGGTTCTTCAATGCGTCTGCCGTAGCAGCGCTCATGTCGTTGGTGAAGATCACATTCTGTTCAAGAGCCTCAAGCAGCTGGTTCGTGGATGTCGTGCTGGTGAGCAGAATGGCTTGGATCTCAGATTGGACGGCCGGTGTTTGCTTTTTCATTTGTTGAAGAAGCTTCAGGGTTTCGTTCAAATTCACAACCGATTCGATCACTGCAGTGTTTACATCGGGGGATTGAGTCGCACTGAGGAACGCCAACAGATCCTCTGCCGAGAGTGGGCTGTTGGAGTATGCTGCCAGGCGAATGGCCCCCGGGATCTCTTCTTGAGGAAGGCTTTGAGACTTCAGGGCAGCGACCGAGTCATTGAGGATTTGCGAAAAAGTTTTATTCGTCCCCTCTTCAAAACTTTGGCTCAGTTCTTCAAATGAGACTTTGTTTCGCTCAAAATAACTGATTGCAGTCAGTAGTAACCGTCGTCTTAATTGAGGATCTTTGATGGAGGTCATTGATTCCCCCAGTTGCTCCATGCCTTTGATGGATGAGCTTCCCAGCAGTGTCGTCAGCAATCCATTGAGTAAATCTGGGGTGACAATTTTGTCTTCAATGGCGCCAATCAGCAGGCGGTCTGCGACCCCATTTGCGGAAGACAATATGGCTGTTCGTATCCAGGGATTATCGGAACTGCTTTGAATCACCTTTCGCAAGACTGAAGCACGGATATCATCGTTGGCATTACCTGCAGCGAGTGCCAACTCAAAACGAATTCGCTCGTTGGGATGATGTGAGAGTGTCGACGGTTGCCACTTTTCTTTGGGGTTCGTTTCCACGCCCCAGAGTCGAATAGCGCTGATCACGACGTCGATGTCTTCGGACTGGTAATTCTTCAGGATTGCAGGGGGTGTCTTTGAAAGCAGGGCATAGGTGTAAGAGGCCTGGATGAGCGTCCTGCTGTCCTGACTTTCGTTGATGAGTTGCAGCAACGATTTTGCAAGCGTGTCGCCTTCGGAGTCGACATCGGAAATGTCTCGCTCAAGAATGAGTTGCTGGGCGCGGTCACGTGTCCAGCCGTTTGAGCTTTTCAGAAGTTCGACCAATTCCGGAGTTTTAAGTTGTGACAGATCCTCGATTCGAGTGGGGGAAGAGTCTTTGTGGTAGACGCGATAAATGCGGCCCCGATTGTAGCCAGCGTACAAATCAAGTTTGGCTTGCCAAGCTTCCGGAATCCATTCTGGGTGTTCGATGACTTGGCGATACATATCACAGACCCACAGCGTATTGTCGGGAGCTGTCATCAGCCGGGTCGGACGAAACCAGTTGTCTGAGGAGGTTAAGAATTCTGATTTCTGTTCAGACTTTGCACGTTTCCCGGAGAACTTGATTGTTGAATGGTCAACGACGACACGGCTGACGAGATTGTGGACAGGCTCACAGATGAGGACTGTCCCGTCGATGCCTGTGCCTAAGCTGTCGTTTCTGAAGACGGTTGGGCTACAAGCAGAAGTGAAGCGGTCAAGTGCAAAGAGATCGTTAAATCGATCGAGCGTTCGACTTGTTGGATAGACTTGAGGAGCGAAGCGAGGATTCGTGAGGTGATGCTTTGGCGACGGAGATGGGAGATGCGGGTTTCGACTCAAATCCCGGTCTTCGATTACGAATTGAAACAACGGCTCACTATTCGAATTGCCAAACCAGTTCCCGAAATCATCCCGGCTGCGGCCGTATTGACTGCTCCCACTGATCGCTTCAAGTTTTCCTGAGACGGGATCAAAGCGGCAGTCGCGTCCGGAGACGTTGACCGTCTCACCCGTTCGTAAACATTGAATTTGTTTGTTGTTTGTGCCAGCGGACAAATACAACCAGCCGTCGAGTCCATACTCGAACCCGCCGATGCGGTGTTGAGGATTTGCTTTCTCAAATCCTGTGAAGAAGACTTCTTGCTCGTCGCATTTCAGATCGCCATCAGTATCTCGAGCAAAAATAATGTCCGGAGCTCCGCTTACGAAGACACCATCTTTCCATGGAAAAACTCCAGTAGGGAAGGAAAGCCCATCGAGGAAGATTTTTGCTTCGTCGTACTGGCCGTCCTGATTGCTGTCGATTAAGACTTTGATTCGGCCCGCTGGCGGACCATCCCAAGGTTCATGCCGTTCGATTTTCGAGAGGTCTTCCGCGGGGTTACCTCGCGGATAGTCTCCCATTTCGACAACCCATAATCGACCACGCGCATCGACTGCAAAATTGATCGGGTCACGAATGAGCGGCTCAGATGCGACCTCTTCAATAACATAACCGTTCGGAAGAGTAAATGTTTTTAGCGCATCTGAGACGGGAGTTGGTACGTCAAGGCTTTTCGAGTTGAACAGTTCTTTCACTCGTCGCAGGATGACATCCTCTGTTCCTGTCGACCAGCGACCTGGCTGCAGGTAATAAATCATTGAGAAATCGACTTCGTACCCACCTTCAGAACGCATTCGCTCCGGGGTGACATACCCAAAGACGTCGTTTGCGTAAGCGGTGACCCAAACATTGTCAGGCGTCAGCCCCTCGACAAGAGTCGGCAGTTCCTTCTTGATTCGTGTTGCATACTCAACGCAAACTTCTCCTCCGAGAAAGACCATCGCGAATTCATTCCCGAATCGCCACACTTGGATCGGCATCGGGTAAGTTTCGGGAAGACGTCCCATTCGTTTTTTGGTGTCGATCATGACTTCGGCATGCCGCCGAACCTGAGGACGTGAATTCTTGAGGTTCTCTTTCAATTGGGCATCACTCGGGCGGTCAATCGGGAGACCTGCAAAGCCGAACGATGATGTTGGTGCCGCGTTGACTTCTGTGAAACCAGTCTTCAGATCAACCAGACGGGAAATTTCATCAGCGATTTCTTCTCCTTGTCGCTGAGCAATTTCGAACGCGTGTTCCGGATTGCGTTCTGGATTTGCATCGGCTCCACAGCCAATTGTACAAAGAGCGATTGCACCATTGTTCGCTGCTTCCAGCGACTTCGTTGCGTAACCGGCCCAGTCACCATTGACGCGGTTGTAGTTGCCACCAAAAGTGGTGCAATGACAGGCGTAATTGAAGATCAGTCCACGTGTTTTGTTTCCCTCGACATCCGTGATGCGGAGTACTGGAAGGGAGTGATCAACTGGTCCATTTGGATTTTCCCCAAACCCGGTCCAGGTTCCATCTTTGATGACCCGTCGATTTCGTGCGAATGTCGCAGTGCCGGTGTCGATTGAAATTTTGCCTGGGCTCAAATTCTGGATCGCCTGGTCAACAGCTTTGACAACTTGATCACGCACATACGATGTGTACGCTTGTGTCGCCGTCGATTCGAGTTCGGTGAGCGGCGTCGCGAAGAGATTCGTGAGCCCATGTCCGATGTGTGGCGCGGTATGAGAGTGAGTGCAGCAGATCACAAATCGGCTACGAGGAATGTTGTGCTTCGATTTGACAGCAGCATGTATTTCCTTAGTCAACTCGCCGGGAAAGCCGATCGTGTCGACGGAAACCAGGACGTGCAGTCCCTCCTTGCCATTGGCGGTCATCGCCATGCCGCGAGCGAAGAGGGGCTCGTCGATTCCGTCGTATGGTTTGTCTCGATTTCCGTATCCAGAAAGTCGAACGGGTGTTGAAGGTGTTACTTCAACTTTTGAAAACCCAAATTCAAAGTCAGCCGCTGAGGATGTCTGTGTGAAGAATGACGCACAAAGTGAGAGTGCAGTGATCGTAACAATTCGCATGAATTCAACTCCTTATTAATTCTAACACATCGTGTCGAATCAATATGGAATCGTCCAGTCAGCAACGAAAGTAAATTTCATCGATTCACCGAGCGGAGCGAAAGCGGTTTCGATAGAACCTCCTTCGACTTGGTGCTGAACTTTTGCCTCGTGACGAACAGCAATTTTACAGGAGATACTCGCACTTTGAGAATCGAAATGTTTGAGGTTCGATTCTACAGGGCAGGCCCCGAGATGTTTTGATGGCTGTTGAGCAACAAGCGGGTTTCCGCATGAGTCCGGGTTAGCATGTTTCAAAAGTTGCCTTGCTCGTGAAAGCTACTTTCATCGTTCCATACCCTGCCTGGCACGAGGGAGACCATTAAGGCTAATGTTCGATTTGTGAACTAAAGGTTCGTCGGAACAATGCTCGAAAGTTGTCTTATGGAATGCCCTTTGTCCCGACGTTTGGTCGAGCAGTCTTCAACCAAGAACGTCAGTGACATTGCCATCGTTGTCTTTGATTTCAGTCTGTTCGATGACAAGCGTGAACCCCGGAGGGTCTTCGAGTTTCCAAGTTCCTGCGTTGGCTTGCATTTGTTTCGAGATCACTTCGACTTGTGAATTCGTGAACTCAAATTCTGAGACATGGTCCTGCATCGTCAGTTGATATTGATCGGCAGGTCGAAAAACAATGGAATCTTCCTCACCGACCAATTGAAACTCTCGCCCAAATGGAAGTCGGCCGCGCAGCCTTTTCCCCAGAGACGGAGCGACGATGGCTCCTAAAACCAATGTGACATCTGACGTTTCAGGATCGCGAAGGACACGGAACTCGTTCGCACACATCATCGCAGCTGATGCTCCCTCTTCCGAGGTCAATTCACTGACTGTGGATTGGAATTTTGGCTGAGCCAGATAGCTTTCGCGATCTACATCGGTAATTAAGAGTGGATTGAATTCTTGTACCAGTTCAGCGAAGCGGAGGGCGTTCCAGCATTGTGTCGCGTCGAGTTCGCTCTCCGTCAGCCCAAAGACTTGCAAGAATTGGACTTCGCCATTGGGAGTTTCAATTGTTCCGAGTTCAGGATCTTCGACGAAAATGACAGCACAGATTTGAGTTTCCGACTCCAGGCATATGGGGCTGTTGAGCGGAATTGTATGCCCGGGACCGAATCCATTTCCGGATTGAAAGACATATCGAGCCAGGTTCTGAAGGAAGTTGACCACCCAGACAGGAGGTTCTGTTCCTTTGGAAGCCGAGAGTCGAAACGTTAACTCAAAACCGTATCCACTCACTTCAGACTCTTCATCTTCCTTCTCGTAAAGATCCGAGAATCCGTAAGTGACATAGTGAAGATGAGGTTGCTGTTTCTGGCTTTCGTAAACACTGACGCCGTACAGAGGGTCTTCGCCGCCAAGATTGTAGGGAAGAATCGTCCCCCAGTGCATCGGTTCGGCATTGTCGTAAAGTTCGTCAAGAACTTCGTCGATGGCTTCCCATCCGGGGGCGCCATTGTCAGCTTCTGGGTCAAACTCTTCGGACATTTTGCACCTCTCGTCCCTGCGTAGATTCTACTCGACCGAGTCTCCGCGATGGAAGTCTTATAGCTGAAACAATAACTCTGCGAGATGCCGAAACTCGAGTGAGATCGCTCGATCCGAGAGGAGTTGTTAGCGGTTCTTAGATCATTTTTGTGTTAGTTGTCTCGGTGAAGAGTGCTCTTCAAGTGCTGAATCGCTCGCATCCACGAGACCGAATGTGAAGACCTGACCAGGATTTGCTCTGGACCGCATCGAACATCAACTCCACAAGACAGAACGCTCAACTTGTTTTGATGAGATCGCTGATGCGATCGTTAAAGTGGCGTCGCTGTTTTGTGAAGCGTTGTTCAGTCAATGCTTATGCGGTCTTCGAGAATTCCTCTCTCCGCTTTACACTTCTAGTAACAGTCGAGTTGGATCTTCGATTGCTTCTTTGATTCGAACTAGAAACGAAACAGCTTCACGACCATCGACCACGCGGTGATCGTAAGTCAGAGCGATATACATCATCGGGCGAATGACAACTTCTCCGTCGACAGCAACCGGGCGGTCAAAGATCCCGTGCATTCCCAAGACTCCGCTCTGAGGCGGATTGACAATGGGGGTTGAAAGTAGAGAACCGTATACTCCACCATTTGTGATGGTGAAGGTTCCTCCTTCAAGTTCTTCAAGAGTGATCTTGTTATTCCGGGCTCGCTTGGCGAAGTCAGCAATTGTGAGTTCAACTTCCGCGAAGCTGAGGCGTTCGGCGTTGCGAATCACTGGAACAATCAAACCTTTTCCAGCTCCGATGGCGACACCAACGTCACAATAATTTCGATAGACCAAGTCTGTCCCTTCGACCTGGGCTCCGATGGCTGGGAATTCGTTCAATGCTCCGATGACAGCTTTGACGAAAAACGACATGAAGCCGAGCTTGATGTCGTACTTCTTGACGAACTGATCTTGATACTCAGCTCGTAATTTTTTGACTGCGGACATGTCGCATTCATTGAATGTGGTCAATAAAGCTGCGTCTTTTTGTGCACTGACAAGTCTTCTCGCGATAGTTTGCCGCATCGGAGACATCGGAACTCGTCGTTCCTCGCGACCGGAACCACCATCTGTGCCACCGACATGGTTCAGGACGTCTTCCTTCAAGACTCGTCCCCCCGGGCCAGTCCCGCCGACACTCTTGGGATCGACGTGACTTTCAGCAGCGACCCGCGCTGCAGAAGGCATCACGTGTCCGCCAGTTGTGGCGGATTGGGCACTTTGTTGCGAAGCACTCTCTTTCGACGTCGTGGTACTTTCAGCTTTTGAAGTGCTCTGTCCTCCGGCCGAATCTCCATTCGGGTTCGGGCCGGGATTCAATGTGGCGATGACGTCGCCGATTTCTGCAGTTGATCCAGCCTCAATCTTTATGGAATCAATGACGCCCGCTTCGGGGCTGGGGACATCGAAAGTGGCCTTGTCGGTTTCTAGACCGACCAGGTTTTGGTCGACATCGACCCATTCTCCCTCTTTGACGTACCACTCGCCAATAAAGACTTCGCTAATCGATTCCCCGACAGACGGAACTCGAATTTCGATGGCCATTCTAAATTACCTTGAAACATATAGTGCGAGGGTCTCTCGCAACGGTCACATTGATGGTTGATTACGAAATTGCATCACGTGAGCGTCAACGTGATGGCTGAGATCTCCAGTTCCTAAAATCATAACTCCCCGGGCCGTGCCTCGGCATCCTCGGAGCTGTAAAATTTTGAAACATCTAAGGACTTGTCGCTTTTTTTATGTCACACCATCTGAACCGGTTGACCTAGCCCATGAGGGACGTTTGAATAGGTCAAATCCTACTGGTTTATCCACTTAATATGAAGAGATCCAACGATCGTGTCTGCATCACTCAGCGAATTTGCAAAATCATTGACTGTTGAAACCGCCTTTACCGTTTTGGCAATCGCCAAAGAGTTGAAGGCTGACGGAAAAGACGTCGTCGAATTAGAAATCGGGGATAGCCCGTTCGAGAGCACCTCTTCTGCGAAAAATGCCGGGATTCAGGCAATTCAGGAAAATCAGACCCATTATTGCCCCTCACCCGGTCTGCCTGAGTTTCGCGCGGCAGCTGCGAAGTTTGTCAGCGACGAATTCAAAATTCCTGCAGCGGCAGAGAACGTCGTTGTTGGTCCTGGAGCCAAGGTTTTTGAACAATTCTTTTGTGAAGCCTTTTTGAACCCCGGCGATGATGTACTGGTTTTCAGCCCGTATTTCCCGACCTATCTCCCGAACATCCTGCGTCGCGGTGCAAATCCGGTGTACAGCAACCTGCTTCAGGCGAATGAGTTTCGGCCGGACATCGCTGAAGTCGAAAAATTCCTGAATACAGCGAAAAGTCCTCGTGCGATTTTTCTGAATACTCCACACAACCCGACCGGTGGAGTTGCCACTGAAGAAGACTTGAAAGCATTGGCGGATCTGATTCGCGGGAAAGATATCGCAGTCTTCAGCGACGAGCCCTATTGCCACATGGTTTGGAAAGGACGCCATCATTCATTGCTCGAACAGCCCGGAATGATGGACCAATGCGTTTCCGCTTATACATTCAGTAAGTCTTACAGCATGAGTGGATGGCGACTCGGGTTTGCGGTCACCGGAGCCAAGATCGCAACATCGATTGCCAAAATGATCAATACGACGCTTTCCTGCACGCCACCTATTGTGCAAATCGCCGGAACAAAAGCGTTGCAACAGGATCACTCTGAGCGAGATGAGCAGATGAGCCGGTTCCAGGAGAAGGTGCAACTGCTCACATCCGGGCTGAACGCGATCGATGGAATCCATACACTCGACCCAACCGCAACTTTCTACGTCTTTCCGAACGTCGCACCGATTTGCAACAAGCTCAAAATCACCAGTCACGGCTTAGCGCTCTATCTTCTCAAAGGTGCAGATGAGAACTTTGGAGTCGCTTGCCTTGGCGGAGAATGTTTCGGTGAGGCTGGACATGGGTTCTTGCGATTTAGTTGTGCAGAACCGAATGACCGGCTTGAGCAAGCAGTTAAGTTTTTACCCGAAGCGTTCGGGAGAACGGATCGTGTTGAAGCTTTTCTCGAAGCAAATCCTGAGCACAAACTGAAAACCGCCTACCCGGAACCATAGGGCGGCCGCTAGTCACTCAACTCAAGATCCTGGGCCCTCATTGTTTATTCGAGAAGCCCAAAAGTGAGTGAGTAAACTGAGCGATTCAATCCAGACATAAGATTTGAGGTCGATGACGACTCTTGCCGACTCCCGACGAAGTCTTTCGCTGCCAGTTCGACTGGTTTCGCGGTGGGGATTTCGTTTTGTTTGGCTGAGCTACGCCTGCTTCCTGTTTATCATGACTCACGCTCCAATTCCGAAGCAGATCGCTTCGGTGACATCTGGTTGGGATAAGCCGCTTCACTTGGGAGCTTACTTTGGATTGGCAGTCTTGACCGCCATTGTCTGTCTGAAACCTGATCCGTATCGCCTGTCACACCGATTCATTATTCCGTTGCTGATGGTTTTCGCTGCTCTGGATGAAATCTTGCAGGGGCCAGTTGGCCGACATCCTGATTTCATCGATTGGTGCAGCGACTGCTTAGGGATTGTACTCGGAATGGGCGCCATGCAGTTGGCGATCTGGAATTTGAACAATCCGAAATGGTTGACAGGGATTCCTATTCTGAATCGTTTCGTCCCAATTTCAATGAACAGTGAATCAAGTGGGTTTGCTCGATGAGTGATGTCCCGTATTTGATCCGTTTGGGGAACCGACTGGCGGACCAATTGCAATCTCTCGATGAGAGTCGGCGAGAGCGCCATCGGAACTTTCTACTTGGCTTTCAAATGCCCGATGGTGGATTCCGTGGCCGCGATGGTGATTCCGACTTGTATTACACAAGCTTCGCCGTTCGTGGATTGATGATGCTTGGCGGGATGGAATCGCAAACTGCCGAGCAGATTTCGAAATTCCTGAAAGAGCATGAGACAAGCCAGCTCAATGTCATCGACTTAATGAACTGGCTGGCAACCGCCCTCGCTTTGCAGGTCTCCTCTGGGATTGATCTTCTCGCAGAGGCGAGTGCAAGTTTCCCTCAACAGATCATTGAGCAACTCGAGTCTGTCAGGACGGAAGACGGAGGATATGCTAAGTCGACAGAGGGAGCTTCTGGGAGTACTTACCACTCACTTCTTGTGATGCTGACCTATCAGCTTGTAGGGATTCCACAACAGCGTCCCAATGCACTTGTTCAATTCATTTACGATCGACAGCGCGACGATGGGGGCTTCGTTGAGATCGCTCCGATGCGACGATCCGGCACGAATCCAACCGCAGCAGCTTGTGCGATTCTCCAGGAGTTCGGAGCCGTCGATGATGAAATTCGGGATGATCTTCGAGTTTTTCTCAAAGAAGTGAAAAGTGACGAAGGTGGTTATCAGGCCAATTCACGTGTTCCCTTCGCTGATAGCCTCTCCACCTTTACCGGAATTCTGACAAGTCAGGATCTCAATCTTGGCAGACTTGTCGATGCCCAAAAAATTCATCACTGGTTAACGACGCAATTGGAGTTCCCCACCGGCGGCTTCCGGGCTGCAACATGGGACGAAGCTGCCGACGTGGAATACACCTTCTACGGTCTCGGACTTCTCGCACTTCTCAATGAAATGAATTCTTAGATCTGCTTGCTCTACCGTCTGCCCGTGAAGAACGCATTTCTCTAGTAATAATGCTGTTCGCCACGAGGCGGAGCCTGCAAATTAATCCGAAAGATGCTCTATGATGACTCCGATTTTCTCTTGAAGACAATCGTAATTCCGCTGTGCGCGAAGAGTGTTCTTACGTGATGAATCACTCTTCTTTACGAGACAGGTCAGGGCATTTTTTTCAAAACTTCTCTAACGGTATTCTTTTGCTCTCGGGTTTCCACCGGACAGAAGATAAGCCATCAGGTCTTTGAGTTCTTCCTCGTTCAACGTATTCAGTAGTCCCAACGGCATTTGAGATGTTTTAGAGACCTGCATTTCTTCGATCTCGCTTTTCTTCAACACCTTGACCGTCGCATCGGCATCGGTCAGGTAAACATGAACTTCATCATTGATTTCGACAACACGCCCATTGAGGACAACGCCATCGGTCGTCAGGACGGTATGCGAGCCGTACTGATCGGAAATGACCTTGCTGGGAGTGAAAATGTTATCGAGCAAATCCGGTAGCGGGAATTTCTTGCCAGCCAGAGACAAGTCGGGGCCAATCGCTCCTCCTTCTCCGTTGTAACGGTGGCATTTCACACATGATGTCGCGTGGAACAATTCTCGTCCCCGTTTGTAGCTTCTCTTCTTCAAAGGATCTTTGAGCACTTCAAGTGCTAATTCCGTAGTCCATTTCTTCCCCGGACCCTTGGGGGCTGGAACCTTCGGCAACGGGGCGATGAGTGCTTGACTGGCAACTTCATCCAGAATCAGACGTTGATCTTGAGGGACGTTCGCGAAAGCATCTTCCCTGGCTTGCATTAAGAATTTCGCGTAGCTGTTTCCTCCTGGATGTTTCGCAGCGCTTAAGAAAAATTCGAAATACCGACGTCGATCAGCGAGTGTCCAACCGGTGGTCGCATTTCTCAAAGCGAAAGCAAAATGAATTTTTCGCAACGGGGGCATGTTGTTCAGAAGGGCATTCACGGTTCCTCCGTAACTGGCATGTCGTTTTGCGATTTCGCCCCAATCAGGAATCTCTTCCGGTCCGAGATTGTCCATCAGGTCGAGCGTTTTTCGAACGACGGTCGGGGAATCGAGATAGACGAGTAACTGGACGAGTTCGGCGTTCGTTTCATCGCTATGACTTGGATAGATTGCGTCAAATGTCTTGACAAGTTTGGATTTCCATTTTTCGTTTGGAGCGCCAAGACGGATGAACGCAAGCTGGTAGGTCCGCAAGAGAGCAAGTTGCTCACGATGAGTCACTTTGTCAATTGGTATTGATGAGAGAGATTCGAGGACTGCGTTCAATTGCTCCGGTTGACCTTGGCGACAGAGGGCCAATAAACCGTTGATTTGCCCCATTGCATTCAGTCCATCACCATTCAAAACTTTTGCAGCCCACTGGTCCTGAGGTTGCCATTCCATCGCAATCCTTGCTGCGTAACGAATAAATCGATCTTCGTTTCCAAGGTTATTGAAAATCAGCTCCAAGTCACCATTTGGCTTTCCATGAAATTCTTCTAATTTCCGACGCAGGTTTCGCTGTTCCTGCCCAGCGGAGTTCTTCGCGTCGACAGGTTGTGTGGAATCGTCTCCGATGTAAGTGACACGGTACATGGCAGACTGCGTTCCGCGTCCACCGACCGCAAAGTACAGGGCGCCGTCACTCCCGATGGTTGTGTCGGTCACCTGCAAGGGGGAGGCTGTTGCGAAATCTTCTTTCACCGCTTTGTAGCTCGAACCCTCCGGAGTGAGATGGATCGCATAGATTGTGCTGTAGGTCCAATCCAGAATAAAGAGTGCTTTTTGGTACTTCGCCGGGAATTTTGTCCCGTATCCAAATGTGATTCCGACAGGCGACCCCGGGCCGATGTCGATGACAGGCGGAAGGGAATCCTCATAGTAGGTCGGCCATTTCCCTGTTCCACTTCGCCAACCGAATTCACTTCCGCTTGTGGCATGTGTGACGCGTGTCGGACGATACCAGGGTGAGCCGAAATCCCACTCCATGTCTGCGTCATAGCTGAACAACTCGCCGTCGGCGTTCAAGGCGATATCGTATTGGTTACGATAGCCCATGCTGATGACTTCCCAGTTCTTTCCTTCAGGATCAATTTTGCAAATCCATCCACCAGGTGCCAGAATTCCGGCAGCATGACCATTGGCATCCCAGCGACGAGGGAGCAGATGATCTTCGTCCCAGTTCATGGGGATGCGGCTTTTGTCGACTCCTTCGGGGAGCTTTGTGTGATTTCCGGCACAAACATAGAGTGACTTCCCATCTGGTGAGAGAATCACTGCGTGAGGACCATGTTCTCCGCCACCGGGAACGAACATGAGATGTTCCACATGATCGAGAGTCCCATCGTTGTTTGAATCGGTCACGCGGTGTAAACCTGATTTCGGACCACCATTGACCATCACGTAAAGTGAATCAAACGCCCACAATAAACCTTGTCCTCCGGAGAGGTCGACAGGGATTTTCTCGACTTGCGTTGGCCGGTTTTCGTCACCCGGAGTTACGAAGAACAATCCTTTGTTGCCCTGGTCCGATGCAATCAGTTTTCCATTCGGTCCAGTCGTCAGCGACACCCATGACCCCATTGATCGCGGGACTGAGAAAATTCGCTCGACTTGAAAACCTTCAGGAACTGTGACATCCGCAACCTTGGGTTGATATTGAGATTGGTCGCCATCAGACAGGGCCGACTCAAGAGAATCAGCATTCACGGCCCGGGTCCACGGCAGCCCTTTTTTTCCGGCGGGACCATAGGCAGTTGGCTGCGCCCAGTTGGAGTCATCGAACTCGGTCGAATTCCAATTGTCCTTTTTCTCTGCTGAGACTTTCCAAGAAGTATCGGTTGAAGTCGTTTTCGTTTTGCTAGCACCGGTGATTCGCAGTTGACTTAGAAATGCTGCGATTCCTCCTTCGTTCCAGGCTTCAACAGCCAAAGTGTTTTTGCCCGGCTTCAGCAGTTTGGAGAGATCTGCGACGAGAAGTTCCGCCCACTCATCTCCTGCTAGAACGCGTTTGCCATTCAAGTACATGATGAAGTGATTGTCACACGTCGCAGTCAGCCTTGCGGATTTGACAGCATCAGGCGATTCGAAGGTTTTTCGCAACCAAATGTGTTGACCATCTTGTGTCTTGTCCGTCCAGATCCATTCTGGTGTTGCAGCATCGATCGACGAGGTCATCAGGCAGCAACTTAGTAACAATGTGCAAAGCGCCCAGCGCATTCTATTTCCTTCGAACTGAGTTCGGTGTGATGTATCAAGTTGTATTTCGATGAGAATCGTAGAGTTGTTTCAAAATCCGAATTTAGAACCAGTCGGAAAACCTTTGAGGAAAGTGGCCATACCACAACTTCCCAGTCTGATTCTAATTCGAGGTGGAGTAATCTTTTCCATTTAAACTGTCGATCACGGAGTCTCGCCATTCAGACAATTCTCCGGACATTCTTTTTACAAGGTCTGGATGTTCTTTGGAAATGTCAGTCGTCTCGGCCTCGTCATCGTTGAGATTGTAAAGTTCGTACTTCCAATTTTTATTCTTGGTCGGAATGGCGTGCAACTTCCACTCTTCGTCAACAAGGGCGGAGTGACCACCGGGATCTCCCTGCTTGTATTTTTTCTTGACGAGCGCTGTCTCAGAGAGGGGAGGGGCAGGGGTTGCTTCAGCTTTTCCAGCTTGCTCGTCTTGCAGTTTCTGCATCCATTCTGCACTGGGAGTTCCCACTCCTTTGCTGGTGTAGATCCAAAACGCCATCGGTTTTTCGCGTTTTGTTTGTTTGCCATCAATCACATCGACCAGACTGATGCCATCAAGCGGATGCTGATGTGGCGACTTGATGCCCGCCAGTTCGAGGACGGTCGGATAGATGTCGCTGGTGTTTCCGGGAGTTTTCACCACTCGATGCTTCTTGATTCGATTGGGCCACTCGATCATGGCAGGGACGCGAGTTCCTCCTTCCCAAAGTGATCCTTTGGCACCACGCAAGCCGCCGGACGACCCAACAGTGCGGCCTTGTGGTCCATTGTCGCTGGTGTAGAGCAGGAAGGTGTTTTCTCGGACTTTCAGGCGATCAAGTTCTTTGCGAAGGTGTCCCATTGCCTGATCAATTCCGGTGATTTCTCCGTAGTAGTTTTGCTCTTTTTTACTTAATCCGGGGTAGAGTTTCTTCAATTCATCGGTCGCCTGATGTGGCGTATGAGGGTTGCCGAACCAAATCACTGCGAGAAACGTCTTCTGTTTTTTGATCGCTTGCTCCATGAATGGAATGGCAGCTTCGACGGTGATCATGGAACTCTCGCCGTCCGTTTCAACCGCTTTTCCTCGCTGTGACATGAGCGGGCTGTTCTCGTAGAAATTTGGACTTGAGAGCCATTCTTCAAAGCCACTTTGCCCCGGACTGACAGGGCTGTCGGCTCGCACAGAGCCTAAATGCCATTTCCCGAAATGCCCCGTGCTGTAACCACTCTGAGCGAGAACTTCTGCAATTGTCACTTCCTGTGGGCGTAATGAATGCCCCCAAGAGAAGACTCCCATCCGATTTGGATGACGACCAGTCAGAAAGCTCGCTCTTGTTGGTGAACAAACAGGAGCGGCAGCATGAAACCGGTCAAAGCGAAGCCCAGTCGCTGCCATCTCATCCATGACCGGAGTGATTAAATGAGGGTGCCCATTGAAGCCGACATCTCCCCAACCTTGATCATCTGACATACATAGAACAAAATTCGGCGGAGTCTCGGCAAAGCCAGGTTGCTGAATAGTAAGTAGAATTACGAACAGTTTTAAGAACGTCTTCATTTAATATCTCCATCATGAATGAACAGATGTTCTCGTGGATTCGAATCGGAGATTCAAGTGTCTCACTCAGAAACTCACAAATCATCAATGCATACCTGTGACATTCTCGCGAGTTCAATTCTGAAAATGTCCTCTCTTGCCAGACCGAGTTTCTTGATCAGGTCCTGTTCCAGAAAAACTTTTTACGTAATCCGATCTCATCAGAAACTGGGGCCTCTATGATAACTGATCGCAGAAATCAGCAAGTCTTCCGGCGCATCCTGCTGTGGACCACGATGCCGCTGCTGAGTTGGCTTTTGATGCAAGCCGTCCACGAGCTTGGCCATCTCCTTGCTGCTTTGTTGACTGGTGGCAGAATTGTGGAACTCAATCTGCATCCGCTAAGTATTTCCCACACTATCGTGCATCCGAATCCTGCTCCGCTCATTGTCATTTGGGCTGGCCCCATCGTTGGAGTTCTCTTTCCAATTTTACTTTGGATTCTTTGCAAAAAACTGATCCCAAAGCGGGCGCATTTGCTCAAATTTCTCGTCGGATTTTGCCTGATCGCAAACGGGCTGTATCTCGGAAGTGCGGTCTTCGATGCCGTTGGAGATGCCAGAGACCTGTTGCAGCGTCAGGTTCCTTTGTGGGGGGTGGTCTTGTTTGGAGCAGTGACCGTTCCCGCAGGATTTCTCTTCTGGAATGGACTCGGCAAAGAGTTCGGCATGGGAGAGGCGGGGAGCGAGCTTTCTGCCAGTGAACCGCTTGAAGTTTTCGCTTTGCTGGTTGTGCTTGTGGTGCTGGAGTGCATCTACTTTTGAATTCCTCGCACGTTTTGCTTGATCATCTCTCTCACCGAATCGAGTCTCCCTCTGCTAATCCTGCTTTCCACAATGTCCGAGAGTAAATTCGGGTTCATGTTGGACGTGCCCTGCTTACGGAATGTTGCTGGGAAGTTCTTTTAATGCAGGCAACTCGCCAGTGGAAATCTGCCGTTTCTTTTCCGGATCACGAAAGTTCAAACCCAATGAGGAGAGCTTGGGCAGACCATGAAGGGAAAGGGAGTCGGCCTCTCCTTGTAAGTAGAGAACTGTCAGTGCGGGGAGGCTCCTGACAGCCAAGGTTGAACACGAAACTCATCAGGACAACGCAGAAAAATTTGCGGCTGATCATTTCATTTTCCATCATCCAGATTTAGCAAGGCAGCATGCTGGTGGCTCAGCAAACTGCTTGAGTCGGTTGTTCAGTCTGTTGAACTCAGTCGTAGGCCTTTGGGGACGACAATTCTCTCTGCGTATTCAAAGAACCATTTTACGAGCAGGGCAAGAGCCGCTGCCGGGATTGCACCTTCGAGCATGAGTGATTCGCTGTTGAGACGTAAGCCTGTCATGATCGGTTGACCATATCCGCCTGCCCCGATCAAACCGCCTAAGGCAGCGTAGCCAACATTGATCACAGCTGTCGTTTTGATTCCAGTTAAAATAAGCGGAGCAGCCAAAGGGAGTTCGACAAGTCGCAAACGGGCAAACCAGTTCAGGCCGAGTGCCGTCGCAGATTCTTGCAAAGACGTTGGAATCTCGTTGAGGCCGGCAAGAGTGTTTCGAATGATGGGGAGAAGGCTGTAAAGAAACAACGCGACAATCACTGGAAATGCACCGATCGAAGGCAAATCGAGGCGAACGAAAATGACTCCCATAAAGACGAGTAAAGCAAGGCCCGGAATCGTCTGCACGATCTCGGCGAAGCCTAAAATGATCTGTCCCGGGAGTTTCGTTTTTGCACAAACGATTCCAGCTGGGACGCCGACCAAAATCGCTCCAGACAGGGAGACCAGAACTAAAAAAAGATGGTCAATCGTCGTGGCCCAGATGCGCTGAGAGAGCGTTTTCTTTTCAGCGGTGACGTCGAGTTGAAAGGTTTCTCGAACAAATCGGGCAGCGACTTCCGCTTCTGAGTTATTGTCGAGTTCCACTTGCTCATTCAAAGAGAGCATCGATTGGTCGCTCAGACGTCCAGCCATCGATCTTAGTTGAGAGATAAATTTAGGATGCGTTTTTTCCAGTTCTGTTCGATACAGGTAAACCGCTTCATATTTCGGAAAGTGAAATTTATCGTCTTTCAAGACTCGTAAATTGAATTTGTTGATGTTCGGATCCGTTGCGTAAACATCGGTGACTTGAATCTCATTTGAATCGACTCCCCGGTAAGTCAACGCGTGTTCCATCCCCTGTGTGTCTTGTGCAACCAGATTGTATTTCGCTTTCAGGCTTGGCCAGCCATCTGCGCGATCCATGAATTCATTCCCAAATCCATACTTGAGAGTTGGATGGTCATTGAGGTCAGAGATCGTCTTGATATTCAATTCCTCTGCAAGTGATTCCTTCATGCCCAAAGCGTAAGTGTTATTGAAGCCGAGCGGCGAAGTCATGCTGATTCCCTCGCGGGCGAGTCGTTTTCGAATCGCTGCTTCATCAGGTAATGATTCCCCACGAAAGAGTTCTTCCCGAATCGTCCCCGTGTACTCTGGGTAGACTGAGATTTCGCCAGTTTTTAATGCAGACCAAAGGACACGTGTTCCCCCAAGTTCAGAAACAGAATTGAAGGGGGCACCGACTTCTTCTCCGAGAATTTTAGCGATCTCTGCGAGAGTTACGGATTCCGTGAACGATTTTGCTCCGACCGTCAAGGTTTGAGGCGACTCTGCAAAAGTTGGATTCGTCAGGAAAATAAAGAGGATCAGGTAGCGTTTCATGACTGCTCCTTATCCGAGTCGATCAATGGGTGGTTATTTGCATGAATGAATTCTTTCACGAATGGTGTCGCTGGATTCTGGACCAGGTCCTCAAATGATCCAGACTGAAGGATCTTGCCCGCACTCAGGATACTGATGACATCTCCGAGATAGGCTGCCTCGCCGATATCGTGTGTGACAAGGATGACCGTCTTGTTGAGCGAACGAAAAATATCACGGAGTTCTTCTTGCAGGTTTGTGCGAATAATTGGGTCGAGTGCTCCCATTGGTTCGTCGAGCAACAGAACATCCGGATCAAGAAAAAGAGCCCGCATTAATGCGACACGCTGTTGTTGTCCGCCAGAGATTTGTCCGGGAAACTTTTTGAGAATTTTCGGATCTAAATGTACCAGGCCCAGCAGTTCTTCAAACCTTTTTGCTCGACGAGAAGGTTTCCACCCTAAATGCTTCGCCAGCAGTTCAACATTCCCCCGAACGCTGAGGTGGGGGAATAGTCCGCCATCTTGAATCATGTAGCCGATGCGGTGGCGAATCTGCACAATATTCTTGCGTGACAGTTGCGTTCCGGCGAATTCAATCGTTCCCTCGGTTGGCTCGATCAGTCCGATGATCAAACGCAGCAGGGTCGACTTGCCGCAGCCACTTGTCCCAATCAGGACGTTCGATTTTCCGGTCTCAAACTCCAGAGTCGTTGGCTGAAGAACCAACTTCTCATCGTAGGACTTTGAGACTCCGCTCAGTTTGATCATGAATCTCCCCGACTGTTTTGCGAATTCGAGTCATTGAATCGAATTGCTTATCCTGTCCCGAGTTTCTGGTCATATGCATCCAGATCCTTCATGAAAACGGCGAGAGTTGATTGCATTGTCTCACGCTGAATTTTCCATTCCGGGGAGGTTTCGGTATATTTCGAGCAGTGATCGACCAGGAGTCGATATAGATATTTAAACAAATGTCGCGGCGCTCTGAGCCTGTCGAAGACTGAAATGAGCTCCTGCTCGGTGACGGAATCGTCAAACAGATCCCGGATGGTTGGCTTCGTCTCAGCCAATTTTGCACAGGCTTTGAGGCGATCATTCGCAACATCGTAAAGCCCCTGACCGGTCCAGTTCAGGGATGGGATTAAGTTCTGCTTGTCGAGTCGCGACTTTTCGTAAAATTCTTTTTCCTGACGGTTCAGGAAACCAGCAACGGCAGAGGGCAGTAGGAGCTTGAACGCGATGCCCGGATGTTTGAGAAATTTGTTATCAAACAACGGCCAGATCAGATCTCGCATCCGCTCAGGCGATCCGTTGATTAAATGCGGCTCATCAACACGATCGATCAGGACCACAATGCTGGTGAAGCCCAGATCGCCAAGGACACCCTGGAGCTTCGAGAACAATTCGTAGCGATCATCGCCACGCGGTCGCGATGGAATCGGTTGCCCCGCGAGGTCGCCGGATTCGAAGCGTGTCAACAGTTTGCGAAGTGTCGAGCGATTGTGATCGACAATTCGAATTTGCTTGACGACGCTCCAGCCAGTCCAGAACCCTTTTAATTGCTTCCATAAAAACGGAACCCAACCAGCGAAGATTGCTCCCAGAATCCAAAGAGATGTCATTGAAGACCACGGAGTTTCCGAGATGGAGAAGACGGCGATGATGACCAACAACGTGACGCTTATCCCCAAAAGTCGATCCCAAAGTGACTTGAACGTGGTATATCTCAATTTTCTTTTGAGCAAACTCCATCGCCGGGCAGGAGGATCGTCGCGGTTTTGGTCATAAAATGTTGCGAGCAACATAAGGTCGCGTTTCTGTGCACGCGAGAGAGCATCGATTTTCTCCGGTGGAATCGAATGCGACTGGTCTTGAGCATCGGTTCCATTATTGCGAAGAATATCTGCCAGACGTGTTGTTGCCAGAATAAGAATGGCATCCATATGGTCCCACAACTGCCAGCTTTGCATCGCCTTCTCTGGCTTGCGTCGGCGTCCTGAAAGACGTTCTCGAAAGCAGTCGAGAAACGGATTGAAATCTTCGTATTGAATAATGAACGCCCGCTCGTTCGGGTGCTCTTGGTTGTACTTCTGGAGATTCCCGACAATCTGCAATCGGAGTGCGGTCTTTCCGCTTCCCTGCTCACCAAAGACGACCGAGGTCGCAGGAGCTTTCGGGTTTCCGTAGATTTTGTCCCATGCCGAGTGATACGTTCCTGACAGGCAATGCTCCATGAAGATATGATCTGCCGAAGCGTCTTCCTGAGCGTAAGGGTTTTCAGTGACACCGTAGTGGTCAAGAAATTGATGGATTTTCATCGTGAATTTGATGCAATTGTTAGTTGATATAAGTGAGAGGTCTTGGAACTGTAAACCGTGCTGCTAAGAAAATTTGCCCACCGTCCTCACGGACATTGGATACATAGCAAGTGGGCGATAAGCGATGCAGTTGCAATCACTCATCGATTACAGTTTCAGAAGGGACTGCTACGAGATCATACTCCCGCGATTCCACAATCGTGACCGGAATCATCTGCCCGACTTCCAAGTTCTCTGCCTGAATGTAAACGACTCCATCGATTTCCGGGGCATCCGCATAGGTTCGACCAATCCAGACATTCGGGTCATCCGTCGGGGAGTCAATGATGCAGTCGAGTTCATAATCGACCATCGATTGTCCCCAGTCGAATGCCAGTTGTTGCTGGGCGGTCATCAGGTTCTCTTGACGTCGGAGTTTGACGTCCTCTGCGAGATGCTCGTCGAGCTTGACAGCAGGAGTCCCCGGTTCGACGGAGTAAGGGAAGACGCCCATCCGTTCAAAGTGAGTTTCTTTGACAAACTCGCGAAGTTCTTCGAACTGCTCTTCTGTTTCACCAGGAAAACCGACAATAAATGTCGTTCGTAAAATGAGATTGGGAACACGGTCTCGCAACTTCTGCACAAGTTCAATCGTTTTTTCGCGATTCACTCGACGCTGCATCCGCTTCAGTACACGGCTGTTGATGTGCTGTAATGGCATATCAAGATACGGGAGAATTTTTGTGGAGCCAGCGATCTTGTCGATGAGTTCATCAGTAAAGTTCACCGGATACAGGTACATTAACCGAATCCAGTCGACCCCTTCGACTTTTTCTAACTCATCGAGAAGTTGGACCAGCCGAACTTCGCCGTAATAATCCATCCCGTAGTAAGTGGTGTCTTGAGCAACCAGAATCAGTTCCCGGACACCGTCTGCTGCGAGTTCTTTCGCTTCTTCGATGACCATTTCGATCGGCTTGGTGACATGCTTCCCACGCATGCTGGGGATCGAACAGAATGTGCAGGTCCGATCACAACCTTCTGAAATCTTGAGGTAAGCGTAGTGTCTCGGTGTGATGCGTAAGCGGGCACGGTCGTCGAGAGCGCGAATCGCTGCCGGGCGAAAGAGTTCTCGCTGTTCTTTTTGACCACCAACAAGTCGATCTGCAACTCGTGTGATTTCATCACGTCCAAAGACACCGACAATATGATCAATCTCCGGCATCTCCTCGATCAGGCTTCCACCGACACGCTCGGGAAGGCAACCTGCGACAATCACACCTTTGGTTTTGCCGTTTGTTTTCAGGTCCAGCATCTCCTGAATCACAGCCTTCGATTCCTTGCGTGATTCATCGATGAAACCGCAGGTGTTGACGATCACAAAGTCTGCACCATCAGGGTTATTGACGAGAGAATAACCATCCAGTGCCAGCGAGCCGAGCATCTTCTCGCTGTCCACCAGATTCTTCGGACAGCCGAGACTCACAAATGCGTAAGTCCCTTTTGTGTTTCCGACTGATTCACCTTCAATCGAAGGTTCCGTTGGTGGTTCGCCAATAATAGGGAGGTCTAGCATCGTTGTGATAAGTTTATAGTTGAGATCGCGGGAAAGTGCTGGCTGTACAATATTATTCTGACAACCTTTGAACACATGTTAACGATTCTCAAACGCGAATTCGATGAGATAATGGTCGGTTGGTGCGAATCTTCCGGAGCTTTCTGGAAGAAATCAGCGTTCCTGTATGTTTTTTTGAAATGTACAATGTGCGAAAACCGACTCAGTTGATAGAATAATATCAGTGTAGACCTACCTGTAGATGCTGTCATATGACTGTCCTACCTTGCCTGTCGTCCACGGCAATGTTTATTTAAAAATCGAAGTACGTCATTTGACAGATTCCCAAGAAGGCGAATCCTGTGAAATTTCCAGCCGCTTATCTGCCCCCTGCCTCCCTTTTGATCATCGTTTCGATCTTTGCGACGAATGCTCACGCCGAGCAACCGGACGCCCAGCAGGCAAACGTCCAAAAGGCAAATAGTGCAGGCATCGAATTCTTTGAGTCGAAAATTCGTCCTCTCCTCATTGATCGCTGTGCTGACTGTCATGGAGCGGATTTACAAGAAGCGGAATTGCGTCTTGATACGCCCGGACATCTTCTTGCCGGTGGACAATCTGGTCCAATTGTCGTAGCTGGCAAACCAGATCAGAGCTTGCTCATCACCGCTGTCGGCTTCAAAGATGAAGCCTTGCAAATGCCTCCCGACGACAAACTCACGGATGCAGAGATTGCTTTGCTGACAAAATGGGTTGAGATGGGGGCACCAGCACCGAATGCAGAACTGATTGCTTCAAAACAACGCATCCCCTTCGATGTCGACGAAGCTCGCAAGCATTGGTCGTTCCAGGAGTTAAAGCGTCCAGCTGTTCCAGAAATCGAAGGGCTGTCTAACCCGATTGATCAATTCATCTACGCCAAGTTGGAAGAGAAGAGGCTCATCCCGGCACCGCCAGCCACGAAACGTGTGCTGATCCGTCGGGCCTACCTTGATCTCATTGGGCTGCCACCAACACCGGAACAGATTCAAGCATTCCTCGAAGACGAAACTCCCGAAGCCTTCAATAAGGTCGTTGAAGATCTCCTTGCATCGCCACATTATGGCGAACGCTGGGGAAGACATTGGTTGGATGTGGCCCGGTATGCGGATTCAAATGGACTTGATGAAAATATTGCTCACGGAAATGCGTGGCGTTATCGAGATTATGTCATCGAGTCTTTCAACTCTGATAAACCGTACGATCAATTCGTGAAAGAACAACTCGCAGGCGACCTTCTGGAAGGACCTGAAGAAACAAGATACGAACGGCTCATCGCGACAGGATTCCTTTCGCT
The DNA here is from genome assembly GCF_007744255.1 of Thalassoglobus polymorphus. Taxonomy (GTDB): domain Bacteria; phylum Planctomycetota; class Planctomycetia; order Planctomycetales; family Planctomycetaceae; genus Thalassoglobus; species Thalassoglobus polymorphus. Next base: position 3,067,094 of record NZ_CP036267.1, on the reverse strand, counting down.
CGGACCTAAGGTTCTGGCTGAAGCAGATCAAACCAAAATGCTGATGGACATCATCGACGAACAGGTCGATACCACCGGTCGAGCTTTTCTCGGTCTCACATTGGGATGTGCTCGGTGTCACGATCACAAGTTCGATCCGATCCGGGCAGACGATTACTACGCCTTGGCCGGGATTTTCAAAAGCACTTATACAATGGAATCGCTCAAGACGATTGCCAAATGGAATGAGCACGTCATCGCCACTCCTGAAGAGCTTGAAGCAAAGAAGAAGCATGATGCACAGGTCGCTTCCATTCAGTCCCAACTTGATGAACTGAAAAAGAAACAGACAGCTAACTCCACCGCCTCAGCCGCAAAACCGGTTGTTAAAGTTGACGCGACAGGTGAAAAGGTCGTCGAGCAACCAGCTGCCGAAAAGCCCGAGGCAGAACCGAGCTTGGCTGAGCAGATCAAGTCGCTCGACAAAGAATTGAAAGCGCTCAAGGCCAAAGCACCGCCTCTTTCAACAACAATGGGCGTGAAAGAAGCTGAACCTGAAGACATCCCGATCCACGTCCGTGGAAGCCATCGCTCACTGGGGCGCGTCGTCGACAGAGGTGTCCCACTTGTTTTGGCGAAACATGATCCCGGTCTCAAAAACCCCAAGCAAAGTGGGCGTTTAGAACTCGCGAACTGGATGGCATCTTCTGAGAACCCATTGACTTCACGAGTTTGGGTGAACCGTGTCTGGCGTTGGCACTTCGGCGAGGGACTGTCGACTTCCGTAGACAACTTCGGATTCCTCGGCCAAGAACCTTCGCACCCCAAGCTCCTTGACTGGCTCGCAACGGAATTCATAGCCAAGGGGTGGTCCACAAAAGAGCTGCACCGTTTGATTATGTCTTCAAAAACTTATCAGATGGCAGCTGAGCACAACGCTCACAACAGCACGATTGACCCGGCGAACACATATCTCTCAAGGGCAAATACACAACGCATGGAAGCTGAAATCTTTCGCGATTCACTCCTCTTTGTCAGTGCGCAACTCGACACCACAATGGGTGGGTCTTTGTTGCATGTCAAAAATCGCGAATTCATTTTTAATCACACGTCTAAAGACAATACAAATTACGATACGACTCGTCGTTCCATCTACTTGCCAGTGATTCGGAACAATTTATATGCCCCGTTCTCACTTTTCGATTACACCGATGCTTCCGTTCTGAATGGAGATCGCGAAACATCCACCGTCGCTCCACAAGCACTTTACGCATTGAATAGTGACCTGGTGATCACAGCCTCTGAAAAACTTGCTGAGAGACTTCTTCAGCAGGAATCTGACAACCCAGAGCAACGAGTCAACGTTCTGTTCGAAACGACCTATGGTCGAACTCCAACAGATTCTGAAATTTCGGCGGTTCTCGAGTATGTGCAGCAGTTGCAAACTCAGAAAAAACAAAGCGAGCAGTTGTCATGGACTGCGCTTTGTCAAATTTTCCTGATTTCAAACGAGTTCATTTATGTTGAATAACTCTTCTGAAAACCTGTCCCCAGCTATGGGATTATCACGACGTTGTCTGCTCCAGTCGACAGCGGTCGGATTTGGGCAATTGGCGATGGCTGCGCTGCTCAATCAAGGACAGACTGCAAACGCAGCGGCTCCAGGTTTAGCTCCGCCCCAGCATTTTACGCCGCGAGCCAAACGAGTGATCTTTCTGTTTATGAAAGGTGGCCCGTCAGGGATCGACACGTTCGATTACAAGCCGAAGCTTCAGGAAGACGACGGAAAAGAGCTTCCTTACGATAAACCTCGCGTTCAATTTGCAGCGACGGGAGCTTTGCTTGGTTCTCCCTGGAAGTTCAAACAGTACGGCGAAAGCGGGATTCACGTCAGCGAACTGTTTCCTAACGTCGCCCAGCGAATCGACGATTTGTGTGTTTTGAATTCCGTACACGGAACCAATGCGGCACACGGCGGAGCTTTGCTGAAATTACATACAGGGAGCGATACTTTTGTTCGCCCAAGTATGGGAGCCTGGATTAATTACGGTCTTGGTTCAGAGAACGAAAACCTGCCCGGTTTTTTGACCATTTGCCCAACTTTGGCACATGGAGGAGTCAAGAACTGGGGCTCAGCGTTTCTGCCTGCAGAGTGTCAGGGAGTCCCTCTCGGTGTTGCCAGTAAACCGTCTCTTGAAGCAAACGTGAAGTATATTGAGAACTCAAAGTGGTCGACCGATATACAGCGCTCTCAGATCGATTTGCTCAATCGGATGAATCGTCAGCATTTGGACCGCTCAGGACCTGAGTCGGCACTGGAAGCTCGAATCCAATCGTTTGAGTTGGCATTCAAAATGCAAACGGAGATGCCAACCGCTCAAGATCTTTCCCAGGAATCGGCAGCTACTCAATCGCTTTATGGGCTGGACGATCCTGTCACAGCGGACTTCGGTCGTCAGTGTCTTCTTGCTAGACGTTTTGCCGAACGAGGTGTCCGCTTCATTCAGGTCACTCACAGCGACACAAATGTTCAATGGGATCAACACTCGAACCTGAAAACCGGCCACGATAAAAATGCCCGGGAAGTCGATCTTCCTATTGCCGGCTTGCTCACTGATTTGAAACAGCGTGGTCTGCTTGAAGAGACTCTTGTCCTTTGGGGCGGAGAATTCGGACGGACTCCTGTTGCTCAAGGGAAAAATGGTCGAGACCACAATCCAGAAGGATTCACAATGTGGATGGCTGGTGGTGGTGTGAAAACCGGTATTCGATATGGGGCAACCGATGAGTACGGGTACTATGCTCAAGAAAAGAAAATGCACATTCACGACCTCCACGCCACTTTGCTCGCATTGCTCGGTCTCGAACACGAACGTCTCACCTTCCGTTACGCCGGTCGAGACTTCCGCCTGACCGATGTCGAGGGTGTGGTTCACGACGAAATTTTCGCATGATTTTTTCGCTTGAGGATCTTTCGAATTGGTGTTCAACTTCTTCCTCTTAGTGAACAGCAATTTTATTAGAGATCCGCGTTCTTCACTGGTGCTGAGGGCATGATCATGCCCTCAGCTTTTATGTCGCACGCAAGATCCCCGTAGTCAGGATGGTCGGACGGATCCTTTGCAATGTGTCGAGCGAGAATCTTTTCGTTCTGGATCAAGAACGTTCCCGGCATACGGAAGACGTTACTGTGGACCTTCGAAAATCCGTGGCCTTTCACGATCGCAGAGAGAAAACCTTTCCAGAGAACGTTGAAGTTCATTAGCTGGCCGAAACGAGCCTGGCCGACTTCAAAAGCCCGGTAAAGCACCTGCTCTGGATCGCTGTAGCGGGGAAGGTCTGCAACATTGTACCTCTCGAAGAACTTCTTTCCATGCTCTTCGTCCTCCATGTGTACGAATGCGATTTGCACTCCTTCTGATTTAATTTTCTCACGCTGCATTTGAATCTCGCTGAGTGCTTCGCGGCAGAATGTGCAACCGGAATGTCTTAAGAAGACCACGAGGACAGGTTGTCTGTTCGAGAACTCGGCAAGAGATGTTCCATCTTGAGACCGGAATTTTTGAATCGCTTCGCTGAAAGTGAGACCGGTTTCACCAGTCGCATTCCGAGTTTGTTCAAACTTCAATGCATTCCAGAGAATCAAAGTGAATGGAATCCACCAGATCAGGTCGTTGAAAATATTGACGAGTCCTGCTGAAAGAGGCAGGTTGCCCTGCGAGTAGGCAAAGAGAAATCCAATAGGGCCGAAAATCTTCCCGAGAAGTCCCACGAAAACAATCGGCCAATGTCGAAAAGGATCACCCGCTGCGATCCAGTACCCAATCCCGTAGACCCCGACAATCATTCCGATGCACTGCCAAAGTTCCGGGTAAGTGGGGGGCGCGGGATAGCCACAAACTTTGAGAGATGCAATCGGAAACAGAATCACCCAGAGTCCCCATGTGAGGTTGTAAATTCCAGCGAGCCGTAAGACCGGCTTCATCCAGGGGCTGACGGAGAGTTCTGTTTCAGAGTTGACCATTGAACGTTCTTCAAAGTGTTAGAGCAAAACTAAAATTCGTCTTAACAGTTCTGTCTCGTGGCATCCGCGCATGGACTTGTGAAAACGTACTTCGCGGACAAGAGAAGCATTGGACAAAGTGCTGCAGCCGAATGTTCAAGCTTCTCACTGGTTCTATTATGGAAAGATCGGGGGCATCATGGAAAGACTGGTCGATTTTCGCCATCCTGTAGGGATCTCAATTTGCATCCGGAGCGACCAATGAAACAACTGACACTGATAGCATTCACACTGTTTGGGTTAATCAACCATCCTGATGGATCATTGGCTGAGGATTCTAAGTTTCCAGTCGATGCGAAACGAGTCCTTTTCCTCGGGGACTCGATCACACACGCTGGGCAGTTCATTTCAGAAATTGAAAAAGAATTGCTACTTCAATCAAATGGAAACATCCCAGAATTGATTAATCTGGGACTCTCGAGCGAAACCTGCACCGGGCTTTCTGAGCCGGATCATCCTTTTCCTCGTCCGAATGTTCACGAACGGATTGACCGGGCGCTCGCCAAGATCAAGCCGGATGTTGTCATCGCCTGTTATGGAATGAATGATGGTATTTACTATCCGTTTTCCGAAGAGCGGTTTCACAAATACCAGCATGGAATTCGAGAGATTATTCGAAAGGTGAACGCATCCGGAGCAAAGCTGATCTTGATGACTCCTCCAGCTTTTGATCCGCTTCCGTTGAAAGAAAAAGGGAAGCTCTTGCCTGCTGGAGCAGAGAAGTACGCCTGGCATTCAATTTACGAAGACTACGATTCTGTTCTTAAGAAATACGCAGCTTGGCTGGTCACTCTCGATAATGAAGTCGAGATGGTTATCGACTTGCATACACCGGTCAGCGACTATGTTGCGCGTCAGCGAAAAGAGAATCCAAACTTCACCATGTCCCCTGATGGTGTGCATGTCAACAACGAAGGGCATGCGGTTCTGGCGTCTGCGATTTTGAGTGCCTGGGGGATTCCGGAAAGCGGTATTTCGGATCAGCAACTTGATGAATTGATTGGGAAACGTCAAGCAATTTTACACGCAGCGTGGGTCACGCATGTCGGACATCTCCGTCCCGGTGTGAAGGAAGGTCTCTCGCTTGAGAAAGCGAATGCAGCAGCAAACGAACTCCAACAGCAGATTGACGATCGACTGATTCGCCTGCGGCCTCTGCTGGACCGAACTCAAGGGCAGATTCACCACCTCTTCTATCCTGCTTCGAAAAAGGAAGGCGAACTTTCTTTGGTAGCGGATTTCTACTTGTGGATTCCTCCCGAAACAACGCACGTTCGAGGCATCATCGTTCACCAACATGGTTGCGGAGATGGAGCGTCAAAGGGAGGAGCAACGGCAGCGAACGACTTGCATTGGAGAGAACTCGCCAAGAAGTGGGATTGTGCTTTGTTGGGGACGTCGATTGAAGGGCGTCAAGGTACAAATTGCCGCGACTGGTGCGATGCTCGCAACGGATCAGCGGAACGATTCGTGCAAGCACTGGGTGATTTTGCAAAGTCCACCGGGCATGCTGAAATCGCTGAGGTTCCGTGGTGCTTGTGGGGACATTCCGGTGGCGGATTCTGGGCCAGTATTATGCAGGCTCTGTATCCCGAACGGATTGTTGCGATCTGGTTGCAATCAGGACAGGCTCATTCACGCTGGACGAGCGGTGAGATTCCCTCGCTGGAAGTCCCCGGTGCAGCCTATGGAATTCCGGTTGTGGCCTGTCCAGGATTCAAGGAGAAAGGAGACAAGCGATTCCGAGTTGCGTGGGATGGTTGTCTGGCGATGTTCAAAGCTTATCGTCAGCGAAACGCCCCATTCATCTTCGCACCTGACCCATTGACAGGACACGAGTGCGGCGATTCTCGCTATCTGGCAATTCCATTTTTTGACACATGCCTGAGTCTGCGACTGCCTGATGCAGACTCAAAGAGTCAGGAATTGAAAGCGATCGACATGAGCAAGGGGCTGTTCGCAACCATTGATGGAAAGTCGATCGCTTCAAGTCCAAGTGAGAATCAGAGAGAAGAAACTGTTTGGCTTCCAAGTCCTGAATTCGCCGAGGTCTGGAAAGAATTTATTGAGAAAGGATCGGTGAGTGACAAGATGCCGCCACCTGCTCCGACGAATGTCAGGCTGGTGAAAAGTGAAGCTGGGACCACAAGAATTGCCTGGAACGCAATTGCTGATTTCGAAAGTGGAATTGCAGGCTTCAAAGTGATGCAAGGGGGGCGCGTTGTTGCCAAGAAACCAGAAAGTCCCAAAAAGCGATTTGGTCGCCCCTTGTTCCAAAGCATGTCCTATCACGACACCCCGGAGCAACCGCTTCCAAAAATGCAATTGGAACTGGACTCAGAGAAGTTGTCCGATGAGCCGATCACTGTCGTTACTGTGAATAGTTCTGGGCTGGAATCGAAACCGGTTCGAGTCAAAGAAAGCGGTGTGAAATAAAATCCCGGTTCCTTCGGCCTCGTTCTTTTTCAGCGAGGCCGAAGGGGGTAGGGCAATCACAAATTACGATTTTGCAGCAGCGAGAGCGGCATCGTAATCAGGGTGTTCGGTGATTTCTGAGCAGTATTCGACATGCTTGATCTGATCGTTGCTGTCGATCACGAAGATCGCTCGGGTGAGGCAGCGATCGAGCGGTCCACCGGAGATGAGCACGCCGTAGGATTTCCCGAATTCAACAGTTCGGTGGTCACTCAGGCAACTGACTTTGTCGACACCTTCGGCGCCGCACCAGCGTTTTTGACCAAATGGCAAGTCTGTGCTCACAACAAGAATTTCAACGCCGTCCAAGTTGGCTGCTTCGTCGTTGAATCGCTTGGTTTCAGCGTGACAAACACCAGTGTCTAGCGAGGGAACCGTTGCAATGATACGAGTCTTCCCGGCGGACGAAGCGAGGGTCACTTCTTCCATTGCGTTGCTCTGAAGTTGAAAATCAGGGGCGGCCCCACCAGCCTTAAGTTCGTCTCCAACTAGCGTAACCGCATTTCCTTTGAGTGTGACGTTTGGCATTCTTTTCCTCGATATTATTCTGAAATTGTGTTCGCACTCGCAATGATGCGAACATCTTTTTGAATTGATGAGTCCCTGATTCCGGGCACACGGTAGAACTGGCTACTCTCATCTGGATCAATTTCATGGCAGTAAGTCAACATTCTGAGCGACTTACTTTTGGCGAGTATGATCGAAATCGTTCGAACATGAAAGTGGCCAGACCGAGACTGCGAAAATCCCTCATTTCAGAGATTTTCGGAGCTCTGTCAGTCACGTTCGGAGAGTCTCGATTCAGTTTTGAACTCCCAGCCATTCAAAATCAATCACTCAATATTGTGTCGGTCGTGTACGAAACATTCTCTGAGAGTTTTGCCTGGAGTTCCCGTGAGTCGAGGGCGAAAAGGGGGCTGATTTCAAGAGTCGCGTTATCCTGAATGATCCCGCCTGCTTGTTGCACCCACTCCGTAGCGATCCGTTGCAGTGCTGCTCGTGACGTCGCTGGGGAATCTTTCCCTTCCGCATTTTTGACCGGATTGAACTCTCGATTTCGATCTCCTTCCACGACTAATGCAACTCGTGCATGGGGAAGGGCGTCGAAAATAAACTGTTCGAACTTGTTTCCGTTCGGTGAATCGGGAACGACTTGGCGACCGGAGTTGATCTCAACGTGGGGGACAATCTTGTGTGCGATATGAAATGGAAGTGACAACTCACCACCGATCAGCGACTCAATGAATTCTCGGCGAAAGACATGAATTGCGGTGTTCCCCGCCCAGAAAATGTGGTTTCCAGACTCATCCTTTCGATACGCCTCCTCAGCTGGCAAGTCGCTGTATTCGATGATTTCAGTTTTACCGTTGATGGTGACCAGCACTCCCATTCTCTCCTCAGGAGATTCTTTCGCAACGACTTTTGTAGTCAGGTCCGACTCTTGCTCGATATGTAATCCCAACAGAGACGGGTCACAGACAATCGTGGTTGGATTATCAACCTGATGATAAAAGAGATGTTCAACTCCGCGGGCCTGCATGACTTCGATCATTCCGTGCGCCGCAAGTGCTCGCAGCATTCCCCCATGGCCATCTGGACTCGTCGCGACCTCGCCTTTATCAGCGAGAAAGATTCGGTGGGAATCGTCTTCAATCGCTGGCAGTGAAGCCTGCTGGAAGAAATAGACATTCTCTTTGCCCAGCCCGAAGTAATTCTGACTCTCAAAGAACTTCATCGTAGGGACGTGAGTTGCCTCACTCGTCATGATGAAATATGGGATTGGGACGCCTGCCTGCCGAGAGCGTGCAAGTAGCTGTTCAGATAAAACCTGAAATAATGTGCGGTCGCTGATCGGACCGATTGGATACATCCCTTTTGGTGCATCAAACCCCAATCGTGATCCTTGCCCGCCTGCGACGAGAATCGCACCAACTTTGCCCGATTGAAGAAGCTGCCGTCCAAGCACTTCAGCACGCTGCCGAGTCTCAAGTTCCTCACTCGCTTTGGGAAGACGAACAAGTTGTTCCGGAGAACTTGCCAACTGCGCCTTGTTCTCCTGAGAGTCGTTGTTCTCTTGCCGATCACGTTTTTGAATCAACGTCTGTAAGAGTGGAAAATCAATCGTGCCAACTTGCTCTTGCAACTGACCTTGTTGAGGCTCTGAAAGCTCCTCCCAGAATCGAACAAGATGTTGCTGACGATTTTTTTCGAGTACAGATGAGACCTGCTTGTCCAACTGCATTCGTGAGCTCCTTCCAAATCCATCGCGGCGTATCATGTGGGGGTATTTCGATTCTGGGATGAGAACTCAAATCGTAGTGACTTGCAACACCAGAACCACTCAAAACTCTGGGATGGCAGTTTCGTTCCAAACGGATCGAAGAAATCCTTTTCTGCGAAATCAATTGTTGTGGCCGAAATCAAGTTGATTCCCTTCGTGCATGGCACTGTTGCTGTTCTTACTGGCAATGCTCTGAATCTCAACGCATCGCTGGTCTCTGATGGAAGGCTCGCCTAGAATATGGATTGCCTCCGATTTCATTTTCGCTTGAGTTTCGATGCCCATGCCGATCCCTGCAAATTTCTTAATTGCACTGTTCATTCCTCTTGCCGTGACCAGCTTCATCATGGCGGATGATCCCGTTTCGTTTACTCGGGATATTCGACCAATTCTCTCGGACAACTGCTTCGCGTGCCATGGACCGGATGAGAAAACTCGTGAAGCAGATTTGCGGCTGGATCTTTTTGAAGATGCCATAAAAAGTGGGGCGATCAAGCCAGGAAAAGTGACTGAGAGTGAGATCTGGAACCGGATCAACAGTTCCGATCCAGACATCGTCATGCCTCCCGCAGAGGCACACAAAGAATTGACTGCAGAACAGAAACAACTCATTCGTAAGTGGATTGAATCGGGTGCTGAGTATGAAGAGCATTGGGCGTTTGTCGCTCCAGTTCGACCAACTGTCCCAGCCAATACTGCAAAGTCTACCAAGTCTATTCAAAATCCGATCGATGCGTTTCTACAAAGACGATTGAGCTCTGAAGGGCTGACCGCCTCTCCACTTGCCGATAAGCGGACGTTGATTCGCCGACTCACGCTTGACTTAACCGGACTCCCACCGACTCCAGAGGAGGTGGAAGCTTTCGTAAACGACGAATCTGAAGATGCGTACGAGAAACGAATCGATGAATTGATGAGTCGCGTGACGTATGCCGAGCACATGGCTCGCTATTGGCTCGACCTGGCTCGATACGCGGACACTCATGGTTTGCACCTCGACAACGAACGCTCCATGTGGCCTTACCGTGACTGGGTCGTTCGAGCATTTCAACAAAACATTTCGTTTGACGATTTCACAAGGTGGCAACTTGCGGGAGATCTTCTTGAGAGCCCGACTCGCGATCAACTGATTGCTTCCGGATTTAATCGATGTAATGTCTCAACCAGCGAAGGAGGCAGCATCAAGGAAGAGTGGATTTTCCGTTATGCCGTCGACCGGACAACGACGACCGCGGAAGTTTGGATGGGGCTGACCGCAGGTTGTGCCGTCTGTCACGATCATAAATTTGATCCGATCACCGCAAATGATTACTACTCGATGTACGCCTTTTTCCACAGTGCTGCGGATCCAGCCATGGACGGAAACAAGATCGATACACCACCAATTTTGAAGCTGTATTCTGATGAAGAGAATGAGAAGATTGACCAGCTGAACCAGAAAATCACTAAGGTCGATCAGCAGATCAAGTCGCAGTTGGCTGCGTACAAATATGTTGATCCGGCAACAGTCGATCCTCCTCCTGCTCCGCTTGTCACGGAATCGATCTGGTTTGAAGACCACTTCCCCAGTGGAGCCAAAGTCAAAGCGTCTGGCGACCCGCTCACACTCGTCAGTAAAGCTGAGGGAGAAGTTTTCAGCGGAAAACAGGCATTGAGACGGACAGCAAATGGTCTCGCTCAAGACTTTTACAGCGATGGGGCTGCTGAGCTCATTGTGCCAGCTAATGGGAAAATTTTCGTTCATTGCTACCTCGATCCGGAGAAAACTCCGGAGACCATCATGATCCAGTTCCATACCAACGCCTGGAAACACCGGGCGGTCTGGGGAGCGGAGGAGAAAATTCCATTCGGGAAACCGAAGACGACTGAGAAGGTTTTGATGGGCGATCTCCCCAAATCGGGTGAGTGGGTTCGGCTTGAAGTGGACGCCAGGAAGATGGGGCTGAATGCCGGATCAAAGGTGACTGGTTATGCCTTCACACAATTCGGCGGCACAGTCACTTGGGATCATCTGGGTGTCAGTTCAGTGGTTGATTCCGCAAAAGATCAGATGTGGTCGTTTAAGACGTGGAAGCTCAAGAACGCTGGTAAAAGAAACAACGCACTCCCCGAAGGATTACGTCAACTGGTTCGAGGCAAACAGTCGAAAGACTGGAACGAGGACGAGGAAAAGCGAATTTTTGACTTCTGGTTAGAAAACTTTTACGTCGGCATCAATGATATCATCGGAGAGTTCAAGAGAGAGAAAACGGCACTGAATGCTGAAAAAAAGAAAGTCGAAAAAGAAGTCCCGTTGACGTTCATTATGGCGGACCTCAAAGAACAGCGTGAAAGCTTCGTCATGCTCCGCGGAGCGTACGACAAGCCGGGCGAAAAGGTGACGCGTCGTGTTCCTGAGTTTTTACCACCGTTGCCAGAATTGACCGAGAATCGCGATTACAATCGACTCGATTTTGCCAACTGGCTCGTCGATGGAAATCATCCGTTGACGGCACGCGTGACTGTGAACCGGTTCTGGCAGCAATTCTTTGGAACCGGACTTGTGCGAACAAGTGGTGATTTTGGATCACAGGGAGAACCGCCAAGCCATCCGGAATTGCTCGATTGGCTTGCAGTCGAGTTTGTTGAGCAGGGATGGGATGTGCAAAAACTGGTTAAGTTGATCCTGACCAGCCACGCGTATCGGCAAAGTTCACGCATCACACCAGAACTCCTCGAACGTGATCCAGAGAACCGTCTCCTGGCACGCGGACCACGATTGCGTCTTGATGCCGAAGTTCTACGAGATCAAGCTTTGTTCGTCAGTGGATTACTCGTCGATAAAGTCGGTGGCAAAGCTGTCAAACCGTATCAACCCCCGAACATTTGGGAACCGGTTGGGTTCGGCAGTAGCAACACGCGGTATTACAAACAGGATTCCGGAGAGGCATTGTATCGCCGCAGTCTATACACATTTCTGAAACGGACTGCACCGCCCCCATTCATGTCGACTTTCGATGCACCAAACCGGGAGCAAAGTTGTTCTCGCCGCGAACGGAGCAATACTCCAATGCAGGCGCTACAACTTATGAACGACATTCAACATGTCGAAGCAGCCCGAAATTTTGCTCAGCGAATCCTCAAAGAAGGGGGCGAGACGACGAAAAGTCGAATTCACTGGGCTTGGGAAGTCGCGACGAGTCGAGTCCCCAAACCGCTTGAGTTGAAGATCGCCGAATCGGCATTCGAGCAGCACCTCAAGCGTTACCGCGACAACCCGGAATCCGCAGAGCAATTGATTTCATATGGTGAGAGTCCACCGGATGAATCGTTGCCGCCTGATGAACTGGCTGCCTACACGATGTTGGCGAATTTAATTCTGAATCTTGATGAAGTCGTGACCAAAAATTGAGAGCGACGAAAAGATCACTCAGCCTGAACAATCTTCTTTCGGATGCTCCAAGCGTCCGGCTCATTGAATGCGAACAGAATCATGCAACCTGCACTTGAATACCACCGTCTTGCCAATCGTAGACAGTTCCTGAACTCCGCCGGTCTCGGAATTGGCGGACTGGCGCTTTCGAGTTTACTTCAGAGCAACGTACAAGGTGCGTCTGAGCAACAGCAGGTTCATCCCGCGCTGCCAGGGTTACCACACTTTGCTCCACGTGCTAAACATCTCGTCTACCTGCATACAAACGGTGCCCCATCTCAACTGGATCTGTTTGATTATAAACCTGGTCTTCATAAATACTTTGATCAGGAACTCCCTGATTCGGTCCGCAATGGTCAACGCATTACCACGATGACCAGCGGTCAGGCAAGGTTTCCAGTCGCGCCAAGTCGGTTCAACTTCAAGCCCTGCGGAAAAAGTGGCATGATGATGAGTGAACTGGTTCCGTACATGCAGGAGATTGCGGACGACATCACGATGATCAAGTCTGTCACGACAGAAGCCATCAACCATGACCCGGCGTGCACATTCGTGATGACCGGCAGTGAAATTCCCGGCAAGCCGAGTCTCGGCTCCTGGCTCAGCTATGGCCTAGGCAGTGAAAGTAATGACTTGCCAGCCTTTGTCGTTTTCACTCCAACGTTCCCTGCGGGAAGTCAGGCTCAGGCCCTCTTTACCCGAATGTGGAGTAGCGGATTCCTTTCGAGTAAATACGACGGCGTCGCCTTACGCGGTGCGGGCGATCCGGTTTTGTACATCAAGAATCCTCCGGGAGTAAACAGTTCCGACCGCAGGACCATGCTCGATGCTCTCAACAAGTTGAATGAGCAAACCTTGCAAAGATTTGGAGACCCTGAAACGCAAACACGTATCTCTCAATACGAGATGGCGTTTCGAATGCAATCCAGCGTGCCGGACCTTGTTGATCTCTCTGGGGAAACAAAACAAACATTGGAAATGTATGGACCGAACGTCGAGAAGAAAGGGACCTTTGCCTCGAGTGCGATTCTCGCAAGACGGATGATCGAACGTGGTGTTCGCTGTGTGCAGGTTCTGCATCGTGGTTGGGATCAGCATAATAACTTGCCGAAGCTCATCAAAAATCAATGTATGGATGTCGATCAGCCGACAGCCGCTTTGATCAAAGATTTAAAACAGCGAGGACTTCTGGAAGACACGCTCGTCGTCTTCGGTGGAGAATTCGGACGAACGGTTTACTCTCAAGGGACACTCACAAAAGAAAACTACGGGCGTGATCATCATCCGCGCAACTTCTGCATGTGGATGGCTGGCGGTGGCGTGAAAGCGGGCCTGACTTATGGTGAAACGGACGACTTCAGCTACAACGTTGTCGAAAATCCGGTCCATCTTAATGATCTCAACGCGACGATTCTCCACTGCATGGGGATCGACGATCGCCGCCTGAGCTTTAAATTTCAGGGACTCGATCAGCGACTGACCGGAGTGGAACCTCCGAAAGTCGTTATAGATATCCTCACTTGAGCGAATATCAGAGCGCGAACACCAATCCCAAAAAACGCGATACAGCATTTACAAAGCTTGTCGTGCCCGTGAAGATCACATCCACGAGTTCATAGACTGCTCGCCACGAGGCAGATCCTGCAAACCAATTCGAAAGATGCTCTCGAATTCTTTCGGCTGCTCAGCTTGCAGCGTCGAGAGTTCTTCAGGTTGCGTATGCTTCAGACTGCGAATGCTGAGACGTCGATAGAGGTTTTTCGGTCGAGGATGATGTCGCCCACAAGCTTGGCGGTTCCAGTTGACTGCGCGAGACCGTCTCGAAAGTGGCCGGTGGCAACGAAGAGATTATCGATCTTTTTTGACCACCCCAAGTAGGGGACTCCGCGAAGTGTTGCTGGACGAAAACCGGACCATGTTTTAACGAGTTCGGCGTCTTTCAGAATTGGAACAACCTGTGTGGCGAATTCCAGGAGCCCCTTGACTCCTTCGGTTGTATTGGCTTTTTCAAAACCGACTCGCTCTACCGTCGCGCCAACCAGAACATGCCCGTCATCTCGTGGGACAAGATATTTGGGACCATCTTCAATGATGTGGGTGAATTTCGGCTTGTCGAATTTGAGTAACACAATTTGGCCCCGTACCGGTTCCATCTCCAGATGGACTCCAAGTTGTTCCACAATTTGTGGAGACCAAGCCCCAGCACAGAGAATGAACTTGTCAGCTGTGAAATGTTCGTGGTTTGAAGTTGCTGCGGAGATCTTTCTTTGGCTCAATTCAAACTTGGCAATGTTCTCTCCCTCAACAAGTTGTACATTCAGTTGCTCACATGCTTTCTTGAGTGCAACGATGTGATGCGGGTTTCGAACCTGAGCCATAGTTGGAAGTCGAAAACCGGTATGAAGCATGTCGCTGAGGAGAGGTTCATACTGCTGTAGCTGATTTCCGTTCAGAAGTTCTGCCTGGACATCTTCTTTGCCCCATGCCTCAATTTCATCAGGGATCGTGTTACGATTCTCAATTGAAATTTGCAGTGCGCTGCACTCGCGAAATCCGTTATCGATTCCGGTGAGCGATAAGAGTTCTTCGCTGACTGTTTTCCATCTCGCTCGGCTCAGTTTGGCGAGTTCGCGAAGCGCTGGGGGGCCTGAACATTGAGCAGGAGGCAGCATCCCGGCACCTGCCCAAGATGCCTCCTGGCCAAACTTCTGACGATCAACGACCGTGACAGTGGCTCCTGAGCCAGCCAATTCGTATGCGATGGAAAGTCCAATAACTCCACCGCCAATGACAAGAAAATCTGTTGACTTCACGTTATCGACTTAAACTTGCAGCATAACTTCGAGCGACTTGTTGAGAATTGGCACCATAAACTTGCATGAGGGACTGCTCGACACTTTGCCCCCGCTGAAGTTGCGTAACAAACTGGGCAAATTTCGGAGCGCCTTGCGAATCGATCAGATAGCGAACGAGAGTATACCCAACCGGTCCGACTGTTCCGGGAGAGAAAGTTCCCTCTTCGAATACGTCTTCAGGTCGTTGGATCGTTGGCACAATGGAAGCAGCAGCCTGCTTCATCTCTGCAACACGTTTAGTATCCTTTCGGGCATCAGTCGCCATGATCAGCCCTGTTCCGCTGATCAACCAGCTTGGCAGAACGGAACCATTCTGTTTCAAGAATGCACCGGTCAGGTGCTCTGTTAAATTCTTCTGAGTTGTAAGCTCTGCAGACTCTGCATCACCCAGGTCCTGGAGTACGGCGTATGCATCTTCATGATTCGCGGTCACTTTCGAGTGTCCGTACATTTTGGCATCGGCTCGGCGCTGTTCAATGACTTCATTGAATTCGTCGTAGCTGAACCGATCTTTCAGCACGAAGATGGCAAGTTGACCACGCCAAGGGAGTCCGCTTCCGCCGAAGAGCTTTTGAAGTTCTGTGAGTTTCTCTTCGGCCCAACCGCCAACTTCCTGAAGACGCGCGTTATCAACATTTCCTGCCATGAGGAAATGCTCGGTCTTGTGTGTGTGTTGTGGATCGTTCGGTACTGCACGTTTCAACTGGGATGTTGTCCGCTCCATTCGATGTGCAAGCATTTCCTCATCGGTCTTTTTGCGGAATTCATCTGCTGCCATCTCAGCGGCAGATCGAACATATGTTCGAATGTTGGTTCGAGCGTCAGCTCCGTCGAAGGTGTTCCCTTCTTCGAACCATTTGATCATGTCTTCATAGTTTTTACGTGTAATACGTGCCTGGCCTTGCGGCATACGAGGAAGTTCAAGTCCACCAACGAGACGGAAGAAGCGGCTGTTCTCTTTGTCTCCCGGAAGAATCACGAGTCCTGTGTCTCCACCTTTCATTAAGTCATAGAATGTTTCTACCGACAATCCACCCGATTTGTTTCTCGAGTTATGACATCCCAGGCAGAGGTTCGTCATCCAGGGCGCCATGTCACGCGTGAATGAAACGGTTTCAGTACCTTTGGGTTTGGGGATCTCAATCGACATCGTCTTCTTCTCATATTCATAGATGAGATCGGACAGCGCTGTATTTGGGTTCGCCCGCTGAACATCCGCGCCCTGATTGATCCATTTGCCGACCGTCTCAATTTGTTCCTCAGAGAGTGGTTCGCCACGTTGCGGCATCCGTCCTTTCCCTGCAGGAGCCATCAATCGTGCGATCAGCAAACTCCGCCCGGCATTTCCGGGTGACAGGAGAGGACCACTCTGGCCACCACGCCGCCAACCGGTGAGAGTGTCCAGGCGAAGCCCCGCACGCGGATTCGTGGCTCCGTGACAGCCCAGGCATTTACTATCAATCAAAGGTGCGACGTCTTCCAGAAAATGAACTTTTCCAGAGTCAGCAGGTGTTTCACCCTTTGCTTTTGCGAGGAGCATTTCGTATCGCTCCATGCTTGAGTTCAAAGACTTGAGGATCCGGTCATCCTTCTCGATTTCGGCAGCTTTGACAATTTCGTCAATCTTGACTTCAGCTTCCTCGATAATCTTTTCCGCTTCCTCAACCCGTTTGGCCCGGATGAGCCCCCCTACTCGAGAAACCGTTTTCTTTAAAGCTGCCAGCTCACGGCGATGTTCGGGAGTCAATTCGGCTCGGACGGGAGATGATATGCTGCCAAGTAGAATGATCGCTACGAGAATGATCGGGATCCAGAAGCGTTGCATCGGGAAACCTTTATTTTGAGAAGTTGAAGGATGTTGGGGTGGGTGATGCCCTTGACTCAAACAACGTCTGGGAGCAACTTGTTCGCCGCAACCTGTCGATTTCCTGCCAGATTCATCAGATTGGAGTGGCAGAAACATCTTAAATGAGTCAAAAACAGTATAACAAAACAGAGTCGATGCGAAAGATACAACATTCAGAATTGATGAGAGAATCGATGTCGCCTTTCTTGTTCGATCTCCTCTCTCACGAAGATGTTATGGCATTTTGAAACGGGTGAACTCTGCCTTCACCGCCTGAGCCCCGGATCTATGGTTCCTCACACTCGAAAATTATTGCGAAGCAAACAGGTATCGAAACCCCCACATGCTCACCTCGTTGGAGCAACCGGTGCTGGTATGAAGGGACTCGCTGAAGTGCTGCTGGATGATGGCTGGAATCTCACAGGCTCAGATCAAAATCCTGACCCAGAGCGTCTGCGTCTCTTGAGGAATCGAGGGATTGCTCTTTCGTCGAGACATTGCACCGAAGCTGTTTCTAACGACTTGGATTTAATCATTTACAGCGCCGCAATTCCTGCGTCGAACATTGAACGTCAACAAGCAGAAGCATTAGACATCCCGCAACTTTCCTACAGCGAAGCGGTTGCGCGACTGGCAAACGAGCAGCAACTCGTGGCGATCGCAGGAACTCACGGAAAAAGTTCTACAACGGCATTGGTCGCCTCGCTTTTCGAACGGACTGGGACCGATGTGACATTTTTTTGTGGTGCTCAACGCTGTCAGGATCAGCGGAATGGGAAGCTGGGCAATTCAGAGGTCGTGGTTGTTGAAGCGTGTGAATATCAACGCCATTTCTTGAACTTCCAACCGACAGTCATCACTCTGCTCGGGATCGAAGCGGATCATTTTGATTGTTTCCCATCACTTGATGATGCGGTCGCAGCTTATGCTGAATTTGTTCAATCACTCCCTGAGAGTGGGACTCTCGTATATCGCAGAGACTGCGAGATTTCACGCGAGCTGGCACAAACGGTGAGATGTCGAAGCGTCTCGTTTTCGATCACGTCCAGGGAGGCCGATTGGTTTGCAGAAGCTGACGATGGCACTGTTCAACTCTTCAAAGCCGGGGCTCTCCAACAGACATTTCCATCTCAGTTATCTGGAAAGCATTCACTTCTCAATCTGCTCGCTGCTTCGACTACTGCTGCCCAGTTTAATATTGATTTGACGAGTGCAGGTGCTCAAGCGTTCTTCGCATCTCCGGCCCGCTTGAAACAACGCTTCGAGATTCTGGCCTCCACGGACTCCCGTATCTTTGTCGATGACTATGCACACCATCCGACGGAAATTGAGGCAACTCTCCAAGCCGCACGTGAGCACTCTCCTCGATCGCGGATTGTTTGTATCTTTCAGCCTCATCAACTTTCGAGGACTCAAAAGTTGCATGCCGAGTTCGTTGAATCACTCGCTTTAGCAGACGCTGTCTATTTGTTACCTGTCTTCAGAGCCCGAGAACCTGAAAGCGTTCACTTCTCCGAAGAGAGTCAAAAAATCGTTAAAAAACTGATCAGCCGACAAATTCCGGCGACATTCATTCCCTCGCTTGACCAAGTTTGGTCAACTATAGAGACTGATTCGCAACGAAATGATGTTGTCCTGACTTTAGGAGCGGGAGATTTAACCCGCATTCACAATGAGCGCACTCGATAAATTTTCTGACATTACAAAAATTGATGAACCATTGGCTCCATATACCTGGTTAAGGGTAGGAGGACCGGCTCAATTATTCGTAGAACCGAGGAACACCGAGGAACTGGTGGAGGTCGTTAAAGCGGTCTCGGCGGAAGAACTTCCGATCCGAATCCTCGGCGGAGGCTCGAATATCCTCGTGAGCGACAACGGTTTTTCCGGCGTGGTGATCAAGCTTTCCGGAGACGAATTCTCTGAGATTACTGTTGATGGAAACACCGTCAGTGCCGGTGGCGCAGCGATGCTTTCGAACACAATTTCCTCTGCTGTCGGAGCCGGATTGGCAGGATTAGAAAATCTGATAGGCATTCCGGGAACTATCGGAGGAGCCGTGAAAGGGAACTCAGGCGGGAGGCATGGGGATATTGGACAGTTTGTGAAGTCCGTCGATGTTCTTACTGCATCTGGCGAGCGTTTCACTCGCTCCGGAGACGAGCTCAGCTTTGATTACCGGACCAGCAGTATCAACGAACTTGTCGTTTTGAGTGCAGTTCTTGAATTGACGCCCGATGATCCTGATGAAATCTCGAAAAGAATGCGACAAATCTGGATCGTAAAAAAGGCCGCGCAGCCGTTTTCCTTCCAGTCTGCTGGCTGCATTTTCAAGAATCCACGTGGACTCAGCGCGGGGGCTCTCATCGAACAAGCAGGTTTGAAGAATACGAAAATCGGAACTGCCGAAGTCAGCGATCGCCACGCAAATTTCATCGTCACGCACGAAAATGCGAAAGCAGAGGATGTCATCAACCTGATTGATGTCATTCAATCCAGAGTCCATGAAGTTCACGGCGTGGACCTGGAAACCGAAATTCAAATTTGGTGATCGTTCCGGGCTTTAGAGCATTTTCAGCGCTCGTAGTATCCGTGGTGATCAGCTCCATGGCTTCATAGACTGCTGCTCACTAGAGTAAATCTAATATCCGTCTTAACAGTACTGTCTCGTGGTATCAGCGTATGGACTTGTGAAAACGTACTTCGCGGACAAGAGAAGCATTGGAAATGCTCTAAGAGACCATTCATACTCTTAAACAGGACGACCTTCCTATGATATTTCTTCGCGTGACGACTCTGCTTGCAATGCTAGGGCTCGCAACATCTTCCGGGATCGCTGCAGACATGAAAGCCCTGATTATTGATGGGCAGAATAATCATGCCGCTTGGCCGAAAACGACGGTGATGATGAAGCAATACCTGGAAGAAACCGGACTCTTCGATGTTGACATCGCCCGGTCAAAGTTCACTTGGAAAGGCGAGGATCTGCTCAAGAAATATCCTTTGGAAGGAGTGGAAACCGTTGCCGTAAAACAGCCGCAAACGGACCCTGATTTCAAGCCGGATTTCAGCAAGTACGACGTCGTCATTTCCAACTTTGGTTACGGTGCTGCTCCGTGGCCGAAAGAGACCCAACAAGCGTTCGTTGATTTCGTCCGTAATGGCGGGGGGCTTGTTATCGTGCATGCCGCAAACAATTCTTTCGGTGACTGGCAAGAATACAACCAGATGATCGGCATCGGTGGTTGGGGCAACCGCGATGAGAAAACCGGTCCGTACATCTATCTTGATGAGAACGGCAAGAAGGTGATCGACAAGTCCCCGGGGAAAGGGGGACACCACGGATCACAGCACGAATTCTCCGTTGTCGTTCGTGACCCTTCGCATCCAATCACGGAAGGCATGCCCGCAGAGTGGATGCATGCGAAAGACGAGCTGTACGACATGCTGCGTGGTCCCGGACAGAACATGCAAATTCTGGCAACGGCGTTTGCCAGCCCGGAATATGGTGGATCAGGACGTCACGAGCCTATGCTGATGACAATTGAGTTCGGCAAAGGGAAAATTTTCCATACTCCTCTGGGACACGCCGATTACTCTCAGGAGTGTGTCGGTTTCAAAGTGTCACTGCAGCGTGGAACAGAATGGGCTGCATCCGGAAAAGTGACTCAGAAAATTCCAACGAACTTTCCAACAGCAGAAAACGTTTCCAGCGAAACATTCAAGAAATAGAGCATCTTTCGGATAGGTGTGCAGTGTCGATTTAGCCCCCGGTGGGGCACCACTGTGGGAGATCAACGACCAGCCAAGGTGCAGCGGTTTTACTGCAAATCAAATCGGAAGATGCTTTAGTCGATCTGCTGTACAAGCGAAATCGCAGCGGCATTTAGAATTTGCAGATTGACCAGCGTTCTTATCTATCGACAAAAGGCCGAACGCGGCGGATCACAATTGTGCGTTCCGTGATACGTCGTGGGCCATACTGTTTGCTTCTTGTGCTTCGTCCCGTCCTCTCAACGAATTGCTTCCCGAGAGTGTCGTGACAAAAAAAACTCGCCGGCAGGTAGGACAAGACCTGACGACGAGTAAGATAACTACAGCCCGCGTGAAGATGTTGCTCTCCGCACTGACGTCAGTGTGAAGCTCAACAATAAAATTATGGACGAGAATTTGACAATCGTAAACTAGGACACGCTCAATTTCGTTCAAACTCAGAAATTCGCCGTGACTGAAGTCGGTCTGCGTCAGCATGTTCATTTTTTGCAACAGGGTTTGCTGGAAAATCGCTTCGAAAGACTCAGTCGTTAGGGGGCATGATGAACTGGACAAATGTGAAGTTTGCACCAGATGATGCTGGAAATCATTTGTTCAATCCCGGGTAAATCAACGAATCATTTCGATAGAGCAGGCGCGGAGCTCTCAAAAGATTGCTCTTCCACCGAAATACTGACTGACAGGCCAACAAAATGTTTGTTTGGTGCGAAAGTCATTTTGGCCACAATACTTCCACAAGGAAACGGACCGTTTCGTCAGGACACCATGTCGCCAGGGGCGCAAATTTATCCACCCGTATCATGCCTGTTCTGTCGCGATTTGATGATTTGACCAAATCGATCTCTTCGGAGAGGGCGGGGTGCTATTGCGCGTCATGAAACTCATTGGACGAGGGGGGGGCAGATTCTGTCACGAACTGAAGCTCCCTCAGCCGACTTGAAGCAATTGATGCGGCGCGAAGACATTTCAACACCAATGAGATTTTATGTCACACAGCAAGCAAAGGGGCTCTCTCAGCGACTCAGAAGCGTTCGGGGTGACACTTTGGGTGACACGCAAGAACCAGAGTCTCAGGAAGCCGCATAAAAGAAATGCCCCCGCAAGGACTCGAACCTTGAACCTACTGATTAAGAGTCAGTTGCTCTACCAATTGAGCTACAGGGGCTGAACGCTGTTTTGTGCGAGTTTTTGATCTTACAGGGATGCTGTGGGCGATTTAGACAATCGTGACGACAGCCCGATAGGAAAAATTGAACATCGAATCTCAAAACCAACGCAACAACCTTCACCAGATCTCTCACTCATTGCACACAAAAATGGGGCAATTGGCAAAAAAACGTGGAATGGTTCATTTCCTTGGTGTTTGGGAAAAGGCAGACCAGGCACTCGGAAATTATTGCGATGTTTGGAGTGATTTACAAGCTGGGCGCCTACTACGAAAACCTGAAAAAGTTGGGGGGCGTGGCCTTGAAAATCATTTTCTCACGTGTACTCATGAGCGTGTGCCCCATTTTCTGATCCAGATAATATGAGAGTCTAACGGACCGATGATGCTCGTAGGAGATTCTGATAACAAAGCGACGACGACGTAGCCCTGAGCAGATTTTGCAGCTGTAGCAGGCAGGTGAAGCTGGAGGTCAAGGAATCGATCTGGATGCGTTGGAGTAAGCATTACGGAGGCGTCTCAGTCATCAAGGGCTGGCGAGTGATGGCCATTGAGCGACGCCCACATCGTTCGCTGAGCGGACACGTCCCCGCAGAGTTTTCCACGCAATGTGCTGCCGCTTGACCGATCTGACCCGACTCGAATTCTCTTAACCCCGGATCAAACTTTGGGGGGGCATACCAACTCCGCTTGAAAAGAAAGCTCATGGTGAGTTCATCTTGTCGCTCAAGCGACCCAACCGACAAGTCGGGTTGGGCCACCCAGCGGGTTTCACTGGAAACCCCGCGCGTCTGCGGGTAGCATGACTACGCCCAACAGGAGACAAAGAACGTGGGGGAATCCCCTCCCGTTCTTTTCGTCGCTTGCTCTCGTGCAGTGTGGCACGAGTCCCCTGTGAGGAAATCTTCTTCCGCACTTTTTGCTGTCAAACACATATCCGTTGGCATGGCGATTGATCATTTTTCCGTCGAGCGGATGCGCTAAGGACTTCTATTATGCAACGCGATTTCCATAAGGTTGAGACGCTCGCCGAGAAGGTCGCAGAATTTTACCTTGGCAAGGAGTTAGATCTCCTTCAATGGTTTGAACTCCGGCACCGCCTTCCTACTCGCTGGGAGCTTATCTCGGAGTGGAGCCGTCACACAGAGGAATTGGGGAAACAGTTCATCGTTTCCCCATACACAATTGAGGAGTACTCCCAGCCTGACTGGGGCATCTTCCAAACAGACCGTTTTCACCCTGAGCCGACGCACGTGATTCTGATGTCGGTGAGAAGCACTGAAAGCGAGGGCGCTCAGGAACTCTACTTCGCTTGTGCTCCGGACGCTTGTGGCGAGTTCAAGCTTTGCGATTACGTTTCAAGAACTCCGCCAATCGAGGAATTCAAACCTGCTCCAGACGTGATTGCTTTCGCAGATGTGTATGGTGAGTTGCGCCCCATCGTCGAGAAGGCAGTTGAGACGATTGCGAGGAGCCTTGGTAATGATCAAATCGGTTTCCTCCAGTTTCATTATGCAGACACGCTGTTTTATCCCGAGGTGTCTGTCGACTTGTATCCGCATGTCGAGGCATTCACGGAGAAGTCTTGGAGACAGTCCATCCATCGCGGTGGGCAATACCTGGCGTCGGAAGCCATTTCCCGAATGTATTGTGCCATGATCGAGGGGACGCCCCGATTGATCGCTTACGAGGGCGAGGCGATTGACCTACAGCAGGACCGCTTTGAGTATGATTTTCCCAACTGGGCTGGTTTCGAGATGTTTCACGCCCACCTGAGGAAGTGCCTTATGTGTGTGCTGAGCCACGTATTGTTCGAGGCACAAGCGAAGGGAAGCATACGTTGGCGTGGCTCGTTTAACGGAAATGACCACAGGCATGTCGTCTTGGCGTGCTACTCAGATCTCGAAGACCAGAAGGCTCCCTTGACGAGGATAACCGACGTGAACGGAATTACATTCCACGAATTCGCCGGTACGATACGCATGCTGAACAATTCATTGCACCCCTATCGCCTGCAGTCGATGAAGGATCGGTGGCAGGAGAATATCGCCCTCGCCGAATCTGCAGTACCCAAAGCTCAACCAGATGGAGGCAGCGAAAACGAGGTCATTGGGCACTGGTCTGCGGTGATCGGCAAGGCGCATCCCTCTGCGGACGCCAAAGTGCTCATCGAGGACTTCGTCCACAACTACCGGGAGGTGCGAATTCCAGGTGCGAGAGATTCACTAATGCTTGAATGGGGTTCGATTCGACCGCTACTTCTGGATGGCTTCACGGATCTTCGCCAACATGGACGACCGATGTGGGGAAACTCCGAGCAGCGGTGGATTGGCGTGACACGGCAGATTGACTCCGGTCGGGAGGACGATAACACAGCCCTATGCGCATTCTTCTATTTCGGTACAGCAACTGGCGACGAGCAATCCGGGACCATCGAATTTGTGGGAGTTGACACGATCGATCGGGAATTGCAGCGGTTTTACAAGGCGCCTTTCGTAGCGGACCTGTTGTCAAAGCAAGCGGAGCGTATCTCAGTATTCGCTTCAGAAGTTGGATAAAAAATCAATTCGTGCCTGCTTCTCGGCGTTGAGTGGCACGCCCAGCACGTAATGTAGTGGAGTAATGGGCGTGGCGAATGCCGAGTTGACGTGGAATGATTCAGCAATATATGAGCCAAGAAGAGAGTCAAGTCGTTCAACCACAGGCAAGACATACTTCAGCAAATGGCGACCGATGTCATCACCACTAATACCTACGATTCCACCAATCGAATGGTGACGGCTGAAGACTTCAATGGCATCATCACCTGCACCTATGATGTCAGTGGAATGATGAGCGTTCCTGAAGCGATATGGCTTTCTTGAGAGATCGTTTCATCGTCGAATTGATCAACAATTCTGAAAAATCGTGTAACCTTATGGGTGCATGCGGTAAATGCTCTCGTAGGGAACCGATTATGGAACAGACAGACAACTCTGAAATCTTTGTTCGACACCTGACTGAACACCAAAACCGCATCTATGGGTACGTCTTTTCTCTAGTGGGCGATCACAGTCGAGCGGCGGATGTAGTGCAAGAGACAAATTTGGTGCTGTGGCGGAAGATTGGTGAATTCAAGCAGGACCGGGAGTTTCTACCATGGGCGTTTGCGATTGCTCGGATTCAAGTGTTGGCTCATCTGCGGGATCGTAAGCGAGACCGACTTTTACTGGATGCCGAGTTGGCTGAGGCGATGAGTGTTGAGGCAGAGAAGCAGGCGGAGAAGATCGATATCATTCGAGAAGCACTGCGGCCTTGTTTGCAAGTTCTGACTCCCACAAATCGTGAGTTGATCGAGCGTCGTTACTTCCGTTCGATGTCCATTGACGATGTTGCGGAATCGGTGGATCGCACAACCGGAGCTGTCAAAGTGGCTCTTTTACGAATTCGTCGGCAACTCGCCGATTGTGTTCAGCAACGTACAACGGCAGGGGGCTGATCAGTTGAATTCAAAGCTGGAAGAACTTGAATCGCTTCTCTTTGACTGGGAGGCTGGCACCCTTAGCGACGAAGGTGTTGAACGTGTTCGTGAGATCCTTCGGTCAGACGAAGACGCAAAAGCATTTTTTGTTCAGCAACAGGTGCTGACAGCCGCGTTGAAGCTGGATGTCGATGCCGGATTGGAACCTCCGGCTATGGAGTCTCCGGCTGTAGAACCTTCGACTGTTGAAGAGCGAATTCCTGTTCTCAATCCTTCTGTCAGCCGTAAGCAATTGAATCGAGATTCTCGAATCAATCTCTGGGCAGCCTTCGCTGGTCTCTGTTTAATTTGTGTCTTGGCAGTTCGAGTTTTCTATCTTGAAGCCTCAAAAAGCAGCGGTCCCGAGTCGATCGCAGGGATCAACGATTTACAGCATGGTGAGAAAGGCGAAGCCACCTCTTCTGGAATCGCACTCGTTACAAGTCTCGTCGACGTGATCTGGGAGGCTGACCAGAGCCCGCTCGAAGTTGGTGATGCTCTTTCTCCAGGACGGCTTGCGATTGTCTCTGGTTTTGCTCAGATTGAGTTCTTTTGTGGCGCAACCGTGATTGTTGAAGGGCCTGCCGAACTGGATTTGAAATCGGTCAGTGCTGCGAGAGTTCATCATGGTCGACTGCGTGCACAAGTCCCTCCGGCAGCGCGTGGTTTTTCACTGGAACTCGACGACATGAAACTCGTGGACTTAGGAACAGAGTTCGGCGTCTCGATGTCGCCCGATGGTGCCGACGTGCAGGTCTTCGATGGCGAAGTTGAGTTGCACAAACCGGGACAGAGCAAACGCCTCATGACGACTGGGCAGGCAGGCGTCTTCAAGGAGGATGGGACATTTCAAGTCGAACAGATTCAGCCTGAGCAGTTTCTGGATATCGCGACATTGGAACTGCGTGCCAAGAGTCAAGACGAGTCTCGCTATCAAGCATGGAAACTTTGGTCCAGCAACTTTCAGCGAGACTCAAGACTGATTGCGTATTATTCATTCGATGAAGAGGGTGACTGGAAGCGAAAGTTGAAGAGCAGTATCCAGGCTGAAAGTGGTGAGCTAGATGGGGCAATTGTTGGAGCGAATCGTGTTCAAGGACGCTGGTCATCAAAGTCGGCGCTCGAATTTAAACGTCCCGGTGACCGTGTTAGAATGCACATCCCCGGAGAATTCAGTTCACTGACTCTTTCCTGCTGGGTCAAAATTGACAGTCTCGACCGCTGGTACAATTCACTCTTTTTGACAGATGGGTACAACCAGGGTGAGCCGCATTGGCAAATTCTTGATACCGGTCAATTGTTCTTCTCGGTTCGCCATAAGTCAGATGATGCTCGCGGTCCGGACGCAAGGAAACGGACTCATCACATCGTGCTTTCTCCGCCATTCTGGAAACCATCGTTAAGCGGACGGTGGCTGCATTTGGCGACGACATACGACGCTGGTAGTGGTAAAACAAAGCATTATCTGAATGGTGATCTTCTGCACGAAGAGGAGATTGCAAAAGACTTGCTGGTGAAGACAACAAGGATTCGTGACGCATCAATCGGGAATTGGACGTTGCCGACAGAAGAGGATACTGAATTTGCCGTTCGTAATCTCAATGGCAGTATCGATGAATTTGCAATCTTCGCTGCGGCATTGTCCGCAAGTGAAATTAAGGAGATTTACAATCATGGCAAGCCCTAAGTTCTGGTCGAAGATCGTCATTCCGATTGTCTTGCTACAGGCACTCAGCGTTTCGCGTGTCGGCTTCGCAGACGATCCTGCTGAAGTCTCTCAGCATGCCGAATCCGAGCGTCTCTTTACTCTGAAAGTTCTTCCGATCTTGAAAGCGAAGTGCTTCGGTTGCCACGGACAGGACCCGGATGATGTACGTGGTGGTTACAATCTCCTGAATCGCGAGAACATGATCAAAGGGGGCGAATCAGGAGATGTCGCTCTTATTCCGGGAAAACCGGAAGAGAGCTCTTTGTATCAGGCGATTATGTGGGATGGCTATGAAATGCCTCCTAAGGAAACCGACCGACTCACCAAAAAAGAAACGGAGTATTTTCGAGATTGGATTACTGCCGGTGCTCCATGGCCGGATGCTTCGCGACAACTCAGCATCCAGAAGGAAGAATGGTCGGTTGCTGAAAATGAAGACGGAGTGATTATCGGAACCAGCGGTGGGACTGCCGATGATTGGACATATCGACGTTATAGCAAAGAAGAAACCTGGGCATTTCAACCAGTCAAGAGTGTGACGGTTCCGTCAGGATCAAAGCATCCCATTGATGCGTTCGTCATGAGGAAACTTTCGAGTGCGGGATTGAAACCGGCTCCTCAAGCAGATCCTCGAACATTGATTCGCCGAGCATCCTACGACCTGACTGGGCTACCACCTGCTCCGGAACAAGTCCACGATTTCAAGAAAGCATGGGAGTCGGACCCAGAACGCGCCTGGAATACCTTGGTCGACCAATTGCTCGACAGCGAACATTACGGAGAACGGTGGGCTCAACACTGGCTGGACGTTGTCCGATACGCAGACACTGCTGGTTTTTCAAACGACTATGAACGGTCGAATGCGTGGCGCTATCGTGACTACGTGATTAGGTCCTTCAACGAAGATAAGCCGTTCAATGAGTTCGTTGTGGAACAGATCGCAGGTGACGAACTGCGACCGGGCGATGCGGAAGGGATTGTCTCAACCGGAATGTTACGGATGGGACCATGGGGGACAGCCATGATTCCGCAGGCGGAGGCACGACAAATCTACCTGGATGATCTGGTCCATAATGTTGGGCAAGCTTTTCTGTCGATGCCCATGCGCTGCTGTAAATGCCACGATCATAAATTCGATCCTCTCCCGACGCGAGACTACTACAGCATGTACGCAGCTTTCGCGACGACTCAGCCAGCTGAGTTGAAAGCGGACTTCTTGCCGGAAGAGAACGTGGTTGGATTTGCCGAGAAGCAAAAACTGGTGAAAGACCTGTTGGATTATGCGAAGGCAGAGCAAAAGAAAATTCAAGACAAGCAGGAGGCTGCTGCAAAGAAGTGGTATGAAGAGCATCGCCTCCCGTATAAAAATGAGAACGAGAGGAAGAAAGACCCTGAAGATCAAAAACCACCTCGTCATGTTGGTCTGACTCCTGAAGAAAAGGGGATGAAAAAAGTCCGTGAGCAGGACGTTTGGATTTGGGAACGCCGAATGGAGCGTTATCAGCCGATGGCTCAAGGTGTCTACAACGGTCAGAACAGTTTCAAGAACGGGCGAGCACTTCGTCGTCCGAAGAACATCAATGAAAACTGGCGCCCGGAAAACTTCATCCTGGCAGGAGGGGCATTGGATGCACCAACTGAAGCAGTTTCGCCGGGCGTACTAAGTGCCACCGGGGTTCCAGCCAGTCCGGGCTCCGACAGTCCGTGGAATATCACTGACGGACTTGCAGGTCGTCGGCTTGCTCTTGCGGAATGGATCACGGATGACGCGAACCCTTTGACCGCGCGGTCGATTGTCAATCGTGTGTGGCAATATCATTTTGGTAAAGGGATCGTAAAGACAGCCAATAACTTTGGTGCAAAGGGAGGCAAACCGACGCATCCTGAATTGTTAGACTGGTTGACAGCTGACTTCATTGAGAATGGGTGGAAGATAAAACGATTACATCGGCTCATTATGTCGTCGGAAGTCTATCAGCGATCTAGCAGGCCGTTCGAGTCCGAGAAGCAGGCGACCGTCGATCCAAACAGCGATCTGCTGGCGTCGTTTCCTCCTCGCAGACTTACTGCTGAAGAGTTGCGCGACAGCACCTTGTTGATCAGTGGAGAACTCAACCGGGAATTGGGAGGTGTTCCCATTATGCCTGAGATCAACATGGAAGTGGCTCTTCAGCCCCGGATGATTCAGTTTTCGATTGCTCCTGCTTACCAGCCTTCAAGGACACCTGCAGAACGGAATCGTAGAACGATTTATGCTTACCGCGTGCGAGGGCAGGCCGATCCACTTCTCGAAATCATGAATCAACCGAATCCTAACGAATCTTGTGAAATGCGTGACTCGGCTGCTGTCACGCCTCAGGCATTTACTTTGCTCAACAGTGATGTGATGACTGATCGATCGATTGCATTTGCACTGCGATTACAAAAGGAACAACCGACCGACACGGTTCAGCAAATTCGGCGGGCTTTGCAGCTTGCCTTTGCTCGCGAGCCAAAGGCAGTGGAGTTGTCGCGATTGCACGGATACCTTAAGGAAATGCAGGTGTATCACAAAAAGCATCAGCCCGAGACGGTCGAGTACCCAACTCAAGTCGTGCGATCGCTCGTTGAAGAGTTTACTGGTGAGCCGTTTGAGTTCATTGAAAAATTGAATGTTTATGAAGACTACGTTCCCGATCCAAAGCCATGGACGGTCTCATCGGAAACCAGAGCATTAGCTGACGTCTGTTTGTTGTTGTTGAACTCGAATGAATTTCTGTACGTGTACTGAGCCTCTCTACAAAGCATTGAGGACAGCGACGAATGCAGAAAGTTCAGGCTGGTTCGATACATCACTCACTCTCAAAACTGAATGGACGACGTATGTCAACTCTACACCGACGTGAATTTTTGTACGGCCTTGGTTCGTCATTGGGGGCCGTCGCAATGACAGCTTTGCAAGCAGAGAACCGCGAAGGGCCACTCGCCACTCAGCAGCCGATGCACAAGCCGAAAGCCAAGGCTGTCATTATGCTCTTTATGGAGGGTGGGCCGTCACACATCGACACGTTCGATCCTAAACCTGCACTGACGAAGCTTCATCTTGGCGAGTCGACTCGAACTAAAGGACTTGCGACAGGGAAGCGGTTTTTCGTGGGTAGCCCGTTCAAGTCTCGCAAAGTCGGCAACTCCGGTATTGAGATGTCTGATCAGTGGAAGTACTTGGCAGATCCGGAAGTTGCTGACGAGCTTTGCGTGTACCGAGGCTGCAAGGCTGAGTCTCTCAATCATCCTGAAGCACTTCTGCATATGAATACCGGCAGCAGACTGGGCGGCGATCCGGGGGTCGGAGCGTGGATGACTTACGGTCTTGGATCGGAGAATCGAAACCTGCCCGGTTACGTAGTGATGACTGAGCTCGCATTGCCTCAAGCTGGTCCAGCGAATTGGACGAATGGTTTTCTCCCTGCTCACTTTCAGGGGACGCGTCTCCGTTCAACTGGCTCACCGATTCTGGATCTCAACCCGCCGAAGTACAAGACTCGGGAGCATCAGCGAAAGGCGCTTGATCAGCTGGCGATGTTGAATCAAGCTCATGCGCAGGAGCACCCTGAACATGCGGAACTGGCGGCTCGAATGGAAAGTTATGAATTGGCTTACCGAATGCAGATGGCAGTTCCAGGAATCATTGATATTGATCGCGAACCGAAACATCTTCAAGAGGCATACGGACTTGATCGCAAAGAGACTGCCAGTTTCGGGAGGCAATGCATGATGGCTCGTCGTCTTGTCGAAGAGGGCGTTCGGTTTGTGCAAATTTTCGCTGGGGGATGGGACAGCCATGACTACCTTGAAAAAGGCCATGCCTCTCGAATCGCCAGTGTCGATCAACCGATTGCGGCTCTGATCAAAGATTTGAAAATGCGAGGACTTCTTGACGACACGTTGGTTGTCTGGACCGGAGAATTTGGACGAACTCCTGACAATAACTATCGAGGCGGAGTCACTGCACTGGGGCGAGGTCATAACGCTGACGCAATGAATATGTGGTTCGCAGGGGGAGGGACAAAAGCCGGGAGTGTTGTGGGGGCGACCGACGAAATCGGTTCTGAAGCGGTGGAAGTTGTTCATCCAATCCGGGATGTACATATCACGATGCTGCATCTGATGGGGCTGGACGACAACAAATTGACCTACTTCCACGCAGGTCGCTACAAGCAACTCTCACAGTTTGGCGGTGAGTTGATACCGGAGATCATTGCCTAGATCAAATCTTAAATTCGGGTTCAGTTTCTGCCTTGTGGCGAACAGCGTTTTAAGTAGAGAAACGCGTTTTTCACGGTCCCGGAAAAGTTCATTGAAGTTCAGGCCGCAGGCCTCGCAATCCAATCAAACAGAAATAGCATCGAGAGAAAATTATCATGCGGACCTGGATATTACTTGTCGGAATTCTGTTCCCTTCGGTTGCCAGTGCGGAGCAGGGGCCAAACATTCTTTTCATCATGTCGGACGACCATGCGGCGCATGGAATTTCCGCCTATGGAAGTCGACTTGCGGAAATCGCTCCTACTCCAAACATTGATCGTTTGGCGAATGAGGGCGCTCTGTTTACGAATGCGTTCTGCACAAATTCAATTTGCTCACCCACAAGAGCTTGCGTGCTGACCGGTCAATACAACCACGTCAACGGAGCGTTCGACCTCAGTGGGAAAGTCGAGCCAGGCGACCAGATGCTTCCCATTCAGATGCGGAAGGCTGGTTACCAAACGGCAATGATCGGAAAGTGGCATCTGAAAGTTGAACCGGCTGATTTCGACTACTACTGCGTTCTTCCCGGACAGGGCGAATACCACAATCCTAAGTTTCGCATCCGCGGCGACAAGCCTTGGGGGAAGAACACAATTCAGTTCGACAACAAACATGTGACTGATGCCATTACCGATTTGACTCTGGATTGGCTCAAGACAGGTCGTGATCCGGACAAGCCGTTCTTCCTGATGCATCATTACAAGGCTCCGCACGATTATTTCGACAATGCAGCGAGGTACGAATCGTATTTGGCGGATGTCGAGATCCCGGAGCCAGATACCCTTTGGACTCGTCATGAGGACTTTGGATCAATCGCGACACGCGGTGCGAATGACGAACTGATTCCCCACATCGGAACGTCGATTGGTTCAAGAAATCCAAGGCGGTCCTATCTGCGAGACCTGCCGAGCATGTACCCCGCTGAGTTTCCGGATAACTATAACCCAGCGAACTATAGTGACGAGGAGAACACGCGACTCACTTACAATGCCTACTTGAAAAAATATCTGCGGTGTGTGAAGGGCATCGACGACAATCTCGGTCGGTTGTTCGCATATCTTGAAGAGACGGGACAGATCGACAACACCGTAATCATTTATACCGGCGACCAGGGCTTCATGCTGGGAGAGCATGATTACCAGGACAAACGTTGGATGTATGAAGAGTCGCAACAAATGCCGTTTCTAGTCCGATATCCGAAGACCGTCAAAGCGGGGCAACGATTCGATACGATTATCGAAAACGTTGATTACGCTCCGACGATGCTTGATTTCGCAGCTGCTGAGATCCCGAAATCTGTTCAGGGACGCTCCTTCAAGTCACTTCTGGAGACAGGAAAAGAAGCGAAAGACTGGAAGCAAGAAGCTTATTATCGGTATTGGATGCACATGGTTCACCATGACAACCCGGCACATGTCGGCATCCGTACGAAAAGTCATAAGCTCATTTACTATTACGGCTGTAATTACGACGGCGGTTACCAAACTCCACCTGGCTGGGAGTTATACGATCTGGTGAATGATCCCCATGAGACTCGGAACATCTACCACGATCCCCAAAACACGGAACTCGTACTCAATCTCAAACAGGCTCTTGCGGAGACTCGCAAACGAGTCGGCGACGACGGGACTCATTATCCCGAGTGCGAAGCAATCATTCAGGAGTTTTGGGACTACGACGCAGCCGACCAAGCCAAAGCTCGTGAGATCTCTCATCAATTTCTCAAGCGGCGTTTAGCAGAACTCGAGGCAGGCCTTCGCAATGTTCAAACTCACAAAGGTCGATCGTCGGATTGAATAGAAAAGCAGTGAGAAACTGCGCGCGATGTCTGATTCGCAATATCGGACTCTCACGATTCTTTGATCGATCGTCTCAGCGTCTCAGTTTCGTGACCGGAGATCCATTCTGAAGGTCAGCCTGCAGGACATCGAAAAGGGCGTCTTCTCTAGTTTTGTCAGTAATAACTGCCCCTTATTCTCGTCGAAGGGAACGACGGAATCCTAAAAACAGACATCTGGAATTGAGCATAGCCAATGCTGATTCTTTCACGCTGTTTTGTGGAGAGCAGTCTATAAGATCGTGAAGGTGGTCTTCGCAGGGGCGGCAAATAAGGTAAATAGCCTGAGGACGTCATGGGTGAGGCCCAGTTTCTGTTGTCAGCCTTTAAGTGATTTGGGCTGGCGTAATCGTGTTAGCAATTCAGCGAGCTATGACGTCATTGCCTGTTTGGAGAACGATTCAAATTGAACTCCGTCCTGCCTTCAGGAGCGTTAACGGTTCTGCTCGTCCGGAACGGATCGCAGGCCACAGACCGGCGAGGAGGCATAAGGCGAGGGTGATTGAAAATCCGAACGCCAGTTGTTTCCACGGAATCAGAAATGTTGCCGGTCCTGCAAACCAGCGGCCGTACTGCGCCATGCCAACACCGCACCAGCCGGCGGTCAGGCCGAAGGCAAGACTGAGTATGCATGCGACCAGACCAATGAGAATCGTTTCTGTAATGATTAGCCGCACGAGTTGCCAGCGAGTAATTCCAACAGACCGCAAAATGCCGAATTCCCAAGTACGCGATCGGACTGAAGCGAAGATGGCATTTGCCACAGCGAGTGACATGATGATCAGCGTTACAAGCGGCAGTTGACTCATTCGCCAAATTGTGGCATCGGCATGCAGCGAAATGGCTCGACGCACAGTTTCAGTCGCAGTCGCACGTGCGAAAGGACGATACGCTGTCACTTCGCCAACATCGGTTGCCTGAAAAGTTCCTCCAGAATTGCTTTCCGCGATTTTCTGCATGTCCGCTTCGATAGAAGATAACAGAGCAGATCCATCCAGATTCAGCCAGTAGAATTCATTTCGTGCGAGGTGGAAGTCTTTCTGCACTTGTCTTCGACTGGCAAAAATCATTGTCGCTGTCCGGACGAAGTGGCGACGAACTCCAGAAAACTTCGTGATCCAATGCCAGCCTGGAAGTGAGACCACTCCGGCGATGCGGTAAGTGACGGTTTCTCCCTCGGTGTTCGGTGGTGAAAAACTGAGCTCATCTCCGACTTTGAAGCCAGTGCTCATCTGAAAGTCTTCTGAAATCACACAACCTTCACCTGTTGCAAGTGCTTCGATAATGCTCTGGCGATCTCCTTCCACGAAGTTCACATCGAGGAAAGGATGGTCGGTTCCGAAAGCTCGTTCAGGTTCAAGCCCAAAGATTACTGCGTTGTCTTGCCTCAGCCCCGGATTCTCGGCATCACTCCAGTCAAATTGTGTTTGCTCAATCGCCAGCGGCATCACCTTGTCAGGTTTCACACCCTTCACTTGCTTGACTGCTTCAATTCCATCTTCATCAAGCCCGACCGGATGGAACGCGACCAGCATATCTGGGAGCCAATCACCGGGAAGGAATGGTTGCAGCATCGAATAGCCCCAGGTTTGTGTGGATGCGAAGAGAGCCAAACCGAGTGACAGGGCGAGTGTCGCTCCGATGGTCCGCCACATGTTGCTCGAAAGTTGTGTTCGCACTAGACGTGGATCGAGTCCCAAAAGTCGTGTGACCAGCGGGCCAAAGAGGCGTTCACACAATAAAACGACAGCTGGAGTTAGCAGAATCATGCCGACTAACAGCGCCGGCCAGGTGACGAACGAATAGGTCCAGGTCTTCATTGTGTCAGACATGGGGATAAAGAAGACCGATAGCGGCGCGGATGCTGCGAGAACAATTCCAGCACAGCCGAGAAAAATCCACCAGCGAGTATGTGGAGTTTTGGTTTGTGTCGTCATTGCATCAAGAGGTTTGATTCTCATCGCTCTCCACGCCGGGATGATAGCTGCTCCAAGTGCTCCGGCCAAAACGGTGATTCCACTCAACAGAACACAAGTCCATCCCAAGGTGACACTGGAATGAAACAGACTCGGCAATAATTGATTGCCAACTGTGAGTAAAACCCAGCCTGCCAATAATCCACCGATCCAACCGAACAGGGCGAGCGTCACGCTTTCAAGTGCGATGATCCCCGCGAGTTGGCTGCGGGTCAGGGCAATCGCACGCAGCATCGCGAACTCTCGCGCTCGTTCGCTGACTCCCATGCTGAGTGTTGAAAAGATGATAAAGACAGCTGCAATTGATGCCATTCCCGTCGCTGCCCAGGCTTGTGAACGTTGCCCCGAGATTGAGCGCGTCGACTCCATCCCGCTCCGAACGGTATCGTAATCAACGATCCGCAACGGAGGACTCGCCGCTTTGAATTTCGACTTCCAGACAGATTCGAATTCGGATGTGGTCACTCCATCCCGCAACGCGATTTGCAGAACATTCGCCCGTGCAGGAAATCCATTGATCTGTTCCGCAATCTCTGGACGAACATAAACTGCGTTGGTGGCTGGACCTTGAACATATGCGTTCGGAAGTCCCAGTTGTGTTTTTGATGTTGGGTTTTCTTCAGCAGGTGTCAAGTTTTCCGTGGTTTCCCCAGCGGCTATTTCGGTACTTTTAGAATCTTCACGGGCGTTCTTTTGTTTTGGCTTCTCTTTTTCCCCATCTGGTTTTCCGCGACCAGGGCCGCCTCGGCCTCCCTGTTCACTTGCTAAGGATGGCGTGTCCTGAGCCTGTTCGACGATACCGACAATGCGAAGCCGTTTTTGATTGGCAATCGAAGTAATCAGGACCTCATCGCCGACTGAAACGTTGATCTGTTCTGCTGCACCTTCGCTGATGATGGCTGAGGGAAGATCACTCTCGTCTTGATCAGCAAACCATTCACCGTCGACCATATCATAGGGAGCTTCCACTGCGGGGGTGCTGACAAGAATAGGGTCGACAGGGGGAGCCCCGTTCACCGGCGGACGTGAGCCGATTAAGAGGCCGAGCGGCGTCTCTTTTTCCTCTTGATCGTCAGGTTGACTGGCACGCGTCACTGAAACACGTGACTGAGTGATCGGATTGAGTTCCAGCACACCGGGATCATTTGTCAACGACTCGACGACTGTTTGATTAACAGCGCTGAGTGATCCCGGAGGACCAGCTGGGAGTACCAGGACGTCATACCGACCCAGATACTTCTGGGCATTTTCGTCAAACTGCGCAACGAGGGAATCGTACCCACTGACTACCCAGACGACTGCACATGTGGAGGCGATGAAGCCGACAATAGTGATGATCGCTCTAGTAGGGTGCAGCCGCATTTGTGAGACGACCAGTTTGCGAATCAGATTCAAACTTTTCATGAGGTCAGCACCTGTTGTTCTGTTGTGCCGACTAATTCATGATAGGCGGTTGCCAATGATTGCGGGGAGGAAAAATCGTTCGTGGCCAGTTCGCTGAGCAACTCTCCATCCTTCAGGATTACGATGCGATCTGCCCACATCGCGACCTCCGGTTCATGAGTCACCAAGACAATCGCCCGTTCATCTTCGCGATTCAGCTGTTGCAGGATTCGGCAGATGTTTTCGCTGTTGACGGAATCGAGATTGCCTGTCGGTTCATCGGCAAGAATCAGAGCGGGGTCAGGAATTAACGCTCGGGCAATTGCGACACGCTGCTGCTCACCACCACTTAAGGAACCGGGGCGATGAGTCCGCCGACCGGAGAGCCCCAACCGCTCTACGATTTTGTCGACCTTCTGGTACGCTTCTGAGGGAGCATTGTCCGCCTGCAATGGCACAGAGATGTTCTCGTCGACATTGAGAGCGGGGATCAAATTTAGAGATTGAAAGACAATTCCAATCCTGCGTCGGCGAAAGCGAGTCAAAGCTGCATCTGAGAGTTTTGCGAGTTCCTGACCTTCGACGCAGACCCGACCAGTGTCAGGTCGTGTTAAACCCGCCATCAGATGAAGCAGCGTACTTTTTCCGGAACCGCTGGCGCCCATGATGGCGACGAACTCACCTTGGTGGACAGTTAAGTCGAACTCCGTGAGTGCGTTGACAAGACTGGCCCCTTGTCGAAATTGTTTGGAAAGTTGTTCGACTCGAAGCGGAGGCGGGGATTCCACTGACACGAATGTCTCCAGTTGTTAAAAGATGGTTTTGATTGACGAGATGTGGAGTCTGCATAGGGCATTGAAGTCCTGCATTTGCTCCCCCCGATTTGCACGCATAAGCACGCTGCAGAGGAGACGATCTCTGACCTCTCCCACTCATCGATGGCAATTCATGTGCCATTGAAATCACATCAGGCTCCTGAGCCGACATGTTCGCTTTGGTATTTCATTTGCTGTCCGAGGAGTCGTAGGTTTTTCGCCTGGAGTTCAACTAGAAGAACTTCCCGTCGGATTGAGCCAGAGTCTTAATTTAGAACTGATCCTGAAACCTGAAATTGCTCTCCCAAGCATTGAGGGAAGCGGTGATTGCAGAGGTTTTCGGACTGGTTCTAATTACAGAAAAGCCAAAGTTCAAAAACTGAGAGGGCAATTCGCCGCTCACGGTTGGTGGGATTATCGCCAGTTGTGGCGAATTCATCGCCGCTTGGTGCTTCAGCGTGGCAAATACAAAGTAGGTCAATCAATATCGTGAGAGAAACAGTAATACCGGCGCCATTACAGGTGGTCGACGTCGTCAAGACATATCGTCAGGGAGAAAGTATCGTCAACGCTTTGCGAGGTGTCAGCTTGACGGTGCAAAGCGGTGAATTTATTGCCATTATGGGAGCTTCAGGTTCGGGAAAAAGTACATTGCTGCATGCCATTGCCGGACTGACTGAGATTGATGGTGGGCGTGTTCTCATTGCTGGGCAAGACCTTGCGGAACTGTCTGATGTGCCGCTAACCCGTTTTCGTCAACGGCATTTAGGTTTGGTTTTTCAGTCATTCAATCTCATCCCCAGCTTGACCGCTGAGGACAATATTCGGCTTCCCGCTTCTGGTGGAGTGGGACTTGATCAACAAGTAGAAGGGCTTCTGGAACGACTGGGGATCGCTGCACGTCGATCTCATAAACCGGGCGCGCTCTCCGGTGGGGAACAACAGCGGATCGCCATTGCACGGGCTCTCATCTGCAATCCTGACATCCTGTTGGCGGACGAACCAACAGGGAGTCTCGATTCCGTTACGGGCCAACAAATCTGCCAGCTGTTGCGGGAACTTTGTGATGAACAACAGCGAACGATTGTGATCGTCACGCATGAACCTCATGTCGCGATGTGGGCGGATCGTGTGGTCGTTCTCAAAGATGGTTTGAATCAGGCGGAGTTCCGAACAGACGGACTTCATGATCCACAAGCTGTGGCGACGAATTATCAGGATTCGCTTCAAGCATTGGAGGTCTCGTGATATGACTCAGGTCTTCAAGCTTGCAGTTGCATTCCTGTGCGAGCATCCGATTCGTCTCGTGCTGACAACATTGGGAACAGCCGCTGCGATCTGTATGGTGGTTTGGACCGCAAGCGGATACGAGGCTCTTCACAGAACGTACGACGAGTACGCAAACCTCGCGTTGGGGCGATACGAATTAGCAATCGCCCCGATCAGTATGGACGCAAAAGACTCGGTGCCAGATGAAGTGATTACCGATCTAAGTAATGATCCAGCTGTAGCTATCGCAGATCCCATGTGGGCAAAACGGTTGGGAATTCGCACGCGGTCGCGAAGCGAAGAGGGCAAACTCAGTTCATTTTCGCCGAATCAAGACCGTCAAAGTCTAACTGGAAGCGGACCAGGGGCCGGGCCGAATTCATTGTTGCCCGAACTGCTGTTTCTGGCTGTGAAAACCAAGGAACCTCCTTATGACATGCAGCAGGGGAGATGGCTAAATACTGAGGTAGGCAATGCAAATGATGTGGTGATCCGTGCCGATGTCGCTGAGCGCCGCGGCCTCTCTTTGAATGATGAAATTCGGGTCGAAGTTGCTCAGGGCAATCTCCTCAGCGATGACGGTCTCAAGCTGCGTATCGTGGGCATTGTCAATGCCCCATCGCTTCCTGGGGCAGGAGTCGCTGCGATCCCGATTCTTTCTCCCAGTTCAGGGGAGGCATTCATCTCGACGACTCTGGCGAACAAACTCTTTGATGAGCCTGAGCGAATCAGCCTCTTAGGAATTTCTTTAGCTCCGGAAGCCGATCTCACCAGTTTTCGCTTTGGCTGGTCCCCAAAACTGAGCCGATATTCTACTCCTGTGCAATTTCAGGAAGCCTTCGAAATCGAAGAAGCACTCGATCAGGCGGCAGCAGCTCGGAACGTGCGGCTCCAATCCTATGTCGCGACAGCCATCGCCATGCTCGTTGCCATGCTGGTGATTTTTTGCACACTCAGCACCGGGGGCACTGAACGAACTCGTCAGTATGCAATTTTGCGAGCGATTACATTGACTCGGCGGCAAGTCGCGACTTTGATCGCGATAGAAGGCCTCTGTCTGGGAGTACTCGGTTTTCTGGGAGGAATTCTCGTCGGGTGGTTGCTGCTGCAGGTTACCGGAGCGGTGTTCGCACGGTTGCTTTATCACGGAGTTGCCTTCGGGAAATCGAGTCTTATTCTTTCCGCAGTTGCAGCTTTCGGTGGAGGATTACTCGCTGCGATTATTCCAGCTTGGCGTGCGACACGTGTGCGACCAATTGATGCGATGACTCCACCACAACAATCGACAGAAGGGAAAAAAGCTTCAGCAAAGCTCGCTCTGATCGGTTTAGTCTTTATCGCTCTCAACCCCATATTGACGTTTGGAATTCCTCAGACTGAAGCAAGCATTTATCTGGCGATGGGAATTGGATTTGCATGCATGTCCGTTGGTGTCGTTCTACTTGCTCCTGCGATTGTAGAGTTCGTTGACCGTTGCGTTAGTCCTGTCCTTGCAAGACTGTTTGCTCTCGATCCGAAATTGCTTGCGAGTCAGATCACAAGCCATTTGTGGAGGACGGTTGGAGCAGCAATCTCGATGGCATTCGGGCTTGGACTTTTCATCGGCATTCAGGTTTGGGGATTCACGATGCTACAGGCTTTCGTCCCGGGAGAATGGACTCCAGATGCGATCATTGCTTTCGAAGAAGGGTTTGCAAACGGGAACGTTTCTCAGGACGTCTCTCAAATTGCAGACCTGCCAGGAGTTGACTTGAATCGTTGTCTTGCACTCGCAGTCGAACAGCCACGTCTCCTGGAAGATATCACTGGCAGCACCGAACGTGCATCGGTGACGCGGCAGGATAATGTCATCATCGTCGGGCTTGATCCGCAAAGTGCCTTCGGTGCAGAGTCTCCATTGTTGGAACTCGATTGGGTGGCTGGAACTCCGCAGGAGGCAATAAACCAGATGCTGTCGGGCAAGCAAATGCAATCGGGAAGAGCTTGCGTTGTTCCCGATCATTTTTTGAACGAAACAGGTCTGACCCTCGGAGACTCGATCACTCTGGTTCCTCCTGAAAATTCTGAACAGCCGGTGAGTTACAAGATTGCTGGAGCCGTACGATTGCCGGGCTGGCATTGGCAAACCAAGTTAACGGGAATGCGTCCGCGCACTCATCGAGCAGCGGCATTAATCTTTTCGGACTATCAATCGGTCTCTACGGATTTCGATATTCCTAATCCAACGCACGTCTGGTTCTCTTTCGCTGAGACAGAGGCAGATTCGAAAGCTGTCCTCGAAGCAGTGGAAACAGGTCTGGCGGAATTGCAGACGGATGAGAGTGCGCATGCTCAGCCAGCTTCAGAGAATCTTGGATTCCGCGTCATCACTGTTCAGGGAATCCGTGATCACTTGAGTGGGATTGCACGCCGCTGGATCTGGTTGATCAGCACCTTGCCTTTGATAGCACTTCTGATCGCCTCGCTGGGAGTCCTCAACGTCCTCATTGCATCGATTCGAAGTCGACGTTGGGAATTCGGAGTCCTGCGCGCGATTGGTTTTACCAGTTCCGAACTTGCCAGAGCAATCCTTGTGGAAGGACTGCTGATTTCCTGCGTCGCTGGTTTGCTCAGTCTTGGATTCGGAATTCTTGCAGGCTGGTGTGGCTGCGGAATGGCACAGTACGTCAGCTTCTTCGGGGGGCTGCATCCACCTGTCGTCATCCCGTGGTTCCCGATCACAATCGGTATGATCTTCTTGCTCGCACTGGGGATCGGAGTCGCCATTTGGCCTGCGTTTACGATATCCAGAACGCGCCCTCTGGAGCTGTTGCAGAGAGGTCCGGATTCTTTGTGAAACGATTTGAGAAAATGTCACGGAAGCAATCGGAATCATAATCGAGTGCTGACCTCGCTACCGAACTGCAACATTTTCAACGGGTTACGTGAAATATTCAATTTCGCACTCGGTTCCGGAATTTGGATTTTCAGGAATAATTTGCATTGTCTACTTGAATTTTGTCCATCACTTACTATCGTGTTTCGACACTGAGACTCAGTCTCAATAAGTGTTTGTTTGTTCGGTCAGGCACTAGAGCGGTTTTTGTAAAGGTGTGGTAGTCCTGCCTCGTGGCGAACAGCTTTTTGTTAGAGAAATGCGTTCTTCACGAGGACATGGTAGAGCAAGCTGCTCTAGCGACATGTGCAGTCTCGATCAAATACGTTCAGGAGTGAAGCCAAGCAATCACAACGAGTTCAATGACAATTGTTCTGATTTTCTGAGCCCTTCGGAGTCAGAGTCATTGTGGCGCGTTCACCAGCATCAACTCAGGCCCTTTTTGGCCTCCTGCCTCAAAATCCTAGTTAGGTGACTCAACCACTTTTCCCCATTGTGGGTCACGAGCGACTTTCAACATTTTCAAGATATGCAGACTGAAGAACCTCATACTGTTTCGGCGAAGGCGCCGGCTGATCCATTGCCGGAGCGACGGGGGCCGAGACCTGCTCGAAAACGTAGCTGGTACGCGAAGAGTGCGGCGGCATTTCGCTGGGTGCATATCTACATCTCCATGCTCGGTTTTGCGACGTTGATGTTCTTCGCATTCACAGGGATTACGCTCAATCACCCCACCTGGTTTGGTGCGAGCGAGCAGCAGATTCAAGATTTTCAGGGAACAGTTCCTGAAGAGGTCATTGGGCTCAGCATGAACACTGAGGTCGAAGATGGCGAAGAAATCGAGGTCACAGTCGACAAGTTGGCGATCAGTGAATGGCTGAGGGCGGAGCATCGACTGAAGGGGAAAGTTTCGGAATTTGATGTTGATGAGTTTGAATGCATGGTCGTCTACAAAGGTCCAGGGTACGCCGCTGATGTTTTTCTTGATCACGGAAATGGTGAGTACATGTTGACTGAGACTTCCAGCGGGATCATGGCCATCATGAATGACCTGCACAAAGGACGAGACACCGGGCGCGAATGGAGTTGGGTGATCGATATCTCCGCTATCGTCACGATGCTGCTTTCGCTGTCTGGATTCGGCTTACTGTTTTACGTTCGTCGTCGTCGAATGTCTGGCATTGTCACAGCTGTCGTGGGGGCCATTGTCCTGATCGCTGCCTGGGCGATTTGGGTGCCATAAGAAAGGAGCCTCGCGCACTGAACAGTCAATCGGTTGAATGAAATTCAGTCTTGTGAGAGGCATCGACTTCATTCGCATTGTCTGGAAGCGAAATGACTGGGAGCGAAATAAGCGGTGTCGAAAGTTAAGAGGAGAGTGACTCGTATGCAGAGTCGGAAAGATTCGGTCAGGCGAGAAATTCGCCATTGGTGACGAACTCTTCGTCACCTGATTTTCGAACAGCCTGGTTTGCATATCTGTCCGTGTCGAAGGCGGTTTACCAGCAATTTGTTGTTCCTCAAGAGGTTGAATGCGAACGTCAATTCAAAAACATTGAATGACAAAAAATACTGATGCTGGTGGTTTGATGTTGTTTTTCCGGTACAGAAAATGCGTTGATGACTTCCTTTTGATCAGC
The DNA here is from genome assembly GCF_007744255.1 of Thalassoglobus polymorphus. GTDB lineage: Bacteria > Planctomycetota > Planctomycetia > Planctomycetales > Planctomycetaceae > Thalassoglobus > Thalassoglobus polymorphus. The sequence goes on along the minus strand of NZ_CP036267.1, from coordinate 3,023,955 downwards.
TTTGAAAATGCGTACACAACCTGTCACGTGAACAAGGGTGATTCATTATATGGAATGTACTCTTCACGGACGCAATAGGCACGGAAGTGTTCTGGATGATTTCCTACTTGCACGTTGGGAGGCTGCTTCCATCGTGTGTTTCAATGTAATAAAGATGAATTGTCACTTAGAAAATTGTTTGAGCAAATGCAGGATGAGCATGTTTCTCGTCTTGTTTTCAGTGAATCTTTCGTACGGATCTGAGCCGCCGGCAGTGACTCAAGCAGATGTCCATTCGCTCGGGGAGTTCACATTGGCTCAGACCGAAGTGTTTGACTTCACGTCCCGGCGAGGAAGTGTCTATCGGATTTTCATTTCCGAGCCCAAAGGTCCAGCATCGGTTGATGGCTATTCTGTGTTGTATGTGTTGGATGCGAACGCAAACTTTGGGACTTTGGTGGAAGCTCAACGACATCAATCACGTGGTCGAGCAGGTCTGAAGTCGACGCCAGTCGTGCTGGTTGGAATCGGATATCCAACTGAAGGCCCTTACGATTTCAAGAGGCGAACCTACGATCTAACCACTCCAGCGTTACCAGAGAATCTTCCTCGTCGACCTGGAGGTCGAGAGTGGCCGAAGTCCGGAGGAGCGGATGAATTTCTGGATTTCATTCAGGGCGAATTAAAACCTCACATCGAGAGTCGCGTTCGGATTGACAGGTCTCGCCAAGCGATTTATGGGCATTCGTTTGGAGGATTATTCGTATTACATACGCTGTTCAGTCGACCAGATGCCTTTCAAAATTATATCGCTGCCAGTCCCTCTGTGTGGTGGAACGATTACGCAACTTTGAAAGCCGAAAAACAATTTTCCACCAGTGTCGTAGAGTTCGATTCTCGTAAACGACTGCTCATTACTCTCGGCGAGCTTGAGTTGACTGAAGATGGTGGACCGGCTGCTTTACTCGCTCCCACCGCTGCGAAGAAAACTTTCGGCAATACAAAAGATTTCGCGGAGCGGCTCGCAAGTCTGGAAGCGGAGCAATTCACTTTCAGCTATCGCGAATTTCCTGGTGAAGATCACGGCTCGGTGGTTCCATTCGCTTTAATAGAATCGCTTCGGTTCGTGTTAAACACCTCCGCCGAATAAGACTGTTTTCAACCTTTACGCAGCTGCCCGCCTTCCTTTTTTAGCCACACTTTTCCCTCCTGATCGCAGGTCTTTGAAATGTCACAATCTGATACTGAGTCTCAGTTGCTGACGGGCTCGTTGATGAACCTAAAGGATCGGAGAGGCGACTCGATTGCGGAGCAACGGCTCGATCGAGATTTGATTACGTCGAAACTGTCCAAGCGATCAATCGCTGAGAAAAGTCCTTGGGCCGTCTCGTTGTTTTGTTCCCTTTGTTCCATCGTCAGGCGTCGGCATTCCAACGCACGGCTTTGGAGATCACCGTCTCAAAGTTTCCTCTCGCAAAATTAGATTGAGCGCGAGGCGACTTATTTAGAACTGATTCTGAAAATTGAAATCGCACTCTCAAATGTTGAGGAATGCGGCTCTTCCAGAGGTTTTCGGAATGGTTCGAATCAAAAACAGAAATTTACGAACTTGCAACTCCTGCCAGCCACACGTCATTGAATTTGTTCGTTAGCCAGCGATCCGGATAAGCAGAATCCTTTTACTTTAACTTTTGGAGTATTGACCATGTTTTCCCTCAACGTCCGCAAGAGACAACGAGGCTTCACGCTTATCGAACTGCTTGTTGTGATTGCAATTATTGCGATTCTGGTTGCCCTCCTGCTCCCTGCTGTTCAACAGGCTCGCGAAGCTGCTCGCCGCACGCAGTGTAAAAATAACCTCAAACAGATCGGGCTGGCGCTTCATAGTTATATGAGTACCTACGGTGAAGTACTTCCCAGTGCAGGAAACAGTTTGCCGGCAGGCTATCCGGATGATTTCTCTCCGCTCGCACGACTCTTGCCTTACATAGATCAGGCAAATCTTCAAAGTCTGATTGACTGGAATCTTCACTTGGGACATCCCGCAATTGAGCCCCTCCCCAATGAGATGATTCCTGTGGCGCGGACGGTCATTCCCATGTTCCTCTGCCCCAGTGACCCTGCACCTGCGGTCTCAATTGATCCTATTCAAAACACCTTTGAGTATGCAGGCTGCAATTATGCAGCAAATCAGAGTGACGGTACCGAAACAACCACCAGCCAGATCCACCCCATTTATCCTGGAAACGGTTTGTTCTGGTGTTCGTCGAAAACAAAAATTCGTGACTGCGTTGATGGAACCTCTAATACGATCGCATTCGCTGAATCGACACGTGGTCCGGGGGTTGCAGCGAGTGGGACCGAAAACGATCCCAGACTCTATCGTATGACAGGCGGGTATACAGAAGTCGCAGCACCCGGCCCCTATACCAACACCGATGGATCTCGTTTGATTTCCTGGATGAGAGGCGTCGTCCCATTTGGTCCAGTCATGAATGGCTTTCTGACACCGAATAGTGAGATTCCTGATGCAGTGAGTGGATCGTCCAAGCTGACTGCTGCACGAAGTTACCACACTGGAGGTGCTCAGTTCCTGTTTATGGATGGCAGCGTGCACTTCATTAGTGATTCGGTCGATCTCAATGTGTATCGAGGGGCCTGGACGAGACAGGGTGGAGAAGTCGAGTCGCCATTCTAGAGAGATTTCACGATTGGTCTGCTGTCATATCGCTGCGTCTTGGGGGGGGGAGTTTTCTTCCCCCCGGGGCTATCTCGAAACCGAAGACCAATTTGAAAGATGCTCTATGGCGAATCCAATCCCGGTTCATTCGTACAGAATCGAACCTGGAACATTAACGAATTCTCAAGCGAACACTTTGACGAAGTATCAGGAAATTCGATGCGTAAAATGTATTACCTGTTGATCATCATCCCTTTGATCTATGGCTGTGGCGGCGACTCAGGAGGGAAGAGGGAGTTAACTGAGGCAGAAGCGGAAGCTGCTGCCGCTGGTGTCGGCAATGAAAATCAAATTCGGTTTTTCATTACAGATGAACTGAAGTTGACCTCACTTGACCTGACCCCGACAGAGAATGGGGGCTATACCGCCAAGGGAACCAATTCTCAAGGTGCTGAGTACACGATCACAGTCGAACAAGAGCCAGGAGTCATTAACTATTCCTGGCAAAATTCGAAAGGGAAAAAAGGAAAGGGCAAATTCACCTATTGATCCCTGGCTGATTGGAACTGGTCCTGAAACCTGAGTTTGCTCGCTGAAAGGCTGAGGAAAGTGACCGTTCGCAAGTTTTCGATCTGGCTCCAGAGAGACGAAGCTGATTACCTGTTTAACTCCATAAGTTTCTTTTAAGTGTAACTATGACAAAGCAATCAGACGTGTTGATCAGACAGAAGTGGATTGTTCCAGTTCCTTGCTTAGTTCTGTTCACCTGCGTGACGACCTTGAGTTTGCTGGGGGCTCCACCTCCTCTCAACGATGCAAGTTCAAAAGAGTCCGTTCCTTTGTTGGTGACAGTTGAACTCCCTCGTTTGAAAGTTCGCGAGTATCACCGACCTTACGTCGCAGTATGGATTGAAGATGGTTCACGGAAGTTGGTCAAACATGTTTCCGTCTGGTATCAGCAGGGAGCGAATGCAGAAGGTCACGGTGAAAAATGGCTTCCCGACATGCGGCAATGGTGGCGTCGCGGCGGTCGAAAAATGGACTCGTCCGTTGACGCTGTTTCGGGGGCGACTCGTGGTGTGGGGAAACACCTCATTCGCTTGACCAACAAAGATTTAAGCGAACTTAAGCCGGGAAAATACAACATTGTTGTGGAGGCTGCCCGGGAAGTTGGGGGACGTGAACTGGTTCGAGTTCCTTTTTCATGGCCTCCAAAAAAATCTGAACAAGTTCAACTCTCCGGGAAGACAGAGTTAGGGCAAGTTTCCATTCAAATCACTCCGCCTGGCGTCCAATAAGCGTCGAGCAAAACAGAGATTAGAGAGAAAAAGAAATGTCGCTAAGAATCGTTACAGTCGCTGTGCTGATTGCTTTATTGGGGAACTCAAGTTACGCGCACAAACTCTGGGTGCTTCCGTCTCAAACGCAGTTCTCTGGGGATAATGCCTGGGTGACGGTCGATGCCTGTGCATCGAATGACCTGTTTTATTTCAACCATATTCCTTTGCCACTTCAGTTCCTTGAGATTGTCTCGCCCGATGGAACGAAAGCGGAAGCTGTCAATCAATCAATGGGGAAATACCGCAGTGTCTTCGATTTGGAATTGGAGCAGGACGGCACTTATCGAATCGCCCTCATGACCAAATTTGTCTTCGCATCCTGGAAAGAGGGAGAGGAACAGAAGTACTGGCGTGGTTTAGCTGAAGAAATGGAAAAAGAAGTCCCGACTGATGCAGAGGGGGTTAAAGTTTCTCAAAGCCTCGGTCGGCTGGAGACTTTTGTTACCAAAAATAATCCATCGACTGACGCCGTCAAACCGACCGGTGATGGTCTGGAGATGATTCCTGTGACTCACCCCAATGATCTTTACGTCGGCGAGAAAGCAACGTTTAAAATGTTGCTGAATGGTCAGCCACAAGCCGGATTGGAAATCGCCGTGGTCCGTGGAGGGACTCGCTATCGCAACAATCTGGAAGAGGTCAATGTGAAAACGAATGCTCAAGGAGAATTCACGGTGAACTGGGATAAGCCCGGCATGTACTGGCTCTCCACATCCTCTCGGGATGAAAAAACATCACTGCCTCAGGCAAAAGTTCGCTACCTGACCTACTCCGCAACACTCGAGGTCTTGCCCGAATAGAGCCGGACGGTAATCACGCGATTGAGCTTCGCTACGAGATTCTTCACATGACCAACGTCTAGAGTAGTTTGCTCTATCGTCTGCCCGTGAAGAACGCATTTCATCAATAAAATTGCTGTTCTCCACGAGGCAGAACCTGTACACCAATTCGAAAGATGCTCAAAAAAGGGGGAAACTTCGGATGTTGGTCGTGTGAATGCTCGTACGGATCTTCGTCGCAATGGGAATGCAGTTCACTTCCCCGAGCGTTAGGAGTGAATATCTTGCACTTCTTTAAGACGATCAGTCTTCGAGGATCAGTGATTGAAAGGCAAGCATTGAGCTTGCTCTCTTGCGAGATTTCGGTTGATTCGGAGAGAAATTCGTTTTGAGAAGTGATTTTCGTCGAGATGTGCATTTCTTGTAGGCCCAATTCCACGCCTGCGACGGTCATCAGGCTTGCTCACACGGAGAGTGTCAGCTAGAGAAGTTCATAAAGAACCTTCGCTGTCACGTGCTGCTTGCATCTTGTGGTGTCAGTTTTTCTACTGTCTGCATGTACGGTGATTATATCTTACAGGAAGAGACATTCATGTCCGACAATCTCATCTTTATGATGGGCAGTTACGAAGCCCGAATTCCAACTGATCGAGCCTACTGTGAAAACCATATGTGGGCACAAGAAGGCCCGGGGGGATTTCAGATTGGGTTCACTGCGTACTCTGTTCGGCTTTTGCAGGATATCTACTTTCTTGAATGGACAGTTGACCCCTATACAGTTGTGAAACAAAAACAGGAAATTGGGGAGGTCGAAAGTTCGAAAGCTGTCTCCTCGCTGTATCCACCCGGCGGCGGAAAAATACTTGATTTCAACGAGCAGTTGCTGGACGATCCTTCTGCGATCAACACTGATGGATATGGGAGCGGATGGCTGTATCAGTTCGAAACCGAGATGAAATTCATGACTCCACAGGAGTACGTTGATTTTCTGGACACCAAATGGGACGAAACACAAAGAGTCATTAAAGGACAAGTCAACGAGGGTTAGCAGAAGCTTCGCCCAACCGATGTCGAAACAGGACAGCCTTGAGAGTCGTGGTCCTCTGCGGGTAAACTATTAGAACTGATCCTGAAACTTGAAATTGCTCTCTCAATCATTGAGAAAAGCAGCTATCCCAGAGGTTTACGGACCGGTTCCAGGGCATCCTTCGAATCGGTTTGCAGGATCTGCCTCGTGGCGAACAGAATTTTTACTAGAGAAATGCGTTCTTCACGGACACACGGTGGAGCAAACTGCTCTAGTTCAATCAACTTGGTCGACATCCTGCAAACTTCCTGTTGCGACGTGTCCTTTCAAGTCTGACAGTAGAATGGGATGGTTGACCCACCGCAAACACTTTCCTACCCGCAGCTCATTTCGACTTGAATAAGATCTATGTCTGCCAAAAAATTGACTGTTGTCATCTCGCAGGGTCAAAGCAAGAACCCGAAGCACCGTAATCTCGAAGAGGAGATTGCGATGAAACTTCTTCTCAAAGGGGATGTTGAAGTCTCATTGGTGCCGCATCTGTATGATATGTCAGCTGATCACACAGGCATGCTGTTCCTCAAATCAGTCCCGGGGGACCTGGTATTTCTCTCTTGGTTATACCCGCGCGGAGCCCGTTGGATTCTCGATCGCCAAAATGTACGTGGCCATGAAGGTATCAGCCTCATTACTTCCGAAGAAGATGATGATGACGAAGAGAAACCGGAGGAACTCCACCCAGATGCAATTGGAGCCCTCGAAGTTCCTGATCGCCATATCTATTGCATCGACTTGCGCGTTCACTCTGACGCCGAACCTTATTTAGAAGAAATTGAGCGAATCGTTGAGGAAGACGCGAAGGAGACTGTTGATCTGCTCTCCTGGATTACCGGTGAGCCGAATGCAGACCAGTTAAAACGCTACCTCGCTCCACAACCGACCAACGGTGAGCAAGTCATCCTTCCCTCTCCGCAAGAAGATTCGGCTCCGAAGCGGCGTTGGTATCCGGTGATCGACTACAGCCGGTGTACAAACTGCATGGAGTGCATCGATTTCTGTCTATTTGGAGTCTATGGCGTCGATTCGATTGACCGGATTCTGGTCGAAGCTCAAGACAATTGTAAGAAAGGATGCCCAGCTTGCAGCCGTGTGTGTCCCGAAAACGCAATTATCTTTCCTCAACACAAGACACCCGCCATTGCAGGAGCAGATGGTGAGGTTGCCGGATTAAAGATCGATTTGAGCAAACTCTTCGGAGGCGGAGCCGGTGACGCACTTGAAACAGCGGTCGCTGAACGGGATGCCGAACTCGTCAAAGATGGACGTGATGCCGTGGGGATGGAAGTTGGTCTTCCGAAACGCCAGGTGAACCGCGAAAATCGTCCCAAGGATGCTCTCGACAATCTTATGGACGATTTGGATGCGTTGGAAGTCTGAGGACTTCTCTCAAAATTTAACCTCTGCGAACTCAACTTCTCAACTGGTCTCTTGAGCATCTTTCGAATTGGTTTGCAGGATCTGCCTCGTGGTGTTCAGGAGAGAGACGCGCACTTCGCGGACAAGAGAAGCAATGGAAATGCTTTAAGCCGCTGGCGGAACCTCTGAGCCTGTATTTGGTTTTTCTCCATTTTATCTAATCGGAATGATCGGGCGCGAGAGGCGAATTACAAATTTTCCATGTACTCTGTCATCTCTCCCAAAGCATGATCGTCACGCGTTTTTCGGGCGACTTTGATCCCCGACTCCAGTAGGGATCGGGCTTCTTCGATGCGATCATCTTGTGACAACATCTGTGCCTCTTGGAAATAAGCTGGAACGTAGTCCGGGTTGAGTTCTCGAACTTTAGCAAAAGCTTTTTGGGCCAGTTCGATTTCTCCCTCTTTAAGTAATTCCATCGCATACGCGTAGTTGAGGAAAATATCTTCCGGCGATTCTTGCAACATAGAGTGGATTTTTTCTCTGCGTGACATCTCTCTCAATCGATCTTGAATTGTGAATATGAAATTCTAATGAAATCCGGGGCTGGAAATGAACAACGTGTTTCAGTTTACCCAAACTGACAGTTGTCGATTAGGCAAGTTATGAGTTGATCTCCCAGTGGTTTCAAGGGGGTGTTGACTCACTTCCGATGTTTGAGCTTGTGGGAGATCAACGGAATGAACTCCGGTCAAGCAGAAGGATCTCGCCAACTATGGACTCGGCTTCACCTGAAACAGGTCCGCAGATGACGAATAGTTTACGTCAAGCTGGAACATGTTTGACACTCATCATTGTCGCACTCGCAACAAGTCTTCGTGCCGAAGAGAGTGAATTTCACTCTTTGCGAGATACGATGCGGACTCGCATTGTCGCAGAGGCATTGAAATCGAGTGTGAACATACATACCGAAAAACGCCAGAAATCCCTGGACGTCGTCTTCTCTGCGGGGAAGTCTTCGAAAATTAATGGGATGGGAACGGGCATCGTCATCGATGAACGTGGGTATCTTGTCACTAACTATCATGTTGTGCAAGATGTCGAGCGTTTGAGAATTACGACATACGACGGCACCGAATATGACGGCCGCGTGTTGGCGTATGACTCTCGACAGGATCTGGCGATCATCAAGGTGGACGCCGTCAAGCCGCTCACCGTTGCTAAAATGGGCTCATCTTCAGACCTGATGCTCGGGGAAGATGTTATTGCGATTGGGAATGCCTACGGCTACGAGTCAACAGTGACTCAAGGTATCATTAGCCATCAGTCCCGTGATGTTGAAGTCAACGAAGAGCAATCTTACCAAAATTTGATCCAGATCGACGCTGCGATCAATCCAGGTAACAGTGGCGGACCTCTTCTCAATGCAGATGGTGAAGTCATCGGGATCAATGTTGCCATCCGAGCGGGTGCTCAGCGGATTGGGTTTGCGATTCCTATCGATGATGCACGAAAGATCGTGGCTCGCCTGATCAACATTGAACGCCATTATCAGACATACCACGGTATCCGTGCTCTTGATTATAAGAACGGACGAGATCGCAAGCTTGTTGTGCAGTCGACTGTTGCCAACTCCCCCGGAGCCGCTGCCGGTCTGGAGGACGGCGACATCATCCTCAAGTCTGGTACTGTTGACGTCGTCGATGCCGCAGACTTGGAACGCTCACTCATTGGAAAGAAACCGGGTGAGAAAGTTGAACTCGTCGTTAAACGGGCAGATGAAGAAAAGACTCTGGATCTGGTTGTGTCGTCAGTCTCTGCGTCGAGAGCTGTCGCTGGACGTCAGACGGTCCCAAGTCGAACCGTGACACAGAAGCAGGTGACTTCGAAAAGTGTGATCGAAAAGTCCTGGAACCTGCTGGGATTGAAGCTGTCAAAACTTCCAAGTGAAGTTTCACTCGCCGGACAGCCTTATCACGGAGGTCTGCAAGTCTCAGATGTTCGGGTCAACGGGCCAGCCTACACGAAGGGAATTCGTAAAGGTGACATTCTTGTCGGGCTGCACATTTGGGAAACAACAAACGATGAAAACATCGAATATGTGCTCAACCACCCGCAGCTGAAAACTATCGGACCTCTGAAGTTTTACATCGTTCGTAACGGGGAAACGCTCTTCGGCCACTTCCCTTTGCTTGTTTCTCAACGATAATCGCAGTCGTAACGACGTAAACTGCTGTCGGAATTGAAAGATTTCGGCAGCATTTCTTGACCGTGGCCAGAATTCAGCGATACTTTGCTAGAGGGTGCCTCAAACGTGAGAACCGGTATTGTCTGACATTTCTCGGGATCGTTGTGGTCTCGTTGTTGTAGACGCCGATTAAGAAAACGAACGATTCGGTCTGTTTTCAATACTGGAAACTAATTAAATCGATCATCCTGGTCGGGAGTGAACGTTCTCTATTTGCGGCACAAAGACAATTGAGAACTGGTTCGAAACCTGAATTTGGCTCCTCGACGAGTGAGGATGTTTGTCAGTTTCAGTCTCGAATGAATCCTATAAGCTCTAGCAAGGTCTAAACGGGAGATCGTACTTTCAGTAAAGGAGTACGATCTCAGCAGGCTTGCAATTGATTTTAAAGTCGTTTGAATTGAGTGAAGCAAAGGCAAACTCATGCACATTTCTGGTAAGATCGCACTTGGACTGATTGTTGTTGTCCTTGCTCCTGCTGCGATTCTCCTGACGACAATGTCTCTGGATATCCGTAGCAAATGGCAGGCGGAAGTCGAGCAGCGTCAAGAGAAGTTGACCACCAGCACTGATCAACTCGATAAAATTCGAACGAAAGTCGCCAATCTGGAAGGCGAATATCAACAGAAAACATTTGCCTGGGGGGAAGTCTGGGACGCACCACAGTCTGTTCCACTCGCTGGCCAGAATGGAATTCAAATTGGAGTCGGCAGGAGTTCTGGGTTAGGTCGAAGTTTTGACCCTGCAAAACCACCCCGAATTTACGCTTTCGCAGAAAACGGAGACGCCAGCACCTACATCGGAGAATTCGAACTGGACCAACTCGATGCTGACCGTGCTGCGGGTCGACTTCTACGACCTGCCTACCCAGGAGAAGCACAATCGTGGCCACAGGGGAAATACCACGTCAGAGACACTCTTCCCTCAAACTGGCTTTCGACAGTCGCAGATTTGGAAGCGCAACTCATTCTGATCGGGACGAAGTTCCGGATGCAGCAGGAACAAGAAAGTCTAATGACGAAACAATTGGCTGCCTCCCAGGTCATCATGGATCAGCGTTTGGCTGAACTCAACGGAGATGCAGATGCCCCAATGGGAGCCAGCCAACAAGTTCTTGACGGGCTTGTCGAGACGCTTCGAAAACTCGAAGACGAACGAAATCTTGTTCTTTCCGATGTTCACGACCTGCGAGTGAAGTTGGTCAAGGACTACATCGACCTTGAAACCTCATTGGAAAAGAATCGAAATCTTGTTGATTCAAGTCAGTCGGACGCTTCAGCACGAAAGCCTGCCTTGGCTGGCCAGTAATTCTGGTCAGCGATCTCTGGCAGACATTTTTTGCAATGTCTGCATTTCGACGAGGGCGTAGATGAAGGTCGAATTACAATCTGCTGACCGGAGTCTTCATCCGATTGAGTCGATTGCGATCTCAATGGCTTTTTGGATCACACTCCTCTCTGCGAGTTCTCTTTATGCGCTGATTACTCTCGCACCTCGCTGGGTGGAATTATCAGATCTTCAGAAACAGTCACATGAGATTCAGGGTTCAATCTCACAGGCAGATCAGGAAATCCATCACCTCAATCGTGTTGCCGATGCGATCGTCAAGGATCCAGATTTTGTATCCCGGTTGGCTAAGAAAGAGTTCTCACTTGCAACTCAGGGCAGCGTCCAGATCCAAGTCGAAAAGACCTTAAATTACGACGCTCGCATTCCATTGATTTCTCGACGAACTGAATCGTTTCAAGGGCAGTGGTACGATGATCTTCTCACACGTCTTGCTGAACCCGGAGATTTGAGAACTCGATGGACCTGGGTAGCATTTAGTATGTTCCTGGTCGCATTTTTGTTTCTGAATGAAGCGTTCTTTACCGGAAATATTGGGCGTTTCATTCTCAAACTTCTGGCCAGCCTCTTTCAACGGTATCGCACAGCGAAACCAATTCTTGACGAAGTCGCTTGTTTCGACGCGAATGGAACCTCAGAATCTGTGGTGAGCTCAAGTGACAGAGTTGAATTCGAAAGCGGGTAGGCAACCGGCAGTCTCCTGCTAAACGGCGGTCAACTGCCAGGCGCGGGTCAGGCAGATTGCAGATACTGAATGTCGCTCCCTGATTCCGGTTTTCGCAGTGCATCTTCAGTGTGTGTTGTGTCCGTGAAGTGACATTCCTGCCAAAGTCGTGAAACTCCACGAAGTTGGTCTCGTAAGTGAATTTGAAAACGACTCCGTTTGAGCTCATTCATCGGTTTGAACGAACAAGGTCAATTTGATTCGGAGATGAGATTCATGTGGAGATTACAATTCTACGTAGCCGTGATGGCGACGTTTCTGACAACTTCCATTTCTTTTTCAGATGTTCCGGTCGCTCAACCTTTTGGCAAAACGAAAGATGGAACTCCGGTTGATCTGTATACGCTTGAAAACCAGAACGGGATGAAAGTCGACATCATGACCCGAGGTGCGACTATTGTCCGAATCGATGCTCCAGACAAAAATGGGAACTTCGCCGATGTTGTTCTTGGCTTCGATGATGTGGCTGGGTACGAGTCTGAAGAGAATCAATACTTTGGCTGTACAACGGGACGTGTGGCAAACCGGATCGCCAAGGGAAAGTTTCATCTCAACGGTCGAGATTACACGTTGGCGATTAACAACGAACCGAACCATCTGCACGGCGGTGTCGAGCGGAGTTTAGACAAGGTCGTTTGGAAGGCTCGGCCTTTCGAAAACGCAGAGGGGCAGGGCGTTCATTTGCGTTACGTTTCTCCGCATGGAGAAGAAGGGTATCCGGGAACGCTTTCCTGCAAAGTTGAATTCCTGCTTCACAAAGCTACGAACGATTTACAGATCCGGTATTGGGCATCCACCGATCAATCGACTCCCGTGAATTTAACGAACCATTCTTACTTTAATCTCGCAGGTGCAGGGAGCCCAACTGTTCTCAATCATGAACTGATGTTGTCCTGTCGCCAATACACTCCGGTTGATGAAACATTGATTCCGACCGGAGAAATCGAAAGTGTTACTGGAACTCCGTTAGATTTCTTATCCCCACAGGTCATTGGTGAGCGTATCGAAAAATTCGATGATGGCCCAACAATTGGCTATGACCACAACTTTGTGATTGATGGGGAGGCTGGCAACTTGCGAATCGCCGCAAAGTTGAAAGACCCAGCGAGCGGGCGCGTTCTGACAGTCAAGACGGATCAGCCGGGAGTCCAGTTCTACTCGGGGAATTTCCTGAAAGGACAAACTGGCAAACTGGGAAAAACTTATCCCCATCGGAGTGCGATCTGTCTGGAAACACAATTTTACCCTGATTCCATTAATCAACCGACATTCCCAAGCATCGTCCTGAAGCCGTGGGAAGAGTACAGACACGAGTGTGTCTATTCTTTCTCCGCTGAATAAACAGAGTCGAAAGATTAAGAGCTCTCGAAATCGAATCGATTCCGAGAGCTCTTTGTTTGGTCGCCGTGACGATTCGACTCTCTACTCTTTGATGTTGTAGCCAGCAGTCACCTCAATGGAAATGGTCAGCTCACTCGCTTCAATTCCGTAAGCGAGAGGTGTTTCTCGATCAACTTCCTGTTCTGCTTGAAACGCCTGCAGTTTCAGAAGACTCGATCTTGCTCCGTACCCGTACCCTCCTGAGTATTCAAATCCTAAGTCAAACTCCCCGCCCAGTCGTAGTTCCTGAATTCCCCCCAGTTCGACACCTGCCGACGTCGCGAGCAGACTCGCCTGCTTCTTGGCGCGAGAGACCGCGCTTTTGAGTGCGCTTTCATAGTCTTCTTTTTTGACGGTGCTGTAGAAGAAGAACTCCGGGCCATCCTCGTCTTCACTGCCTGATGAATAACGTCCAAACATCTGAGCTTCCTCTAGCAACTCCTGTTCTTCTGGGGAGAGTTGTGATTTGTCATCGTCCTTGGCGAGTTTCGCATCGCGCACCTGCTTTTGAATCGTGAACGATTTGACGAGTAGCTCTTGATCGGAGAGTCCAGCCAAATCCCATTCCGCTGACATGCTTGAACTCACAATGATCAGCGTATCAACGTCCGTTTCGTCATCCGACCTGCCGGCCCGCCCCAGGCTTTCTGCGAGTTGGGCTCGCATTTGTTCATGCTGCAACGATTTCTGAGTGTCAATCTTTGGTGGTGTGTTTTGAAGAGTCTCTTCAATTGCTCCTAAGGCCTTGATCTGTATTCTGGCGGCGTCAATTCGGTCTTGAAGTGCTTTGACAGCTTTGTCGATCTCCGAGCCACGGCTGGACAGGTCGATGGAGAGTCGCATCCGCTCCGGCCTGACTTTGAGAGTCGCCTTCCCGGTCCCAGTGATCGTTCCTGGCGAATCGGGTTCACCGATTTGAGCTAAGCAGGGAGAAGTAAGATAGGCAAAACTACCAAGCAGGCAGAGAATCAGTGAGAGCGGTTTCATGTGATTGGCCTTGTGAAAATCGATGGTCTCAGCGTGAGCTTCTTTTTAAAGTCGATGTCTTACTGTCGTTGTCTGACATGTCGATGTCTTACTGCAAAGTTTCAGCACCGTGTGTATCACGGATCTCTTTTCTAAGTTGTAAGAGTTCAGGACCGGTCATGATCCGGATTGTCCAATAAAATTCTTTAATGCTAGGTTCAGGATATTCCTGGCTTTGAATCTGAGTGTAGATCTCTTCGAGAATTGAAAAATATTGAGGATCGTTCACGCGAGCTAATGCGCGATAGAGTAACCGACGATATCTTTCATCTTGTCCGTTCCCTTCCCAGACGGCGATGAGTGCGGGCAAATAGGATGTTTCACCCAGTAGTGTCTGGAAGTATCCGACTTGTGCCAAGACCTGCGGATCCGAACTCTCTGTGAACTTTTCTAATTGTTCGAGAGTGAGTCCTTCAGGAGCTTCCGGGACGATCGGTTTCGGCTCCCTATAATGATAATCATCGCCATCAGTATTGTAGGAGTAGATCACAACCCCACCGCTCAGGGAGGCAACTCCATCTTTTTCGAGTGCCAGATAAGCCAGAGCTGTCTCAGCAAACAATTCCTCTTCGGATTCCAGTAAACTGTACGATCGACTCTGGGCAGCGCTCTTTCCTTCAGACCATAGCAACACTTTCAGTGCTTGCTGCCGCAATTCTGTCGACTGCTCTATATCGTCAAAGATCGTTTCAGCCAAGGTCGCAGCTAATTTCGGATCGGCGGCGACTTCAAGTTGAAACGCTGCAAGTTGTTGCCATTTTGATCCTTCCGTTACGATTTTCTTCATCGCTTCATGAAATACTTTCAGTTCTGAGGCTGAAGCTTCGTTCAGATTATATTTACTCGCTGAGAAGTATTCGCTGAGAAAAATCAGGTGCATTGAATTGACCAAATGCCCGTTGGCGTTGGGAGTCTCAAGCAAGCTCCACAGCAATTGAGTTGCTCGCTGATCGACTCCTTCCGCTAATTGTGTGGCGATGACGATAATTTCATCTTGAGATATTGCTACTTTCAGAAGTTCATTCGTCAGGGACTCTTTTTCTGCCCACAGAAGCCCCGGGAAGAGATTTGAAATTTGCTCCGCATAATGTCTTTGTTCCGCAAACTTCAGGAGAATTTTCATCGCATCTTCATCTCCTAGAAGAGCGAGAAAGCGAGCGGCAGCCAAGCGTTCTTGTGGGCTGTTAGAATCGAGTAACTCATGCGCAGGGACTGAGAGATTGTAGATCCATTCCTCTAATGTCTTGTCATTTCGAATCCGCAGAAGTTCTTCGTCCTGAGCGGAACCACTTTGATCGGCAGCAACAGAGTCTTTCTCTGAAGTTCCTTTTTTCGACTTCGAGCCGTTCAAGAAGTTCAACGCATTCGCAATGAATCCACTCGTTTGCGATTCACTGTGACTCCCCAGATTGTGACTATCAAGGTTTGATGTCGAGTTCAACTTCAATTGAATGTCTTGCAATGTGAAGCGAAAAAGTGCTTCAAGTGCCGAAATTCGTACTGCCTGCTCCTCGTCTTCCAAAGCCGAATAGGCTTCCGCTTCGGCTCCTGATTCAAGATGGAAAATTAGTCCTGAGATTGCTGCGGACCGCACAGTTGGGTTTTCGTGAGTGCAAAAATCTTTGAGGTGTGTTTGCAATCGATATCGATAGCTTGAATTCTGGACAAGCATGTTGATCACTTCGGATGCCAGTTCCGGGTGCCGATGAACGGTTTCGATTAATTCGTCCAATGCCTCATTGGTGCTCAGTATGTTAAGCCCGGCAACGGCCCGGCTGACGACGAAACCATCCTCATCTCGAAGTCGTTCGCGGAACGCATCTTGAATCGTTAAGACATCGACTTGTTTCCTGATTTCACTTTTCTGAACGAGCCGTGTCACCGCATCGACCGCATCCGCACGGACTCTCCAACTGACATGGTGAAACAGCGGAGTCAAAGCTTCGACCGCAGAACGATTGTTGATTTCTCGCAGGAACCGGATGGCATGCACGATTAAATCTGGATCGGTTTCTTCTGCGACATATTCTGAGATTTTAGTGACCAGTGCTGGGCTTGGCTCTTCAGCCAGCTGTTTCAGCACAGCAGCACGGACATTCGGATCGGGGTCTTTCAGAAGTTTAACAAGAGCACCGTTCGCACTTTTTCCGCTAACACGCTGAAGTGTTCGAATTGCAATTTCACGAACTAACGGAGACGAGTCTGCAAAGAGCGCGAGCAACAACTCCTCGTCGTCATGGGTTGCCATCTTGGCAAATTCATCAACAGCTTGGACCTTTTCGTCAAAGTCCGATGAAGCCATTCGCTCCAAACCACCCGGCCATGTGAGTACACGCCCTCCGGTGGCAGCCAATCGATAACGTGCTGCTGTGAGCCTTTCTGTGTCGACGGGATCATCTGTTGAGAGAAGGGCTTCTTTTAGAAACGGGAGGACACCATTTCCCATTCGGGAGAGTTGCTCTCGCATCGAAGCTGCGGCTGCCGCATCGACCGTTACCATCAGTCGCAGCAGACGCTCCGCTTCAACAATTTCGACAGGTGTCAGACCATCGTTTGCTTGATTCGTTCCGCTGCTTTGGTTTTCCAACCACGTGTTGAGTTTCGCTAACCGACTTTCATTCACGGACTCTGGAATCCAAGGATCGATTTGATCAACAGGCGCCTTCCAGACCGAGAGCAACTCAAGAGAAGAGAGTCGTTCCGAAAGCGTTCCGTCTCTCAATTTGGCGACGACATGAGCTGCTGCAATCTCCGGAAATGGCACAAGCCGCGTGATCGCAGCTTCCCGAAGAGCCGCATCACGTTTCCCGAACTCACGGACGATGCGTACAACTGCAATTGCACTAGGTGTTCCTCGCTGAGTTAAGTCTCCTAAGTAAGTTTGCGCAGCTGAGTCGTAATGGTCCGATAGCCAGATGGCGAGTTCATCCGCTGGAATCACTCCGTGCATCGAGGCCACAACTCGGCCATCGGGAGTGAGCAATCTGAGTGCAGGAATTGAACTCATGTTCAATTCACGAGCAGTCTGCACTTCTTTTTCTACATCCAGATAGACCGGAACCCACCGCTCCAGCTCAGATTGAACTGAAGGGGCTGCCAGTTCTTTTTTCAAAAGATGGCACGGTTCACACCAGTCAGCCCCTCCGATAACAAGAATTGGGGCTCGATGAATCCGGGTCTTCTCCTTGGCAGCCGTTACTGTTGGAAGCCAGGTGACGAGATGCTCCTCGCTTGTGATTTCATCGACTTTTCCTGAGAGATCTTTCTCCAGACGCTCATCGAGATCCTGACTAAGAACCTGATTCACAGCTGAGAGCATCAGTAGGGAGCCCATCGTGACAGCCAGGAATATTGGGATTCGTTGACTACTCATGAGCAATTTTCTCCCAGTAAGAGTCGTACTGAAACTTGGGACTGTTTTCAGGGTCATGGCATCGTAAACATTGGGCCTGTGCATCGAAGGTCGTCGGTCGGCTGGAGTTCATGGAATGTTCTCTGGATGGTCCATGGCAACTTTCGCAGCCAACGTTGACTCGCTTTGTCGAAAGCTTCGCGGAAACAAAACCGCCTTCCCAACCGTATCCCGTTGTGTGACATTGCTGGCAGTAAGAATCGACATGTGCTCCTTCTGCGACCAGTCGTTCCCACGCATGTGCATGTCCAGTTTGATCCCAGTGGTCACAGGTTTCGGTGTGGCATTCTCGGCATGTCTGAGTTCCGGCAACCTGATCTGAGTGAGTGATTGGCCAACGTTCATTTGATAGCAAACCACTCTCGTTGGCATGGAAGTCTTTTTTTGCAAGAATTCCCCTGAAGACTTCCAGGTTCTTTTCTTGAGAGGACTCATCTGCAAAATCTGGCGACATTTCGACAACTTTTGCGTTGAGAGATCGTTTCGAGCCGGACTGAAAATCGAGCTCCGCCAAGAATTTTCCTTTGTTTGTCGCTGAGGTCACCAAGACCGGGCCAATCATTTGGGGTGAGAGTGATTGCTGGGTTGGTCCTCCGATCACGGCGTGTGCTTCAGGCAGCGTGGTTGCCAACCCTCGCAGTTCTCCTTCATCGAGATACGCCAACACGATGAGCCAGTCATACTTTTCGCTGACCGTTTCCAGCATTTTGAAGATCGCATCTGCGGGGTCACTGACCATGAGCTTTAGACCTGAGTATCGTGGTGAAACGACTCCAGTGACTAACACTGTCCCTTCATCACCTTGATATAAGCGATAAGCCGGGAAAATTAATTCTCCTTGGAAATCAAGGACATTGGCTGAGACAAACGGGACTTGTAATGACTCGGAAAGTGAATCCAGGATCTCCTTACCAAATTTGATTTCGGCAGCGCCCAGATTATGTGCATGAATTCCCATCAGCTGTTCCCCCTTCAGCACCGACCGGAATTTTTCTAACTGGTACGGAGCGGTTCCGTCAGCTGCCCCTCCAACATCGACGAAGATCACGTCGTTCTGTTTTCGTAAATTTTTAAGGTAGCTCCCTCGTCTCAACAGGCCCCCGGATTGATTGGATGTGCATCCACACGGCATGATCCATCCTTGTGTATCCCCACTCGCAACCAGTTTGAGTTGTTTTTCGGCAGGTTCTGTCTGCACACCTTCACTATCGTCCCCGGCTTGTGGACACCCACTCAGCAGAAGCATCGTTGAAAGAAACAGAAGCTGTTTAGAAAAGGAGTGCATACGCTAGGATGTTGACGTTGACTTGAATCGCGTTGGTGATTTCGTTTCCTCCACAGCAGCAACAGCCTTGTGCGTGTGAAGTATCGTTGAGGCCATCTTCAGAGTAGATCACAGCCAGTCGTCCGTTGAGCGAAATTCCTTCGAGAGGTTTTGGCGTTCCATGCTTGGCCTGAAGCTGATCAATTTTATAAACGGTATTGAAGATCATGTGATCCATGCCGACGGTTTGAATCGGAGTCTTTTCGAACAGGTTTGAAATCTCCCGTCGGAAGGAACGGTTCCACTCTTTTGATGAGCAGCCCGCAGAGGCTAAAAGGAATCCCCCCCGAGAGAGATATTGGCGAAGATTTTCGCGTTCGGCATCTGTGAGATTGAATGCGCCTTCCCCGGTCATGATAACCAGTGGAAAGTTAAAGATTTCGTCTGATGCAAGTTTCACGGCATGAAATCGACGGCTGGTCGAGATTGTGGAATCTCGCTCAGCTGACGAGAGGAAATGGTCTGAGAAACATTGACTGCTTTTCACACCGGCGTAAATCAAGTTGGCCACCTGGACCGTACTTTGTGCCTCGCCCCCTGATTGAAGTGGATCGGGAACGACTGGAGCGTCCTTTCCCGGTAGGGCGATCGCTTTCTCTTTTGATGGCGTTTCGGGATCTTCCGCGAGTGCTGGAATGCACATCAAGCTGCAGAAGAGCAGGAGTGAGAGTACTCGAATTGTCATCATCCTTCTCCTTGGAAAGTGTGGAAACACATCGGGGTGAGCAGTCGAACAGGACTGTCTCACTCTTCGAGTTCCTCTGCCAGTTTTTGTAAATATCGTCCCGCTTGCCGTTGATATCGGAGCGGAACTCCCCATTCCGCGCCTCCATAGGCGGGGCTGGATTGAGACGTTTCAAACCCGGAACCGTCATCGCCGTTTTCTTTAGACATCATCCCCGGGACCGTTGCCGTCGGACTGTTGGAATCAGACATTCCGGATCGCGACTCAGTCGGGTCCATTAACGGATTCCCGCCGTACATGCCGACATTGTCGAGAGTATCCATCGCTGAACTCTCTCCGCCCGATCCACCTTGACCACCTCCGCGGCCTTGGTTTTTCCCAGTGCCTTGAGTGAGTTGTTCTAATGTGTTTTGAAGTGACTTTCCTAATCCGGGATGGAAGCCAGGCAGTGCGTCACCCGCCTCGTTGCCCATTTGTTGTGACTTCGAAAGGAATTTTTCTAATTTCTCAGCCGCCTCCTCTGCATTTTCATGTCCTTTTGATCCTGAGAACTGCCCCATTCCATCCTCCGCGTCGACCATGGATTCAGTTGCTCCTGAGTCTCGAACTTCCTGAACAAACTCTCGTGCGGTTTCTCTCAAATTGTCCAACCGCTCATCTTCGTCCAGTGCCTCAGCGTGTTCTTCAATTTTATCCAGAAGGTCGGAAAGTTGATTCCGTAGGCCTCGCTGTTCTTCTTCAAGTTCCCGTAAACGTGCCTTTTTCGCGGGATCATCATGACCCTCGTAATTTTTCAGCGCGGAGAGTCGTTCGGCGAGTTGCCGCTGCCGCTGCACAATTTGCTGAAACGCTTTCTCGTCCTGTTTCAGCGGTTGCACCTGGTTCAACATCTCAAGAGGCTTCATGCGTTCTTCATCGTGTTTTTGCTGTTCGTTTTGAAGAATGTCCCCTTGTTTCTTGAGAAGTTCCTGCATTTCCTCTTTCGTGAGGTTCTCATTTTCGGCAGCTTTCTCGGCTTCTTCACCCAACTTGCGTAGCATTTCTGCCATCTCCTGGAGTTGTGGAGAGAGCTTCTGGTCGACATCAAACGGTAAGTTCTGTTCGCTGAGTTTCTCCATCATCTCCGCTTCTTTTTTCATCTTCTCACCGAGTTGTTTGAGCTGGTCTCTCAGTTCGTCCGCAAGAGGCGAACCCTCAGGAAGGTCGTTGAGTTTCTCAGTGAGCTCACGAATTTGCTCTGACAAATTCTCTAAGCGTCGCCCTGCTTGCTGATATTTGTTCATCAGCATCTTCATCCCCGCTCGTTGCTGTTGCATGCGATTGAGATCCTGCTCTGCAACAATGCGAATTGTCACGATAGAAGATTCAGTCCCTTTCCCGACTCCCGGTTCCATTCCATTGGGATCGTTGTCTTCAACTCTGGCAAAAAGTTTGACGACATCTCCCGGTTGCAGTCCATAAGTTGCGAACGGCAGTATGTTTTGGACTTGAGCGCGACGTGGGACTCCTTCAGGGAGAGGAATGGAGGTTGGAAGGAACCGTGAATCGTTGAGACTCCGGAAGAGTTCACATTTTTGAAGCCCGTAATCATCCTCTGCTGAAATGATTACTGGAAGCATGACGGTTGGAGATGCAAAGGAGACAGCTTGAGGCTGAATGAGTCGAACGAGCGGGTGTTGATCTTCGAGAATCTGAATTAAATAGTGGTCGTTTTCCAGTGAATCCTGCCCCTCTTCGTCAGTCACCTTGATTTTGAGAGCCCCTGCTCTTGAGAGGCGAAATGTTCCGGTGACTTGTCTGGGGTCTTCCAGAGCTGTCATGGAGACAGTCTCTTCTTGATCGTAAATCAAATTCATTGCACCACCTGTGAGCGGTCGATTGCTGGTGACCGTCACTTGGACTTGTGTTTCTGGTAGACCAAGAATTCCATCGTGTGGCATCTTTCCACGCGAGGGGCTCAACCCTGTGTAAATCGGTGGGGTGATCTCAACTTCGATGTTGCGAATTTGCGGAACCGTTTTGACTTTCACTTGATATGAACGGCTGCGCGCACGTCGGACTCGCAAGAAATAATCAAACGGGTCAGTGACGTTTGCGATCGATGCATGCCAGATCCCTTCGTGATCAGGAAACATTGGCAAGACATCAATTGGCTCCGCTTCCTCTGCTGATCTCGACCGCTCATTGAATGGAGGAATCAGTACCAGTTCGACAGAGTCGATGCCCGGTCCGTAAACCTCAGCCGTGAGGTCCAGAGTTTCGCTGTAGATGACTTCGGTCGCCTCTGGAGTGATAATAAACTGATACTGTGACCATGCTGGTTGGTCTCCATAAGGCATCACGAAACGAACCAGTTCTGTCTTCGCCATTCTTGGCAGAAGTACGACCAGAATCAGGACGAAAAGCGACAGCCCCAGCATGCTCAAAGCTGACTGGAACAGCGGTTTCGCAGGGACGGCCTCTTCTTCCGAGACTCGAAGAGCTTTTCGGCTGGCTTGTTGGACAGCCATTTCTGCCAGACCAGCACTGACGGTATCAACAACTTTTTTCTGTCGAGCAGACATCCACAAGTCGAGCCCCGTCAGAATTTCACCACCCGTATTAGCAACCTGATCCAAGCGAGTTGCGACGAAAGAATGGCTCGAGTGTTGCCGTGTTTTCAGGAATGTTTTCACTATTAAAGTGAACATCGCACAAAAGGATGTGAGCCATGCCACGATGCGAAGAAATGGTGGCAAGTCCAGGATCACATCGACCCACATCCACGCCAGCAAGACGGCGAAAAATCCAAAGATTCCCCAAATCAATCCGGAGGAATTCCCGATGAGTTTCATACGCTGCTGGACTCGATCGAGCGTTCTTCGCAGTGACGGAGTCGAGACTCGCACGCTCGGCCCGCGCCGCCGTTGCGGTTTGCCAGCAGGCTTCGGTATTGCCGCTTCTTCTTTCGGCGTTTCGTTGTTCATCGTCCACTCATCTTTTTGTGGAACAAATTGTTGCCCAAATGATCTGTCTGCTCTTGTTCTCGTCGGTCTGTCCCTCTCAAAAGAACGTGTGCGATGACGAGCATGGAATCTATTTTAAACGAGTCCACTTGATCTTCTAAGTCCCCAGCTGCAACTCCATATTACCAGAATTCCACACAGAACCCACCACCGATCCCAGGCGCTGACCCGCCGATACTGGACAGGACGACTTTCCTGTAAATGCTGCTTGAATTTCTCTCCGAGATCGCCAAGGTCTTCAGCCTTGACGACCATTCCATCACTCAATTCTGCAATACGGTTCATCAAGTCAGGTCTGGCAGCTGTCTCAAGTTTTTCACGCATATCAGGACGGACATCGAATGAGACTTTTCTTGTACCGGGAAGGCTTTCGGGATCACCTGTCATTGTCAGCTCATAATGTCCAGATTCGGGTTTGCCCAAAAAAACTTGATACACACCCGGTTCGCTTCCTACTGGAATTGGTTGCGCAGATTGCAAGAGCTCTCCGTTTTCGTTCCTGAGTTCCACATTCGGCATCGGAGTAGAGTCTCCATCTTCTCGTTTCAGAACAACAGCTGAGACCGCTTCTCCTTCGGTATAGGTAACACGATCCATTTGTAAGGAGACCTTCTCGCCGGGGAGCAGGCCACCGCTCGACAGAACCCAGCGAATCAAACTTTGCCAGAGTGTCCCATACACAGGGTCGTGTTCCTGGTACTCCGGGGATAAGAAGGCCCAACGCCACATTCCTGCACCTTCGATGACGACGACTTTTCCTGTTCCATACGGTTGGTAAGTGAGGACCGGAGTCGTTGTCGACTGGTCTCCGCGGCCGAGGACGACAGCTAACGGTTTGATCGATTCAGTAGTGCTGGTTGTTGAAAGAGAGGGGAGTTTTGAAAGGGTGTCCCCGCCGCCAAGTCGCAGCCAGCTCAAATCGTCACCTCGCTCTGTCACCTGAACACGAAATCGAGATTCGTCCTGACCAGCACGTCGCCCCCACCGCAACGGGAGAAGTCGCGAAAGTTGTCGATTCGGTTCCGCGACGGGAGACCCACGGTAACAGACCAGTGACCCACCATTTTCAGAGAGCCAGGTGCGAATATTTTCGATCGCTTCGTCCGAAAGGTAAGTTTCCGCTTCGCGTCCCAAGAACAGAATCTGATAATCTCGCAGCTTCTCTAAATTCAATAGAATCGATTTTTCATCAGTGACGAGTTCAGTCGTCTCGGTTCTTTCGAAGACTCTATTCATCGGAGAGCTTTTTTGCTCAGCTTGCCCAGCCTGTTCAGTTGTTGTGGTTTTCTCGTTGGGTGGGGGGGAATCTTCATCTTCTTTGAGTTCAAGTCGACGCCACAAAGATCGGTCTGATGTAATCCTGACTAAGCAATCGAGTTCCAGCGATGGATCATCAGTCAACATGCGCAACAGGAACTTCGCATCCCAATACGGTTTCCCTTCCAGCACGAGAGCTTTTACCGGTTCATCAACAACCCGAACCTGAAATGTCGTCGAGTTGTTCGCAGTGGTTGCTTCACCCGGTAGAGATTTGACTTTAACTTGATACTGAAATAACCCGACCTCTTCAGGAGTGATCAGGTATGAAACCGGAGTCGTCGTTCGTGGTTCAATCCTCACTTCTCGGTTCGAGATGACTTCACCATCCGATTCGAGAACGACCGTGACACGATCACCGATGAGTCCATGCTGGTCAATCTCTACAGTAATCGGAACTGATTGCCCGACGAAAACCAACTCTTGTGATCGAGGAACATGAACTTCGATGTCTCGGACTGTTGTTTGTCCTCCGATTGTTGTTGCGTAAATCGGCGCATCCCATGATCGTGACAGACTGGCCGCTTCCAACACCTGATTGGCATCGCCCGATGCGTTGTGAACTCCATCGCTAATAAGCAGGATCGCTTGCCCTTGCGGTCGGTCACTCACCAAAGAATCGAGGATTGGCGCGGATAGATTCGTCCGTGAACCGGAAGGAGTGAAACCTTCGAGTTCTTCGACTGTCGTTGGGCGAACCTCATCGGCGAATCGCTGAATACGGATGTCAAAGGTTGTTTTTAGTTTTTTCGCGACAGCTTCCACCAGCCGATTCGCGTCGCTGAAACGAGTGGAATTCACTTCGCCATCAACAGTCAACATGCTCTCCGACTGATCAACCAGTATTGTGAGCAGTGGTTTCCCTGCAGGAGGCGGGAGCGCTTCCAGCCAGATTGGATTGAGCAAAACTGTGAGGACTAAAATGATCCCGAGTGCGCCCAGAAAAGAGATGATGCTCCAGATTGGAAGCGGACAAGTGCTTGGTCTTTTCCAGACGTACCAGCTCCATAACCCGATCGACATAATTGCCAGAGTGACCCAGGCAACAGGTGCGAGCAGTGGTTCAAAGGAAAGAGACATTTGATAAAGGAGTTCAGGGTTGGAATTTCGAATACGTAAGGTTCATCGTTGAGCAGGAAATCGATTTATGGTTATGTTCGGAAAATTTTTAATGTGAAGAGTTCTCCCATCATGCAAAATAAAGTACCAGCAGCGAGCCAGACCCAAAGTGTATCTTGCTCTTCGTTTGTTAATGAGGAGCCTGCTTGATATGTCAGTTGCCGTCCGCCGGAAAGACGCTCTTTGAAAACGTTACCCGGGATCATTCGCAAGTCTGATTCAACCGCCGGTATCGATGTCGCGATGGCAGCGACAGGTCTCTTTTCTAAGAGAACCTGATACACTCCAGGGGGGCCCGCTTTAGGAACCTCCCAAGCGATGCCAGTTGGTGTGGCGTTCAATTTTCCGCGTATCTCTGGGTCGGTAATCTCACTTCCGCCGGGGCCGATGAGTTGTAAGTCTTCGATCCGTTCTTCACCGACAGCGAGCGTGAGCGTGAATGGTTCACCGCATGGAAATGTCTGCTTGATCTGCTGACCGCTAGCCAATTCTTCGGAGATTAACTCACCAATGAGCGGTACAAGAATCGGCGTCCGGGCAAGGTTGGAACGTTCCAGGTCAACATTGAGTACCGCAAGTTTTCCTCGTCCTGTTGACGTGATTGTCAGGAAAGCTGACTGATCGCTCAGTGTTCCGCGAATATCTTCTTTCAGTCCATCTGCAAGTGGACGTGAAATCAATCCACCTTCAAACTGCAGCGACTTCAGCGCGGCTGCGAGTTCGTCACCAAAAGCTGAGAAGGGGGAACGTCGACGATCCACATCGGTGAGAAACCTTCGACTGCCACTTCGATCGCTGGATAATGGAGCAAACTCCACAGGCATCCGTGCTGTCGCCCCCAACGCCTCAGCAAGATCCTTCAAGTTAGAAGCGTCAAGTGGATCAGTAGCAACATAGAGAAGGCTTACACCCCGTTGAACCATTGCTGCCAGTACGGCAATTGTTTGACGTGATAATCTTCCAGGACGAACAATCAGGACGACATCGGATGAACGCAGGAGGTCCACATCAGGATCAGCGGCGTCGATCCAATTTGAATTTTGTAGCGTTGAAGCGACTCCGGTCGCTTCGACGGAACGCTCCAGAAAATATGCGGAGGAAGCAACTTTGTTCCGTTCTTCACGTGTCAGATAAGAGACACGCGGTTGAGGATGGACCTCTGTTGCGATTGCCCGGACATCGTCGTTCGGTAATGAATCATTTTGGCCGACAATTTTCGCTTCCCCAATTTGCCAGCCACTTCCCGGAGTTGGAACCCGACCGCCCAAGGTTGACTTAGCACGAGCAGGAACATGTCCTTCAAATGGAAAGACGACGCTTCCCAGTGAGAGTTCAACTCGTGTGTGTCGCGGAGTACTGGAATAGTTTGCGATTTCGACGGTGAATTGTGTTTCTTGACCCGTTTGAACACGTCCACCGGGAGAAACGTTCAAGATGGCAAGGTTGGGGACATCCTTCTCGTTGGTGACAGTTTTGAGTTGAATGTCACACTCTTGAGGAAGAACTGAGAAGTCCGCGGAAGTCCAGTTGGCTCGCTGAAAATCAGAGTAAATGACCAACTCGAGTTTGGCTCCAGCCCCTGACTGAGCCAGCATTTCACCGGCAAGATTGAGTGCAGGTTGGACGCGAAGTTGCTCGGGCCGGACAGTTGATTTCTGTAAGGCTTCTCGGAGGGCACGTAAATTCGTTGTCGGACCAGCAAAGACCGGAGAAGGACTGGCAGCCGCGAGCAACAGGTTAGCCTTCATAGAGTTTTGAAACTTGACAGAATCCAACGCAAGCGGGCGTGCTCGTTCGAAGTGGGCGATTCCTCCACTACGAGCTGCCATGCTTTGGCTGCAATCGAGAAGCACAACCCGAACGATATTCGCGGGAGCTTCGTCAGCGGCTGCGACGACTTTCTTATTCATCAATGGGCGGGCAATTGCAAAAGCCAGCAATAAAATTGCAGCTGTTCTCATCAGGAGAACGAGAATGTCACGGAGTCGGTATCTCGCTCGACGCTGCTGAACTGCGCCGCGAATAAATCTTAACGTCGAGACCGGCAGGCGGACTGGTCGCGGACGCGTCAACCAGTGAATCAGCACCGGCAACCCAGATGCAAAGATTCCGATAAAAATTGCCCAGGGGTGTGTAAACATAAGATCAAGGAAGGGGAATTGAGATACTGATATGCTTGTGCTCGAAATGCGGAGTGGAATCTCCACCTCGAGGTTGAGCTCTCACCTTATCCGCTCCTTTCAACTAGAAAACTACCGAGGATACTTAAATAGGACTGCGATGTTGAAACAAGCCGGTAGTCACAGCCCGCCGACAACGCGTAAGAACGGACCATCGCGAGATGATTCGAAAACTGCTTGGCGTATTCGTCTCGAATGTGCGCAGGTGAGCAGTCAATTCGCCCCTCGCCCTCGAGACCTTCAAACCGATAGGAGCTTCCTTCAGGGAGTTGCTCTTCATCAGGATGAACAAGATGCAATAGGATGACTTCAAATTGTCGGTGACGAAATAATCGAATGGCTGCGAAGAGATCGTCGAGGTCATCGATTAAGAAATCAGACATGAGAGCAAGGACTCCACGTGAAGGAGTCCGCTCAAAAAGTTGCCGCAAACCTGGTGCAAGGTGCAGAGTCGGAGAGGTTTCAATCTTCTCAATCGTTGACTGGCAATGCCTGACGTGAGTCACTGTCCCACCGCAGGGGATGGACTCAATTAACTGATCACCAAGAACTGCGAGCCCAACTTGATCCTGTCCGTGTGAGATCACATGCGAAAACCCGGTTGCCAGATACTGGGCATACTCGAGCTTTGATCCCGTTCTGTTTGATGAACTTTTCGCTCCGAACAACATCGAGGCACTGGCATCAATCGCCAGCGTGCAAAGCAGGTTTGTTTCGTCCTGGAACAAACGAACATACGACTTTCCGGTGCGTGCATAGACCTTCCAGTCGAGGCGACGAAGATCTTCTCCGGGAGTGTATTCTCGATAGTCGACAAACTCGCCCGATCCCCCTTTTTGACGAGAGGCGTGCCTTCCACTGTAGGCCCCCTCGATGCGGTGACGAGTCGTAAAACGCAACTGCTCCAATGCCGCTAAAGCTTGTAAATCCAGAAATTTGGAATCTGTTGCAGCTGCCATGAAAACTCTTTTGCCCAGCCTGAGTTCTATTCAGAACATTTTCAATGTTTTTGTGCCCGTGAAGTTCGCTCTCTTAACTTTACAAGCTGCTTGCCACGAGGCAGTACACAATGGCTCATACTTGACTTTCCTGAAACATTTTCAATGTTTTTGTGCCCGCGAAGTACGCTTTAGTAACTACACAGGCAGCTTGCCATGAGGCAGTACGTAAAGGCCAATATTTGGATTGCTTTAGAAATGATTTTCAAGCCCGGGGTTGTTCTCTTAAATATTGAGGAAGGAGATCATTTCAAAAGGCTCCGAACTGGTTCTCAATTTTTTCTCAAATGGTTCTTAATCAGGTTATCTATGTCGGTGTTGTCATCGGGACTCATTTTGTTTGTGTCACTCAAGCTCTTTGAGCAGATTCTTAATCACTGTTTCTGTTGTCACACCATCTCCAATTGCGCGGTGATTCACAACAACTCGGTGACGTAATACAGGTACGGCAACATCACGGATATCTGCGACAGTGGGAGCTGTGCGGCCTTTTAAGAGTGCCCCCGCCTTGGCGGCTGTGACGAGGCTTTGTGCTCCACGAGGTCCCGCTCCCCAGGCGACATAATCTTTTGCGAACTGCTTAGCTGTCGGTTCGTCCGGTCGAGTTGCACCGCAAAGTTGAACGGCGAACTCCGCGACGTTTTCAGGAATCGGAACGGACCAGACAAGATTCCGCAGTTGGAGAAATGTTTCTCGATCAAAAGCTGCCGCGGGGATGGCTGGTGTCGCCCCTGAGGTCTTCATGACAATTTCTTTTTCCTGCTCAGGTTTGGGATAACCGATGCGGATTTCCATCATAAATCGATCGAGTTGAGCCTCTGGAAGAGGGTAGGTTCCTTCTTGTTCGATCGGGTTTTGCGTCGCCACAACAACAAATGGTTCTTCAAGATGATGCGTCTGCCCTCCGACAGTAACGTGTCGCTCAGCCATTGCTTCTAACAAAGCTGACTGAGTTTTCGGAGCTGCGCGATTGATTTCATCAGCCAAAACAAGGTTGGAAAAAACCGGTCCGGGGCGGAAAGTGAGCTGTGGCGAACCATTTTCAGATGATTTCCCAAGCAGTTCGTAACCAGTAATATCCGACGGCATCAAGTCGGGGGTGAACTGAATCCGTGAGAATTTCCATTGAAACGCGGCTGCCAGTGCTTTCACCATCAAAGTTTTGGCAAGCCCTGGAACACCGACGAGCAGAGCATGAGAGCCTGTTAAAGCGCAGGTCAGCAGCAAATCAATCGTTTCGTCCTGCCCTACAACGGTTTCGTGGAGTCGGTCGCGGATCTCTTTGACCCGGGAGGCAAACGCCTGGATTTCCTCTTTCGCGATATCCGTTGAAGCAAGACTCATGTGTGATCACCAGTTGAAGATGTGCCCTATTAGTGAATACGTGAGAGAGAACGGATTCGTTCAAAGATTTTCGAAAACTTTGAGAATGAAAAGAAATTGTTGAGTCGTCGATCTCTTTCAAATGTGATATTACGGAGAGGAGAGAGGAAATTTCAATGGAGTGGCAGAAAATACGATGAGTTCAGGCAAGGCCGTATTCGAATTGTTTTGCTGAGCAGTCCGACTCTGGTTTCAAGTTATATGCATGTTCGATATCGATGACTTATCGAATCAGGTAAATTCTATTCTGGACAGGTTTGTAGTTTCTGGCAGACAGCTGAGATGAGTGACTCGCAAGTTCTGATTGGAATAGTGTTTCTCGGAATCGCAGGATGGTTCGTCTTATCAGCGATACGACCGAAGTCCGCAATTCGCCTCATCATCGAAGGTTCTAATCTTGTAGATTCGCATGGAATCAGCTCGCGTGCGAGATCTCAAATTGAAACGTTCGTGAAGCAGGATCTCGACTATACAGGGAGGTTGAAGGTGACTGGAAACCCTGACTCGCGAGGTCACGTTCATCTGAAGTTCCGCGGAAGAATTGATTCCGGAACGCAGCAGCAGATACGAAATTTCCTGCTGACAATTTTGTAATTGCGTGGGCAGGCTTTTCTTCACAAGGACCAGAAGGGCTTACGCTTTTCGAATAAAATGGTCCGCGTAGCTCCTGACTTCGTGACCGTTCAAAATGTGGAACATTCGAAGTTGTTGAACTGTTTCTCCGCTGAAACCGTTGAGCGGAACGTGGACCAGTTTCTTTCCATACCGTTTAGCAAGACGTCTCCAGGCAACGCCCGGCGCTGCATTCGCGAGGACAGCGATGTGTCGCTCTTTTGAATGATGGCAGGCTGCAATCAACAGACGTTCTTCAAGAGTGTCGACCACGTCAAAACGCGGATCTTTCCAGACATCCGGTACGGGACGCGGAGGAAAGAGGAACATCGCTCCCCCGTAAGTCGACATTGCAATCCCCGGTCCGACAAAATTGTCCTCGAAGGGGGAACCAAAGAATGCGAGTGTGGACTCATCTTGATGCTCTGCATGCCAAGTCACCCGGAACGGATAATCGCGCGGATCGGCAGGGGAGTCGAAGAACATTAAAACGCAATCGAGGCTGCCTCGGCTCGGAGGGTTCTCTTTGACGAAGAGTTCTCCGGTATGCCAGTTTCGCAGTGTCTCTCGAATATCGAGCCCATCTTTAATACTTGATGTGAACTTCTCCACCTTGGCAAGATCGTTGCCCATCAAGGAAAGTGCTTTATCTTTCACGTGCGTACGAAACCGCTCGATGGCAACATCTTCAGGAGGCCAACTGCAGTGGTTAAAAGGATTCCAGCGCATCGCCCATTTTTGTTTGTCGATCTCGGGAGGCTTGGTGTTGAGATCACACGAGCGCCAACTCGTCGGAGGTCCGGGGAGACGACATTTCATGTCAGCAATCTCGCCATCCGGAAGTTGCCCACGATCAATCGACATTTTGAATCTGCCATATGGCAAATTCTCGGAAAATTGATATTCGCGTGCCACTTCTGCCAGAGAGACTGCAAACAAGTCACCCATCATCTGCTTCGCTGCGATGATGAGCGTGTACAGATCGGGAGTCATTCGACGTTCGACGAGACTTAAGTTTCGGACGTATTTTAAGTAGGTCCGCATCAAATGCGGGGAGATCGTCCGTCCACGTTTCTGGTGCTCGGATTTGTACTTTTCACGAGCGGTCAGAATTAATTCTTTAATGCCATCCACGGAGAGATTTTCATCATCGTCAAGTGAATAACGTGACTGTTCGTAAAGACTGGTGACGAAGGGGAGTTCTTCCAGTAGGAAAATGAGGGTCTGCGGATCGACCTGATAGAGATCGGTTTCGTAAACCGGTTCGTGGTTGAGATCTTGCGGTTCGTTGGCGAGATACGCTTCTCGTATCCAGGGCCAATCGATGATTGAGCAAACGAAAAGAACGGACTTGAACTGGGTTTCGAGTTCGCGAAGTCGCCGAGCCATCCATTGGATACGCTGCTGGTGTTGTTGCGATTTCGGTCGAGATAAAAATGGCAGAACGGCAGCGGCATACTGTTCGGGCTTGACTCGTTTTAAGGCGTAAGGATCAGGGAAGAGATCGGTTTGGACTTCGAAAGATTCAACTTCCAGGTCAATAAAGAAACGCGGGAGATGCTCCTGCATCGCGAGACGAATAGCAGCGATGACAGGTTGACATGGATCAATCGGGACATAGCTCGCGCTCTTCTCGTCCTCGTCGTTCCCCTCTGGACTCCACTCGGTGTTGAATCCTTTTGATTCGTCCTGAACGACAATGGTTACATTCGGTAAGTGTGCGACTCCCTGTTCTACGTCGTATTGAAACGACTCCGGGAGCGGAACTGCGAGACAATCGAACGCTTCTCCAAGCATGGTTTCGCGGACTTGAATCGCAAAGTCTCCACTGCCGTGAACGACCGGGAGGCAGCTGATTCGATCACTCATTTTCAGAACGGGGTGCATAGCAGGTGATTGCTTTTAATGTTGACCGATTGACACGCGAATGGAGAGGCTTGACTGTTTGTTAGTCTTCGGGATACGTAAGTTGACCAGTCTCAATGTAATTATCGATGACCTGAGGGTATTGGTCAACGACATTCAGAATTTCCCACACATCTTCAGGTTTTCGGAACAAAAACATGGAATCGCGGTCGTCTGCCTTGGCCTCACGTGATTGAATCAGCAACCAGTGTTCAGTTCGAACGGCTCGTTCCTGCTCCGAGGCATATTGGATCTGACCAGTCACGAGTTGATCTCTCCAGCTTGAATAGGCCTCTGGAGACTCAAGAAGATTCGAAACGAGTTCGAGGATTTTCGAAGTGGTGATTAACTCCATCCGTCGACGGGAAAACTCTTGTTGAGGTAACTTCACTATGAGCGGGACATGTGCTTCGATCTCTCCAACAGTGAAGCCGTCTGCGGAGGTTTTTTTTGCGGACGTGTCGTTTGACGACGAGTCGTTTTCAGTCTGGAATTCCTGGTAGTTCCCTCCTTCAATTGCTGTCAGAATAACTGCCGTTGGTGAATCGCAAGAGGCCAACACTTCTAGTAGCTTTGAGACAATGCCATCCGCTTCAGCTGGTTGAATTTCACTGCCGAACTGGAGTCTCTGAGATTGGCATTCGTCATTCCGGAGCAGGTCTTCGAAGTCCAAATTCTCCCACTCGTCGAGAGTGTTGATCCGCGTCACGTTTGTTGAATTCACCCATTCGTCGAGCAGTTCACAAGATCGATCAGCAAAACAGCTCGTGAAGAGATCTGAAGTAGTTGCGAACTCGTCAATCCCTGGCGTGGGGAAGCCACTGCCATAGCATCCCAATGATGCGGCAGAAAGTTTTTCAAAAAGCAGAGTGACCGTCTTCATGGAATCAGTTGGCCACAAAATTCAGAATGCGGACAGCCGGTTTCAATCCATAATCCGACTCTTTTGAAGAAAGACGAACGCTGATCGTGTGCTTTACGTTTTTCAATTGGTCATCAAAGAGGACTGTTCGAGGATAGTGCAGCCCCTTGCTATAACGATGTGAAAGGTTGAGTTCCTGCCAATCGCCAGAGTCGATTTTGTATTCCAGAGTTCCAGCATCGGGACCGGCGACACATTCGACTCCCACGGCACTTCCGGTGAATGAAAACGACAGCCCGCTTCCCGGAACTGTGCAAGTTATGAGATCTCGATTTTGATGACGGCTGCGAACCGAACCTTCAATCGTT
This sequence comes from Thalassoglobus polymorphus, assembly GCF_007744255.1. Taxonomy (GTDB): domain Bacteria; phylum Planctomycetota; class Planctomycetia; order Planctomycetales; family Planctomycetaceae; genus Thalassoglobus; species Thalassoglobus polymorphus. The sequence goes on along the minus strand of NZ_CP036267.1, from coordinate 2,990,839 downwards.
TTCCAGTCAGGAGCTTGAATGTTCCACCCCGGCCCGAGCTTTAGATCTTCTCGCGGGACGTAATCACCACTGGTATAACTTTGCGGATCGAGGAGTTCTGGAAGTTTTTTAGGTGTTTGCTTTGCATTCGCTGGGAGTTCATTTGCCCAGGCAGATTCGAGAGTCTTTGCGATCATGCTGGTCGGGATGGCGTTCCCGAATGGGGCAGGGTGGACACCCCCATAATCTTTCCAGGTCAGTTTCTTCTCGTCGATTCGGTCTGCAACTTCTTGAGCGAGGTGAATTGTCGTCGCCCCGTAATGTTGTGCGACAGATTCATGAGCTTGAATCGAAACAGGTGTTTCGCCTCGTTGAAGTTTCTCCAGCATCTCCGGATTCACGAAATAAGTGACAACAATCTCAGCCGTGGGGGAATGCTGAAGCGTGTGGCGGATTAAACCTTCCATTCCCCGACGAGCTTGTTCGAGAGAATGAGCCGCATCCTGATCGTCGTTGACTGCAAATTCGATAAAAAGAAGATCGACCTTTCCATGCACCAAGACGTCATTTCGCAAGCGAAATGCTCCGGCAGTTGAACAGGTAGACGAAATCCCGGCATCCGTGAAGGTGAATTCTGTCTCAGGAAATCGCTGGGTCAGGTAGTCCATCACCATCGGCCGATACCCATTCATCTCGGTGATCGATCCGCCAATAAACGCGACATGACCAGCTTGATCACGTTCAAAACTGATTCGCGAGTTGTGGAAGTCGCTACGTTGCGCAACATTCGTTGGGCGAGCCTGCTCTTCAGAATTGCCAGAAGAGGTGATTGCGAACAGTATTAGGAGGACACGACCAAGGGGGAGTAACGGGTTCGAATGCAGCATAAAGAGACGGCGTGATGAGATGAAAAAAATCGGGACATTGGAAATCTTCTCGAATCATACACGCAATTGCAAACCGCATCACTTCGGAATCTCGATCACCTCAGATTCTGCTCGCTTCGAGATTTTGGACGGTTCTGATTCCGGGGCTGGTTCTGTCGCTGTGTCTGGAACATACTTGTAGACACCCCCATTGCTGGCAGCGAGTTGTTTCAGCATTTTTTCGCCTTCAGCATCACCGAAGCAGATCGTGTTTATTGTGATGCGATCCCGATTCGCTTTCGTCACGCTTTTGACAACGCTGAAGTGGAAACGCCCATCGGTCAGAAAGTAGATCACTTCTGGACGCAACTTAAGTGCCATGTGTAACGCGGCTTCAGGTTCCGTGGTTCCAGTAGCCTGTCCGGGTGCCATCCAGGTGAGATATGTTTTTTGATTCGCAGGCGTGGCACTGACCAATCGATGTGCCGGCATGGGAACTGCGATGTCATGAAAGAAGATCATGAAGAATTTTTCGGATTCAGTCATGCGTCCAATGGTACGGACTAATTCCACTTTCACTCTGCCGAACCGTGTTTTGTACGGATCTGGGAATGGATGATTCATGCTGCTCGAAGCATCCACGACAAAGACCACACTGGTTCCGTTCAGATTCAGTCCAAAGAAGTCACCGTTCCCCTGGCCTGAACCTTCTCCTCCATCACCCTGACCGCCTCTGTTCGCCTCAGAGCTTTTCAGCATCGATGAAATATTCTCAGACATGTTCCCGGCTGCCTGGCCGATGTTCGCCAGATCGAGCGTTGTTGCTTGAGTGACATCTGGAGTCGCATCGATGGGGGCGTTTGTCACGGTCGAGAGAAATTTTTTATCCAGAGCCTCAGACGCTCCGGATGAACTGCTAATGTCGTTGTTGAAAGTTTCTTGTTCGATCTGGATTGGATCAACTTCCGTCGAGATCGGAGAGAAGTTTGCAGCGATCGTGTTGACCGAATCTTTGTTCTGAGTCGGGAGTGCTACAAATGCCAGTGTGGCGATCAGTGTGAGATGTAGAATTGCCGAAGCCGCCACTGAAGTTGTTGGCTCCAGAAGCTTCTGAGAAGAGATCGAAATTGCCTCTTTCGGTTCGTTCATAACTTTCGAACATTCACCCTGATCAGATTCGCTGCGACATTTCCGGGAGCCGAATTCAATGCGCAAACTAACGTGTTTGCGTTATTAAAATCGGCAAATGGTGTCTGTTCCCCCTAGTGAATCACGATAACCTGTTACAAACCATGTTGCAAAATGTAATTTGTCGAATAGTTGAGAGATCCACCAGTGAAGGTGTTTCGATAATAACGGTTATTCAGGGGTGTTCTCCATCTCATTCCGATGATTTCGGCGAGTGACTCATTGAGGGTGTTGGTGTGTGGGCTTCAGAACGGATTGTTGATTGGCGAGAATTGTTGTCGTGAATCGCCAGAATCGAATCCGATCTGATTTTCAGATTCTGCCTCGTGGTGAGCTGTTGATGAAGTTCTGGAAGCGATCTTTGCAAAGCCTGCAAGTGTTGAAAAAGACTGCAAGCATTTAACAATGGATGCTCGATAAGGGATGAAATGAGTACTGAAATTCAGACTGGCGGCAGTGACTCCAAAGGACCAGAGAGAGTGGACTCACAATCGGAAGGAACTTGTATTGTCTTTTTTGATGGAGTTTGCGGTCTATGCAACGGGACCGTGAATTTTTTGCTCAACCATGATAAAAACCGTGCTTTGAAATTCGCACCTTTACAGGGAGAGACAGCTCAGCGTCTCCTGCCTCAAGATCAACGTGACTTGAATTCGATTGTCTTTCTGGAAGGGAAGAACACCTGGCGGTGCTCGTCAGCGATCACCAGAATTTTCTGGAAACTTCCGGTCCCATGGTCAATATTGGGGTCACTTCTCTGGGTGATTCCGAAACCGATTCGGGATTTCGGATACAGGATTGTCGCTAAGTCGCGTTATCGAATCTTCGGAAAAAAAGAGACGTGCCGCATGCCGACTCCTGAAGATCGGGGACAAATGCTTGAGTAAAAGAGTTTGGCTCGGCACCTTGTGAAGTGCAGAGCCGAAAACTGTTTAAGGAACTTTGCGGTTTGTTGATTCGAGCTGATTTAACGCGCGATTGATGACTCGAACGACATATTTCCCTTTAGCGTAGAGGTCAGGTCGCGGCTTCAAAGCTGAATGCATTTCCTGGATGACGGGGAGCGCTTGCTCGTCGATTTCATCGAGAACGATCGCAGCGTTGAGGCGTTCCCATTGCTCTCCGTTTCGAAGATGTTCGACAAGAACCGGTAACGCGGTTTCAGGTTGCTCCATTCGGCATAATGCCCTTGCTGCTGCAATCTGAACAACTGGTGAATCATCGGTCTGTAAGATCTCTTTTAGTTTCTGGTCCGCTTTGACTGCTGGCATGCCGATATTTCCCAAGCCTGTTGCGCCCCAGTATCGAACAGCAGAGTCCTCGTCATCGAGAGCTGCGATCAAATCGTTGGTTGCACTTTCACCAGATGAGGCCAACGCGGCTGTTTCCGCAAGGCGATCGGCAGCTGCCTCTGCGTTCTTTCCTCGCAGGATTCCGTAACGGTGGCCGATTTCTTTTTCTCGCTCAACAAGAATTGGCTCAGCGACCAGGCCGAGGTCTCTGGTTTGTTTCACCCAATTCAAATGAGCGTTACGAAGTTCCGTAAGGATATCAGCGTATTCAGGTTGATCAGCGAGATTATTGAGTTCGTGCGGATCGGTTTGGCAGTCGTAAAGTTCTTCGACAGGTTTGGTTGGCGTGAAGTAGAAGTTGGCTGCGGGCCGGAGATCGCCAGCTTCGTGTCGTTCCCGCAGGACTTTCATCGTCGCTCCGGTTTCGGGCGTGTTCATGTACTGGTAAAACGTTTTGAGCGGTTCGTAATTTCGAATGTATTGATACCGTTGATTTCGAACCATGCGGATGATGTCGTAGCGTTCATCCATTCGGTCTCGTGCTCCGAAAACATATTTCCTTGGCGCTGGGAGGTCTTTCCCGAGAAACGGCTCTCCCTGAACGTGTTCAGGAATATTGACGCCAGCAAGATTGAGAACCGTTGGTCCAAAGTCGATGGAGCTGACAAGCTGATCGACCACCATGCCCGGCTCGCCCTGATCTCCGGTGCGGTACTTTTCCGGAATGCGAACGACCAAAGGAATATGAGTTCCAGAATCGTACAGCCAGCGTTTCGCTCGCGGTAATCCGACACCATGATCGGACCAGAAGAAGATGATGGTCTCCTCGTAGAGGCCGTCATTTTTTAGTTGCTGAATCAAATTTCCCGCCCAGGCATCCATGGCGGTAATCAGTTCGTAATTCCGCTTCCAATCTTCTCTCGCGATAGGGGAGTCTGGATAATACGGAGGAAACGTTGTCAGCTCGTCGGCGTTCTGTCGTTGATCTGGAGTGAGATCTTTCGTTACCGATCTATATTTCTCTTCCGAAGCAATCCCACTTTCGTGGCAGCCTGTAAAGTTGAAAACCGAGAAGAACGGCTTCGATTTGTCCTCTCGGTTTCGCCAGTGAGCTTTTCGGTTCGAGGCGTCCCATGTTCCGGAAGGGGGTTTGAATTGGTAGTCCTGCTTCGAGTTGTTTGAGCAATAGTATCCGGTCTGTCGCAAGTAGGTCGGGAACGGTTGAATCATCTCGGGCAATTTCGCGACGCAACGCATGTGTTGGGTTCCGAGTGTCGTTTGATACATCCCTGTGATGATTCCGCTTCGGCAGGGAGCACAGACACCGGCAGTCGTGAAGGCGTGTGTGTAGCGCATCCCTTCCTTTGCCAGTTGGTCCACATTTGGAGTGATCGCATGCGGATCGCCATAGCACTCAAAATGGGCGCTGATGTCTTCTGCCGAAATCCAGAGGATGTTCGGCTTTGTGTTCTCCTCATCGGCGAAAAGAGCGGTGGGAAGAAGGAGTGCGAGCGCGTAGAAATATTTCATGATCACAATTGAGATAGAGTCATCAAATGGAAAAAGAAGTCATGAAATCATAGCACGATGAAGGCCGTCTCGTAAAACATGTCAAGCTTTCAATGAAAGTGCTTTCACGAAGCGATGCTGATTTCTAAGGAACATCATTCAGGTACGAAACGAAAGCCGGTTTGGGTTTGCTAGAACTCGCTGCAATTTCGTGAATGGGTAGTTACAATCTCACGACTCTTAGCATTTTCAATTGACGAATGGTTTTGCGATGCTCGGTCCTTGCAAAACAGAGACCCGGACAGGATTCCCGATGAAACTCAATCGACGTGACGCACTGGCTGCAACTGTGGCAGGAACGGTGGCAGGAATTGTTTCCGGAGCTGGTGTGATGACTGGTTCCGCTCAAGCAGAGGTCAAAGAGAACAAGTCGACAATACGATTTTGTCTGAACACAAGTACGATTCGAGAAAAGAAGCTGCCCATCGAACAGATTGTCGAACTGGCTGGGGCAGTTGGATACGACGGAATCGAGCCGTGGATTCGGGAGCTGGAGGCATACAAGGAATCCGGGAAATCACTCCCTGACCTGAAGAAGAAGCTTGCTGATAGCGGCTTGCGTGTTGAAAGTGCGATTGGCTTCGCTCGCTGGGTTGTGAACGACGATGCCGAGCGTGCTAAAGGGGTCGAGCAAATGAAACGTGACATGGATCTCGTTGAAGCAATCGGCGGAACACACATCGCGGCTCCCCCGGTCGGCATGCACGGCAAAGACTCCCCCGACCTGGACCTGTTCGCTGCGGCAGAACGGTATCATACGATTCTGGACGTCGGTCGCGAAACTGGCGTGACGCCGCAAGTCGAAATTTGGGGGCCAGCCAAGAACTTGTCTCGTCTCGGAGAAGCCGTTTTTGTCGCAGTCGAGAGTGGCCACCCCGATGCCTGTGTTCTGCCTGATGTCTATCACATCTTTCGTGGAGGCTCGTCCTTTGATGGGTTAGGCTTACTCAACGGTAACGCAGTTCATTGCTTCCACTTCAACGACTATCCTGCGACTCCAGCGCGTCTGGAGATGAATGATTCTAACCGCGTCTACCCCGGTGATGGCGTGGCTCCGTGGAAGCAGATTCTCGGGTTGCTCTCCTCGATTGGATTTTCTGGAGCCGTTTCGCTGGAACTTTTCAATAAAGAGTATTGGAAACAAGACCCGGAAATGGTGATGAAGACTGGCCTCTCGAAGATGAAATCGGTCTTTGCGAATCAGAACTTATGAAGCAGCTTCGATGCATTGGGGCCTGTTGATGATTCCAGAAGTCAACAGAGCGACACAATCCGACTTGAATGAAGAATCATCACGATTCAAGCCTGTTGGCAGTTTGTCTGTGCTGCCAATTCGCGTATTCTGTATGTACAGTCGCAAATTCTTCTCTGCGACTCGATGGAGCGAAGATTCGAGACAGGAAAGCTATGAGTACAGTTCGACAGGACCGATTGGCCTCAGATTACGCGGAGATCGAGGAGTACGCTCGCCTGCACCCGCGCGTTCGTATTGTTCAGGTCGAAGGTTCGCCACCAGAACGATACGAAATAGAGTACCGGATCAGCAGCTTGGTGAAATCGGGAACAGAGGTGAAAATCAAGAAGAACCATCTTGTTGAGATCGTTCTTCCTGGAAACTATCCCAGCACGCCGCCCAGAGTCTCGATGCTCACTCCAGTTTTTCACCCAAACATCGATGACAAGTCGATCTATCTAGAAGAGCATTGGACGACTGAGACGTCGCTCCAGTCTGTTGTCATCCGGGTCGGAGAGATGCTCGCTTTTCAGAGATATCATCTCGATTCTGCAAATCAGCGGGATGCAGTGGAGTGGGTGAACAAGCATATCGACCAGATTCCAATGGATGAAATCGACATGCACGCCTTCGTTCAACCGCAAGAGGAGAATGAGTCTCGTGAATCTATTCCGAAACCACAGGCGAAAACGACTCCATCCCTGAACGTCCCAATCATCGACCCAATCCCTGATTCTGTCAAATTGACGTGCCCTGAGTGCAAATCAACATACACTGTTCGACGAAGTGCAGACGGAAAAAAAGTTCAATGCAAGAAGTGTAAGAAAATATTTCTTGTGAAGCTCTGAGAGTGGACGGAGACGACCGACGCGAACTTCAAGCGGGCGAGTTAACCGCCGATGGAATGCATCGGGCGTTTCGGCTGAACGAAGTCTGCGGCATTGATATGGTGTCCGGCCCACTTCGCTTGAATGCTCTCTCGAACGGCGGTCACGATCTCGTCATCGAGAGCATCACCCCGCAAAAGTTGCTTAATGTCTGTCTCTTCAAGGCTAAACAGGCAGTTTCGAATTTTGCCGTCAGCTGTTAGACGGAAACGATTGCACTGTTCACAAAACGGTTGGCTCACTGAAGGAATAAAACCGACTCGGCCATGCCCATCTTTAAACTGATAGTCCGTAGAAGGGGCGCGGGGATCGGGATTTCCAACAGGCACCAGCGGCATCACTTCTTTCGAGAGAGTCTGAATGATCTCAGAGGAGAAGAGAACTTTTTCACGTTCCCAAGCTGCATCGGCATCGAGCGGCATGTATTCAATGAAGCGAATTTCGCATCCGGATTCCCGGGCGAATTTTCCAAACGGGACAATTTCCGACTCGGTGATTCCACGGATTGAGACGGCATTGATTTTGATTGGATCGAAGCCGACCCGCTTGGCAACTTCAATCCCTTCCAGGACTTGCTCGTAACCTTCTCGTCGAGTGATTTCCTGAAACTTTACAGGATCGAGCGCATCTAAACTCACGTTCAATCGACGCAGCCCAGCGTCGTAGAGATCCTGCGCCTGATCAGCGAGAAGAATTCCATTTGTTGTGATCCCGATATCTTTGATCCCGGAAATCTCCGACAACATCGCCACAAGGTCGGCCAGATCCTTACGCACAAGCGGCTCGCCACCGGTCAGCCGGAGCTTGTTGATTCCCATTGGAACCATTAATCGTACGAACCGGACAATCTCTTCGAAGGTCAGCAACTTGTCCCGATGCATAAACTGCACGTTGTCCGCAGGCATACAATAAAAACAACGAATGTTGCAGCGATCGGTCACGCTGATTCGCAAGTTGTTATGCAAGCGGCCGAAGCCATCGATGAGTGGCAATTCTGGCGCAGTCATTCAACTGGTCCTGTATTCACTTTCTCAAGATGATTTGCCAATCGTTCAAGATGATCCCAGGAATACAGCCCGGTATGGTGTCCGTCGGACCATTTGATCTTCAGGGCATAATTCCCACTGAAACCGACTTCAGTCGGGTCGATGTCCTCAGGAACTGTGGCCGGATCGAGCATGCGCTCCCCCGTAAACTCATTCACACAGGCAGCACAAGGGCACTCGCATCTTAAGAACTTGAACGGATAACGGCTCGTTCGCTTTTCGTTCCAGACAATCTCGAAAACACCTTCTTCACGAAGGGCACGAATTTTTTCAGGCGCAAACGCCATAATACTCTCAGTCGTTCTGAATGATGTGGATTGGGATGGGGAGTTATCCGGGTTCGGATGTTGATCAATCAATCACAGAGAGCTGCTCGCTTCCCGGTCATTGACCCTTGGGCCTGCCCCCGTTACGTTCTCTATGAGGAGTCTATCGTGTCCGCAGTGTTAGTGGAAATTGTTTAGAACTGATCCTGAAACTTAAAATTGCTCTCTCAAATGTAAAGAAAAGCGGCGATTCCAGAAGTTTTCGGACTGGTTCTAGTCTGACAGAGTCAATTCTAACCCAGTCTAATCTAACACAATTCCTACGCTGCGTGAGAGAGCGGACAAAACGACCCGCGAATTGTATCATCATGTGTCGTGTCATCCCCTGAACACTCATCTTACGGAATGAGTCGTAAGAAATCACTCGATTTATGTATCGTCGCATCGGAGAATATGTCTCTTACGCGCCAATCTTCACAATTGGAGCTTGGCTCATCGTTGCGTTTTCCGCAATCTTGACCGCTCCGGCGACGTTAGACGTCTGGCAAGATGGGGAGTTTGCGTTTCTTCCGGAGAGTTCACCAAGTCGACGGGCGCAGCGACTGTTTCGAGATGCATTCCCTCCCACCGATGGAACGCGATTCGATTCTAATACCAATGTTGGGACTTCAGTTCAGCGTGACCCACTTGGAAGTAACATCGTTGTCGTTCTCTTTCGTGAGAATCGACCGGAAGGGCTCTCGAATGCTGATCGCTACTTCTTAAGTGAACGCCTCGTACCCCGTCTCGAATCAATACGTGAATCGACACCATTCAGCGATGCAGTCGATTCCGCCCAAACAAACACGAAGATCCCTGAGCCAGAACGTGTTGTTCGCAAAATCACCACGCCGAACGACAATCGCATCGGTTTCTTTTTGAAAAGCCTCGACAATCGTGCAGAGCTTGTCGTTCTCGAACTTAAAACGGAATTTCTGGATCGTCAGAACGGCTTGGTCGTTGATCGCGTCGAGAAGCTATTAACCTCTTCAGAGTTGATGCGTTCAAAACCGGTTGGATTGGCCATCGCAGTGAGCGGATCGGCAACGGTCGGTCGTGACCTGCTTCGAGCAGAAAGGGAAAGTGCGGAACGAACGAAGATGGCAACCCGTTTTTTGATTGTCGTCTTATTACTTCTTCTCTACCGCGCTCCTCTACTCGCCATGGTCCCGATTATCACGGTCGGTTTGGCCGTTGAATTCAGCATGGCGCTGTTGACGCATCTGGCGGATTTAGGATGGATTGGGCTGTTCAACGGGCTGGAGGTTTATGTCACAGTGGTCGTGTACGGAGCAGGCGTCGATTACTGCCTGTTTCTCATCGCACGTTATAAAGAAGAGTTGATCGAAGGCCAGTCTTATCCGGATGCGATCGTCCGTTCCATTCGCAAAATCGGGGCTGCTTTAGCGACCAGTGCCGGAACGAGCATCATCGGGATCGGGATGATGACGTTTGCGGAATTTGGGAAATTTCGCCAAGCCGGAATCGCCATCGCCATTGGTTTGCTGGTTGCAGTCTGCTTTGCTGTTACATTTGCACCAGCTTTACTGTTGTTGTTGCGACACTGGGCATTTTGGCCGGACATTCGCAAAGAGCGTCCTCAGCAAGAGGATGTATGGCTTCCTTCGACTAATGTCTGGAAAAAAATTCGTGAGCAAAGATGGCTCGATGAATTTTGGAACTTCACCGCTGGCTTCTTGAGGAAGTTTCCTGGTCGAATCTTTCTCTGTACGATTTTCATCATGCTCCCGTTTGCAATCTACGGTTTCTCCAAACAGGGCGATTTGAGCTATGGATTAATTACCGATCTTCCTGACGATGTGACAAGCGTCGACGGAGCCCGAGCAATTCAAGCTCACTTTCCGACTGGGATCACTGGTCCTGTTGTGGTCCTTGTTCAATTCAATCTGGAAGAATTAGAGAAGCAATTTCAGGGAGACAACCTGTCAGATGTTCGGACCGCCGAACGGTTGAGTCAACAGATGACAGATCATTTGAATACGGCGATCGGAGAATTGGATCAGGCGAATTTTCACATCGCCGATGTTCGAAACCAGACCGATCCGCTCGGGAAAGGGTTTCGAGCGAAGGAATATCTCGATTCACTCTCATCTTCATTTTCTGAAACAAACGCACGCAGGACCTTCTCGCATCGGACGTACACAAGTATTCGGGGGCAACATGCGGGACAAGTCGTACGGTTAGACTTTGTCTTGAGCACCGATCCGTTTGAGCGAATTTCTCTTCAAAAGCTCAGCGAAATCGAGGAACTTGTCAGGGCCTCCATTCCAGAACCGCTGCGCGGTTCTGCGGAGGTTCTTTCGCTCGGGCCAACCTCCTTGATTCGTGACCTCAAGTCGTCGACAGACCGTGACAGGATGCTCATCCATCTTCTTGTTGCCATCTCTGTTTATCTCATGCTGGTAGCTCTGCTACGGCAACCAGCGGTCTGTGCTTACCTGATCGCCACAGTTGTTTTCAGCTATTTTGTTTCCCTGGGGGTGACGTTCCTCTTCTTTTCCTTGCAAGGCTCCTCAGACGTCACCGAGATCGATTGGAAGGTTCCGATTTACCTGTTCACTTTCCTTATCGCAATGGGGGAAGACTACAATATTTTGTTGATGTCTCGTGTCGCTGAAGATCAAAAGCGGCGCGCTCCGGTGGACGGAATTCTCTCAGCTCTGACTCGAACGGGTAGCATTATTTCAAGTTGTGGGCTGATTATGGCTGGCACCTTTGCCACCATGATGTTTGGATCTTTACTCGGCATGGTCCAACTCGGATTTGCACTCGCGTTCGGAATTCTTCTCGATACATTCGTGATCCGTCCAATTCTGGTTCCTGCATGGTTAATCTTGGTGAACCGAGGCCAATTCGGACCTTTCGGGAAATGGCTGGGAGCTTGCCAAGTCGAAGAGTCAACAAACTTCAATCAACAGCTTGAGCCGCCGCACGAAGAAAATGATTCACTATGAAGAACCAGAATTGAGATCACGATTCCAGAAGTCTTGGAAGAGCTTATTTGGAGAAAATTCGATATCGGTCTGTAAGTTCTGCCTTGCGACGAGCAGATTCTGAATCCATGGTAGTGATCTTCATAGTCACGTCATGACTTGAACATGCTCTAGAAAACGATCTTTTTAACAATCGAATTCGAGCCGGTCCGAATTCCCGCGAATTGACTTTTCGTCTCTGCATCAGTTAGGTTCGCGTGCTTGTCAGTGTTGGTATTCGAACTGGAATGGAATTGGGGATGTCGAAATGAAACGGGTTGCAGTCGTGACTGGTGCCGGATCAGGGATTGGCCGTGCTGCCGCCTTGGCTTTGCTTGAGAACGAATTTCATGTTGTCTTGGTCGGTCGCCGTGCAGAGGCACTGAAGGAGAGCGCACGCCGCGCCGGTGAGGCGAAATCGCGAACTCTTTCAATCACTGCTGATATCGCCAAACCTGATGAAGTCCAGAGATTGTTTGGGCGAGTCGAATCTGAATTTGGGCGTCTTGACCTTTTGTTCAACAATGCCGGGAAGGGTGCCCCCGCCGTTCCGATGGAGGAATTATCATTTGAAGACTGGCAATCCGTGGTGGATGTGAACCTGACAGGAGCGTTTTTGTGTACTCAGCAAGCGTTTCGGATCATGAAGAAACAAAGTCCTCGTGGGGGGAGAATCATTAATAATGGTTCGGTCTCTGCTTACGTTCCGAGACCTTTCTCCGCTCCATATACAGCCACGAAGCACGCCATCACCGGATTAACGAAATCGACCGCGCTTGATGGTCGGTCGTTCGACATTGCCTGTGGACAAATCGATATCGGCAACGCAGCCACAGAGATGACCGAAAGAATGTCTCAAGGAGTTCCTCAAGCGGACGGTTCCATAGCCAGCGAACCGACCATCAATGTCCAACATATCGCCGATGCAATCGTTTACATGGCTGGACTCCCCTTGGGGGCGAACGTCCCCACAATGACTGTCATGGCAACCGGAATGCCGCTTGTTGGGCGAGGATAACAACCTTCGATTCACTCTACTGCTGTCGATTGAAATTGAAAAGTCTCAAATTTCTGGGAATTATTCAGGCGGTGAGTCTCTCTATCTTAATGAGACCAACGGGGCTGTTAATGAGTTTCGCTGGTTTATGAAAATCTGCACCAGGTGATCGCCTGTGTTGCGGACCCGCTGAATTTCTACGCCTCAATTCTGTCGTCATCACGAATCGATCTCGGTCACCCGTTTGGGAGATGAAGGTATGTCGCTGCGCATTCAAGCTTTCGTTTTCGTTCTTCTTCCGTTTCTACTTGTCGGATGTGGGGACGAGTCAGCTTCCCCGCAACTCCACAATGGGCAGTCTCTGGAACCCCACGATACGGGCTACGCGGCTGATCAATTCGTAAGTGAAAGGCCGGAAGAGGATCACTCTGACGCTGCAGCGAGTCCCGCTCACATCTCACCTCACCCGTCATCAGAATCGATTCCTGCAGCACGTGATGAATCGAAACATGTCAGTGAGAATATCACTGAATTGTCGGTCATCCGGCAACCTGTCACTCGTCCTGCTGTCGACACTTCAGGCGAGAAGTATGCAGAGATCACGGAGACTGGATTTCAATCCGTTGTTCAGCGTCCGCTTTCCACCTTTTCAATTGATGTCGATACTGCATCGTACTCAAATGTTCGCCGGTTTTTAGAGAGTGGGCAGTTGCCACCAGCGAATGCTGTCCGGATTGAAGAATTGATCAATTATTTTTCTTATGAATATCAACCTCCCAAAGATGGCCGCCCGTTCTCTGTGAATACCGAAGTGGCGAATTGCCCCTGGGATCGTCAACGGCAACTCGTTCGCATCGGGCTGAAAGGGCAAGTTGTTGAAAAAGCGGAACGGCAATCTGCAAATCTTGTTTTTCTGGTCGACATTTCTGGATCAATGCGACCTGAGAACAAACTTCCACTCGTGAAACGTTCGCTGCATCGCTTGCTGGAAGAACTCAATGAACGTGACCGAGTTGCCATTGTGACCTATGCCAGCGGAGTCCAGATTGTGCTGTCACCAACTCCAGCCAATCGACAACATCTCATCTCGCAAGCCATCGACGGTCTTCATGCAGGTGGTTCGACGAATGGGTCTGCTGGACTACAAACTGCTTATCAAGTGGCGCGACAGCAGTTTGTCAAATACGGCACCAACCGTGTGATACTTTGTTCGGACGGCGATTTTAATGCTGGGATCACCAACGAAAGTGACCTTGTGAAATTGATTTCGCGTGAAGCTAAGTCGGGGGTTTTCCTAAGCGTGTTGGGATTCGGAACCGGAAATTATCAAGACGCCATCGCAGAAAAACTTGCGGATCACGGAAACGGGCATTATGCCTATATCGATTCCTACTCAGAAGCACGCAAGGTGCTCATCGATCAGATGTCAAGCACTTTGGAGACCATCGCCAAGGATGTCAAAATTCAAGTCGAATTTAACCCGGCTCATGTCGCTTCCTATCGATTGATTGGATACGAAAACCGAACGCTCGCTGCACGTGATTTTCGTGACGACCACAAAGATGCCGGAGAGATTGGAGCTGGTCACTCTGTGACCGCGCTTTATGAAGTCGTTCCGGTTGGAGTTTCTGGCCCAGATTCACAGGTTCCTGAATTACGGTATCAACAACCCAAACGTATTCCTGTTGAAAAGCATGGAGATGAACTGTTGACTGTGCGGTTGCGTTATAAACTCCCCAGCGAAGACCATGGGAAAGAGTTCACACACACAGTCGTAAACAGCACACGCCGATTCGAAAAAGCCAGCGCTGATTTTCGCTTCGCGGCAGCAGTGGCAACTTTTGGGATGATTCTGCGAGACTCAGAATTTGCTGAGCACCTCGGCTGGGATGATGTTCGGAACTGGTCTCAATCTGCTCTCGGACAAGACAAGAAAGGTTATCGGATCGAATTTCTAAATCTTGTCTCTCTCGCCGAACAAATGGTCCATCGCCCACATGCTGATGAAGCAGGAATTCACTCAACGACAGACGGAGTCTCCTACATCGATTATGAACCAGCAGCAACAAGTTGGGAGCAATTCGGGAGACTTTCTGGCTCGTTTGATGCTGGGAAATTTGTCACGCTGGTCGTGATTGTTGGGGTATCGTATGGGATTGCAACGCTACGAAACATCTCCTGTTGATCGAATCAAGTTCGCTGCAGGAGATTCTTGCTCGGGCGTTTCAAAATTGCGTCGGTAAAGAGGAGTAACTTTGCCAAGCGTTATGTGGCAGGTTGAGGCTGGCGTTGCTTCCAGCCAGCAAGGGCTGTTTCGAAAAACAGCACACAAATCGCAGCGACGAGTAACCACTTCCAGAGTTGTTGTTTCGATTCGAGTTCCCGGTTCATCAACTGGCGTTCCGTCACTTTGTCGGGGGACGGGCTGTTTGAAAGTGATGTGACATTTTTGATCGGGACGCCTGCGGCACTCAGTAAATCCATTGAAAGAGGATCTGTTTTTGATTCATCTGGTGGCAGATTTACTGCGAAGCGGACAGCGTCAGGACTCGAAAGATTCTCTTCTGAAGTTCCGATGGAATAGATTCCCGGATGCTTCAATTGAAGAGGCTCTTCGTTGCTGAGAGATGAGATTTCGCCGGATGGCGACTTCAGAACAACCTTCTCTTCGATGAAACCGAATTCTTGCAGGGTGATTTTGTTTCCTGCGAAATAGACAGGTCGAAAGCTCCGTTGGCCTCCAAGGTATTCCAAAAGGCCGTTCATCATGGGAACGAACTTGCTCCAGACTGCGAGATCACTGTCGCTCCGATTCCATCCGGAGGCGAACACGACTAACTGCCCGCTCCCCACCTTGAGTTCAAAGATCGCTGGTGAGCCGTTTTCGAAAGAAGCGAGTACCTGATGTTCGGAGAAATTCTTCAAGTCAAATTCTCGATGCTTCCAGAACCGGAGCTTTGAAAAGTCCGCGAAGCGTGGGTCGTCAAACGGGGTGAGAACCGGGTGAGTGAAGTCGACGGAATTCAACATTGTATAGTCAACAACATCCGCTTCAGTGGGCGATTCTGCTGTGAGCTCAGCCAAGTCATAGAGTCCCACGGACTGCTTTTGAGTCGATGCCACAAATAAAACCTGTCCTCCATCAGCAAGCCATTTTTTCGACCAGTCAATCTGTTCTTTGCTCGGGGTTCCTCCAATGATCAAAAGCGTCAATTTTTCGCCAGCAACAGGTGGCGTGTCAGTGTCGGGAGCCCAGTCATGGATGGTCACGTTTCTTGTCGCCGTGCTGGGGAAGACCGGTTGCAGAAAGAATCGCAATGAATCCGGGCCTGTTGCATTGTCTTCTCCGATGTAAACAATGTTGACCTCCCACGGATCGCGACGCGCAACATAGCAGGTGTTGTCGAAGTCTTGTTGATCACCAGAAATGACCAGTCGTTGAGGGACCACTTGCGATGGTCGTTTTGGAGCACGAATGACTTTACTTTGACCAGGCGGAACATAAACACTCACTGAGTTGTCGAGGCTTTGGGAGTCTTTCGATGTACCCGAGAATTCGTCCAGCCACGCAATCTTAAACTGTTCCTGCTCTGCTTCAGTCGTATTATTGACTCGCAAGCGAACCGAATCATCAGTGGTTGATTCATTCGCGATCAATTGGACGGATGCGTTCGTCGGTGATTCATTCTTGTCGACATTCAAAATTTCCACACTGACATTTTCCGGCCATTCGTATCCGTTGAGTGTTTCCCAATGACTACCGGTTTGAAAATCTGAGATGACCATCAACTTTTGTTCGGTCACTTTTTCATCGACAGACTCGTCTAGTAGATCCGCAGCCGTGAGCATGGCAGTTCCGAGTTCAGTACCGAATGATCCCGGAGCGAGTTGGTTCACCTGCTCCAGGATCGCTGATTTTCTGACATCGGGAGCGAGTGCTTGCCAGTCTTTGAAGCTGATCTCTTGCGTGATTTCGGTGTTGAAGCTCAGGAGACTCAATGAGTCTGACTGTTTGAGATTGTCGACGACGTTCTCAACATTCTCGAGAGCGGTTTCCCAGAATTTTGGTCGAAGCATGCTGGCGGAGGTGTCGATAAGTAAGACGATGCGTCGGCCCGGTGCTTTTTCGCCGTCGAGCGAATCTTGACTTCGCAAAAAAGGGCGTGCGAATGCGATCGCAAGTAAGCAGACTGCGAGTGCTCGCAGGATGAGCAACAGCCAATCTTCAATTCGACTCCGCTTGGTGACACGAGGAGGGGACGGTTGCAGGAACATCAAACTACTGAAAACCTGTCGCCCCTTCGGAGTTCTTCGAATGAGGTGAAACAGGACTGGAAGCCCGACCGCCAAGCCAGCCAGCAGATAGAGTGGTGTCAAAAACGACATGTCTGTTCCAGAAAATTATTGACGCCGAGTTTGTGTAACGCGCAGGCGGGTTTGCAGAAAAGTCAAAAGAGAGTTCTCCAATGGCATGTCAGTCGTTAAGCGAGACACATGAATCCCCAGCCGTTCGCAGATCTCTTCAACGTTCCGTAGATGATTTTGCAGTTTTTTCTGGTACTGGTCACGTGCAGATTTCGGGTCGATATAAATCTCTCGACCTGTTTCTGCATCTTGAAACATTGCAGGAGCATCATAATCAAAATTTACTTCCGCTGGGTCTAGCAATTGGAAGACAGCGACTTCGTTCCCTCCAGATCTTAAGTAACCCAATCGCGATTGGAGCTGATCGACGTCCGTTAAGAAGTCAGAAAGAATCACGAACAGACCACGCTTGCGAACACGCTCGGCAGCTTCTTCCAAAGCTGGAAGAATTCCCGAAGATGTTCCTGCAGTCGAGTTTTCGAGACTGACGAGAACTCTCCGCAGTTGCCCAACGCGATACCGTGCCGGGATGAATTCATCGACACCTTCAGAAAAACGAAGCAGACCCACGGCGTCGCGCTGAGTTGTGAGAAAATAAGCCAGGGTGGCTGCGAGTGTTTTCGCATAGTCTTCTTTTGTGTAGCCAAGAGAACCAAATGACATCGACCGACTATTGTCGACCAGGATATGGCATCGGAGGTTTGTCTCATCTTCGAACCGCTTAATGTAGTAACGGTCCGATCTGGCAAACAGTTTCCAGTCGAGGTAACGCAAATCGTCACCAGAACTGTATTGTCGATACTCTGTGAACTCCACAGAAAAACCGTGATACGGGCTCCGGTGAAGTCCCGTGAAAAAACCTTCAACAACAGACTTGGCACGCAACTCGAATGACTTGATCTGCATTAATGAATGCGGATCGATATACGACGGCGGCGGATAGGCAAGAGGCTCAGACATGTGACCTCGCGAGTACGTTCAAAGACACTGAGATCATACATGTAAAACAACAGAAACAGCAAACCCTCACGCTGAATGCCAGATTTTTTTTGGCCATCTCCGCAGCTATGGGAGTCGGCGTGGGGTGTGGGGCTTACGTCAGGGGCGCCTCCGTCCGTTCAGAATCCTTCTCAAAGATTCAATGACGGTTTTCGAGTTACGAGAGATCTTCGAGGATTGCCTTGCCATCTTGAAGTTTGATGAGGCAGCTTGCTAGCGACTTTGCTTCTTCCGGGTTGTGCGTCACGTGAACTGTTGTCACATGTGTTTGCTTTTGAATCGTTTCGAGTAAGTCGCACATTTGGTGCCGAGTAGCGCTATCGAGTGCGGAGAGCGGTTCGTCGAGACAGAGGACAGAGGGACGAAATGAGAGCGCGCGACCTAGTGCAACTCGCTGAGCTTCTCCACCGCTCAAGCCGGTTGGTGTCCGTTTCAGAAGATGAGTGATTCCGAGCAAAGTCGAAAGTTCTTCGACGCGATCTGCAATCTCTTTTTTTCCTGCCCGGCGAATTTGGAGGGCGAACGCCAAGTGGTCCTGAACAGACATTTTCGAGAAGAGAGCTCCGTCTTGGGGGACATAGCCAATTCCGCGAAGTGCAGGGTTGAGTTGAGTGACATCTCGGTCATCAATTCGAATTGTGCCTGAAGAAACCTTTCTCAAACCGATTAAGCTTTCCAGAACCGTCGTTTTTCCTGATCCAGTTTTTCCCATCAGCACAGCGTATGCAGCTGATGGAATCACCAGCGAGATGTTTTCAAGGCGAAACTGCCCAGATTGGATACAGACGTTTTCTAGAGAAATTTTCATAGCGAGAACACTTTGTGGTTGCAGTGCCGTGAAGAGTGCTTTTTCATGTTCTTCTTCATCTTCACGTTCAGTTTATGTGATGAATCGCTTCTCTCTACGAAACTGAACGCGTACACCATTTCTCTGGGATATCTGAGTGATTATGAATGCTGACAGTGCAGGTGAAGTTTGATTTCATGAAATTATAGATGGCTCGCAACGTGGACAGGAGATGTAGAGCAATATTGTAGACCATTATGGATTTGCTCTATTTCAGTCATAAGAGTGTTTCGCGAGTTCCCCAGATTCTTGTGATGACCAGAACAGTCACGGCTGCGGCGACCATAATGAGAGAGACTGCAACGGCTGCTTCGATATTCCCGACATTCATTTCCAGAAAGACGGTGGTTGAGAGGACCTCTGTTTTCAAGCGAGTCGCCCCAGCGAAAATGAGCAACGGTCCGAACTCACCAAGCGAACGTGCCCAGGCCAATGTGAATGCTGTGATCATTCCATGTGTTGCTTCAGGGAGGACAACCATGCCGAACGCTTGTGAACGTGAACTTCCAAGTGCAACGGCAACTTGCTCACAACGAGGATCAATATGGTCAAACGTTGACTTCATGGTTCGAACTGCGAATGCACAGGCCACAGAAAATTGTGCGAGAACGACAGCCGGGACCTGGTAGACAACATCTCTTGCTAAGAGAGAGAAAGGAAAGAACTGAAACAGAATGAGCAAGCTTAAGCCCACGACTAGCGGAGGAAGGACGATAGGAATATCGAGAATCGCGTCGAGGAGACGCTTGCCTGGAAAATTGTGTCTTGAAAGTAAGTAGCCAATCGGAACGGCAGCGATGATGGAGAGGATCGCTGAAAGTGTACACGAAACCAGGCTGAGCCAGATCGAGTATTGAATTTTCCGATCAGCGAGCGCCGTCACGACCGGGTTGTCATAAAACATCGCCTTCCAGGGAGAGGAAGAAACCGAGGCTGCGTCGACGGTCTTTTCTATGACAAACCACGCATCGGCAAGAAGCATGGCGAGAATGAGGATGACATAGGCCCCGCCAATGATTGCCATGCAACAGTAAAAGACTCGATTGGACAAGACAACATGCCCAACATCCCGCGGTGGAGTTGTTGTGGAGTTGTTGTGATTGTTTTTGGGAGGTTCCGCTGGCGACTCGCTGCCGGTCATAACGCGTCGCTTTCCGGTTGTTGTTTCTGGCTGCCATTGTCCAGTCGGAAATTGAATCCGGCAGACTCGAAGTCTTTTTCAGCCTCTGCAATTTTTTTGAACAGTCGACGTGAGAGGTATTTGTGATCACTCGATCGGGCAATACTGAAGGGCTGAACAGCGACATTCTGCGTAGTTTCTACGCGGATGATATCCACATCTTTTGTGTTTGGGAGGGCGTCGGTAATGTAAGCGATTGAGGCATCAACGTGGCCTGCGACCACATCTGGAATCAGTAACGCCGAGGAGATTTTCTCAACAACGACTTCGCCTTCGGTGGCCTGTTTCTCTTTGATTTTTTGATACAGGCCTTCCGATTCAAGCATTCGACGAGTCAGTGCCCCGATTGTGCATTGCTCCGGCTGACCAAGTGCAACCCGGATTCCCGGCTTGATCAAGTCGGCAAGAGAACTGACGCTCTTGCTTCCTTTCGGGACCACAATGACAAGCTCAACATCAGAAACATCGATGTCGTCTTGAAACCAATCTCGAACGTTGTCGAGGTAGTATCGATCACAGGCCATGTACACATCTGGAAAACCTTGATCCGTTGACTGGTTCTCAATCGTTTTCATTTCTGAGGTCAAGATCCCGCAACCGTTGTACTTGGTGTTGATGCGAATTCCTTCGCGTGCCTGGAATTCGTCCAGAAGTTTTTCAACAGCCCGACGATTGACTGCTCCGCAGAAGAAGGAAATTTCCGGGGACTCAGCCCAGACGTCGCCTTCGACTGGGCGTGTCCCATATTTCTCAAAAATCGTCAATCCTTTGTCACGAGCCGTCAGGTAACGAGCAAACTTGAGAGCCGCTGTGGGGTCGGTTGTGGAATTCAGTACTGCGATGCTAATCAAATTTGGATCAGAATCGAGTTCAGGAAGTGGTATCGCTTTTAACTCATCACGATACTTCGGCATCATCACTGTGGAATCCCAGACGAGTGCGGCATCGACGGCGCCGAGTTTGACATCGTTAGCAATTTCATTGACTGTTGGCTTAAAGACTCCTTTGTCAGTGACAAGTTTCTCAAGCTGAGCCCACCGGTTCGTTCCATCGATTTCGATCGCTTCGAGTTGTTTGCGAATCGCTTTTCCAATGGCTGCCTGATCAGGACTTCCAAGAGCGATGGACATGTCGTCTTGCAGTAAGTCTTCAATCGTTTCAATCACCTTTTTCGAATCTTTACGAACGGCGACAACGGGGCGTTGATGTGCGATGGGAAGTGTTTCAGCTGCGAGTTCGAGTTCGACTGCTTTGTCTGTGTAGAAATCGTCGGCCGCCAGATACAAGTCGGCATCTGAGAAATGATTCACCTGTAATTGATTCAGAAGGGTGTTCGATCCACCGAATTGTAACTCGACAACAACGCCGTATTCTTTCTCATACTCTGCGACGATTTCTTCAACAGGAACACGTAATCCAGCGGCGCAATGCATTACCAACTGCTGCTTGCCACTGTTCGTTTTCGGTGGGCCTTGCTTTAACATCAGAACTAAAAATGCAATCAGTCCTATGGCACCGAGCAGAAGAACCCAGAGAGTGTTCACCCGTCCGGCTCGCCCATTCACTTTTTCATTAGGATGATTTGAATGGCTGTGGGAACTTTGCCTTTTCGTGTGCAACGTATTTCCTGAGAGAACTAATTCTTTCCGGGCACGAAATGCCCGAACGGACTTCATTCGAGAGGGGTGATTGATCATTTTGATAGTCAAGATTCAGGTGGGAAGAAGAGTGTTCGAATTTCCTTGACAGCAAGAGGGAAGCCGGTGTGTGAATCATGTTTCGAATCGTGTCTCACATTGATTCGATAACCAGACTTTCGTCCCTCAATCGCAGAGGGAATTCTTCACCACTGTGCCCCCTCTTCGTTGTACAAGTTGTAAGAGCGATTCCTGGAAACGCTCGCAAGAATTCTGTGGTCGATGTTATTCATTAGATTTACAGTTTGTTGCTCAGTTTTTGTTAGGCCACGATTAATTAGAACTGATTGCGAAATCTGACATAGCCCTCTCACACGTTGAGTGAAGCGGCTATTCCAGAGGAATTCTTAATGGTTCTAGACTGGATTCATTGCTGTCGCTGGCGAAGTCAGTTTTCCATCGAGAATGTGAATTGCTTTCTGTGCATGTGAGACTGCTCGGTCATCGTGAGTCACAAGTAACACGCCGCCACCTTCGCTTGCGAACTCTGCCAGGAATTGCAACAGGATTTCTGCATTTTCATGGTCCAGATTTCCTGTCGGTTCGTCAGCAAGAATCAGTTCCGGTTCGTTCAACAGCGAACGCGCCATCGCGACACGCTGCCGTTCGCCGCTACTGAGTTTTGCAGGGACATGGTGTTGTCGATCGGTGAGTCCGAAACGTTCAATCAATTGCTGGGCCCGTTCCGGGTTTGCTTTTGTTTTGACGGCCATTCCAGGAGCCAGAATGTTTTCGTAAACAGATAAGTAAGGCACGAGATGGAACTGTTGGAAAACGAACCCAATTGTGCGAGCACGAAAATTGGCCCGCTCATCTGCGGTCATGGAATAGGGATCTTGACCATCGATCGTGACGGTCCCCGATGTCGGTTTTAATAGACCACCGGCTGTCAATAAGAGTGTCGACTTTCCACATCCGCTGGGGCCTTGAACAGCTACGAATTCTCCTGCATCGAGTTGCATGGAGACTCCATCGACGGCCTGGACGCTCGAAGAGCCATCCTGATAAGTTTTCGAGATATTCTGAAGTTGCAGAAGCATGATTGTTTCGGTCTCGAATGGTCTTGTGAATGAAGGTGCAATTCGCTCTACGAAGTTTGAGCCCCGATAGGAACTAGCCACTTTGTAAGACCGTTGCAGGGTCTTGTCGGGCAGCCATCAGTGCAGGAATCCAACTCGCCAGACCAGTGAGGAAAATTGCGAGAATCGGTGCGGAAATGACGATTGTGATCAGGCTGTTGTTCTCGAAAATCTCCCTCCATGCTGGCGAAGACATTGAAACTCCTCCCAGTTCTCCGCCAAACCACAGACCGAGTCCGAGACCAACCGCTCCACCAATGAGTCCGATCAACATTGCTTTTGATAGAAAAACGAGCAAGATCTGCTTTGACCTAAATCCGATCGCTCGCAAGATCCCTACCTCTTCAGTCCGCTGACGGGCATTCATTAGCATCAGCAAGAAGATCAAGACCACAGAACCGACTAGCACTAACGGAACCATAACGGCTGCAAATCCCGCATGTTGCTGTTCAATCTGATTGCGTGAATTCTTTTCACGTTCGAGGATCGCCGCTCCTGATTCCTGTTCTTGTTTGAGAGCGGTTTCAGCTGACTCTTTCGCTTTCGCTCTCGCTTCGGCTCTTGCCAGTGCTTGCGAGTACTTCTCGACGACTTGTGTCCCCGGTAATATCCCCGCGATTTCTTCGCGTATTGCGGAAATGCGGTCTCCGGCACAGTCACACTCGAGGGCGAGAATCGCATTGATGAGGTTCTGCATGCCGAGCATTTCTTGAGCTTGCGCCAGATTCACCCACACGGTGACGTCATCAGTCGAACCGCGCTCGGGGTGCAGAGCAGAAACAACAAATTCGTTCTCCTTCAGCGTGATTTTGTCGCCCACTTTCAGGCCGAGTTCCTGATGAATCTCGTAGCCCAACACGATTTTGCCTTCAGCGACTTCTTCTAAAAGTGGCTTCTTGAGTCCGCGATGCAAGATCGGTACTTCGCCACGTGTCCCAATGAGAATGATCTCGCGGTCCCGCTCAGGCCATTGAATTCGCTGACTGACGCTAGGGAGTAAATGGTTTACGGTGACGATTTTCGAGGACGCCAGTTTTTCAACATAACTCTCAGGCATGGTGGCCGTCATTCCGTTTAGGAGCATGTCCGAGCGGGATTGTTCTTTGGGAAGAATCAGAACGTTGAAGCCGAGTCCTTTCATGTGCTTACGCATGGCGTCTTCAAGTTCAGCGCCCGCCTTTTGGACAGCTTCTTCTTTCTCTGCAACCGCCGATTCAATTTTCGCTTGTTTCTCGAGCAGCATCGTTCGCGTGAGATACTGGTCAGCACGCAGAAGTGTTTGTGCTCCGACAAGGCAGCCAACTGCAATTGTCACAGAGATTACCCCCATCACAAAGCTGAGCTTTCGATGTTGGATTTCACGGATGGCCAACCGCCAAACGGTCATCATACTGGGCGTCCTTTATTGAGTTGAACTCTCATCGTGAAGATTGACTGCGGCTGAGATCAGTTCGCACGTGGAGCAAGAACTGCAGAACCAACTGCGACTGCAATGACAAGCAGGACCAACGCGATCAGGATGTTTGTTCCCATGCTTGTTGATGAAACTTGTCCCGCTGAAGCTGATGCATCAGCAGTGTGACTCTCAGTCTTATTTTCAGGAGAAGAGGGATCATTCAACTTCTCGGTTGTTTCGGTGGATGTCATGGCTGCTGCTGTTCCTTCAGAGGTGGAGTCGGCAGCTGCAAGTTCATTCGACTTTGCTTCTTCCATCGCCTCCTCGGTATCGGAGAGGCCGAACCCAGTGAAGCCTGCTAGTGGAGGAAGACTTTCGTCGAGTGTTTCCGTCGGGATGACGTGCTTGTCCCAATCGAGATTCATGATTAAGTCGACGCCGGGGTTTTCCGCTTTGACGGTGCATTGGCAAGCCCCTGTCAAAAACTGAGCTGCCTCTTCGATGACTTCCGGCACAATCCCTTGTCCGACAATTGCGTAGAGTGCTCGGCCGCGACCAAAGACTGGAAAGACCATCGGTTGAGTCATGTATTCCAAATCTCGTAAATCTGGCTCAACACCCAACAGCATTTCAACCAGAATTTTTTCTTCAGGGTTATCTCGTGAGACGCGGACCGCCGAGAACGAAACCTTCAGGGCGTCCGGATCGACCGAGAGATCGCCGAGATCCTCGTCTTCGATTTCCGGAAGTTTAAGTTCTGATTCAAGTCGAGTTAATTCTTTGTTAAGTAACTCAAAAGCAGGCTCGTCAACATCTTTCAGTCCACTCTCCAGGAACACCCAGACCACTGAATCTTCTTTGAGTAACCGTTGGTTAATGGTCTCTCGAATCGGTGAATTGATAAGCTTCGCAGCCGACTTTTTCCCGAACGCACCTTCCCAGACAGTTTGTGGCGGTCCGTTTTTTGGAGGCGATTGAACGACCATCCACGGGAAGCTTTCCGCGGGAGTTTTGTCGAGGATTCCTTGTATCATTGGGCTGGGAGTTTCACTCAAGTCGACAACTTTTACAGCCAAATTTACTGCCGGAACGTCATTGAGCCCGACCGGTTGCAGTGACTCGATTGCAGCCTGTTGGTCATTAGAAAGATCACCCTTATGGAAGACGTAGGCCACGTATGAGTCCGGTTGCCAGTGCTCAAGAGCATATCGAAAAACAGGAACAGAGCAGGCCGCCGCAATCGATGCCGAGACTATTAAGATCAGTGCGACGAGGGTCGTTCGAAATCGCATGGCTGATTTCCTAAGGAGGGCAGGAGTAGATCGGGGAGTTAGATCTCTCACTGATGGTAGGCGATCAGCGAGGAAGTATGTAGAGTGTATTGATGGTTTCAGGGCCGTACAACCATGTTCTACGAGATGAATAGAAATGGACGTGCAAAACATCCTTGTGAAAAGATGATTCCCATTTTTTTCGAGATGTATTGCGGTCCAACAATCCCTGGTCCCGCCAGACGATTTCAACCACCAGCCAACGGAGTCGAAATGCATTCACCCTCCACGTTGCTCTTCCGCAAGTTCTGCTCTTTGTCTCTCAGTCGGTCAGCTCGATGGCTGCTCGTTCTGGGAGTTGCCGCTCAACTGAGTCTTCCTGAAATTGCTTTCGCTGAAAACTGGGCGACATACCGGGGAGACTATTCTCGCTCTGGTGGTTCGACTGAAACGATTTCTTTTCCTCTTCACGCCGCATGGAAATACGAATCGCCTGCGCCGCCGACACTGAGTTTTCAGGGTGGTGAAGGCCGAGTCTATGAAGGCAAAGTGCTAGGGCATCGTGTGAAGTACGACGATGTTTTTCATCCCGTGATTGTCGATGGAAAACTCTTCTTCGGCTCAACAGCCGACGATCAGGTTCACTGCTTCGACATGAAAACCGGACGCGAAGACTGGTCGTTTTTCACCGGCGGCCCAGTTCGGCTTGCTCCTTCTGTCGTTGACGGAAAAGTTTACTTCGGCTCGGATGATGGACATGTTTACTGTGTCGATCAAAAAGATGGGAAGCTGCAATGGCAGTTTCGCGCAGGTCCGGAAGCAGACTGGTTGATTGCTCGCGGAGAAATGATTTCACGATGGCCAGTTCGTACTGGTGTCCTTGTTGATGATGGCGTCGCCTTCTTCGGAGCAGGAATTTTTCCTCATGAAAATGTGTATCTGTATGCCGTGGATGCAAAAGATGGCTCAGTGATCTGGCGACAAGACAACTTAAGTTCCACCGACGCTGGACGAAACGATCTCTCGCCACAAGGTTATCTTTTAGCGAGTGATGATCTTTTGATTGTTCCATCGGGCCGATCACTTCCGGCAGCCTTTGACCGCAAAACCGGTGAACTCGTCCACAAACGCGAGCATAGCTGGCGTTCGACCGCAGGTGGTGTTGTGGGAGGAACCAAAGCTTTGTTGTCCGATGGACAAATCTACTCGGGCGGACCGCATCACCTGTTGGCAATGTCTCAAGATAAAGGCAACGTCGGGTTTGGCTGGTTCGCTGGTCGACAAATGGTTGTCCAAGGTGATGATGCTTACGTCGCTACAGGGACTGTGGTTGCTAAGCTTGACCGAATCAAATACGCCGAAAACAGTCGTGTTCGTCATAAGTATGAAATGGACGTTTACAGCCTCTCTCGAAAATTGCGAGGAGCTGGAAAGAAAGAACCCGCAATTCGCAAACAGATCGCCGAGATTAACCAGAAGCTGAAAGACATTGCAGACGTCGGTGTTCTCTGGCAGAAGAAAACAACCGACGAATCGACTCTTCTGGCGACCGAGAATGCTGTCTTCCTCGGCGGAGAGAATCAGGTCACTGCTTACTCTGCAGAAGATGGTAAAGTTGTCTGGCAGGCGAAGGTCGAAGGGAAAGCTCGCGGGCTGGCAGTTTCTGATGGTCAGTTAGTCGTTAGTACCGACACCGGTCAGGTCTACTGCTTCACACCAAACGCTTCACCAGCAATCCCTGAGCAGGCGGGCCTCGCTGAATTCGAATCGTCAGAACTGTATCAAAAAGCCGCCAAAGACATCCTTGAGAAAACCGGTGTCCAGCGCGGGTTCTGTCTTGTGCTCGACGGTGAAGAGGGCAAGTTGGCCTATGAGATCGCCCGTCAAAGTCAATTGAAAATCTATGTCGTCGAATCCGACCCCGCTAAAGTGGCGACCGCACGCAAAAATCTGTCAAAGGCTGGGTACTATGGAAGCCGCGTGACTGTTCACCAACTCGAAGCTTCGGACATCCCGTACTCGAACTACTTCGCAAATCTAATTGTCAGCGATCGATTCGTCAAAACGGGGGAAACTCCGATCGACCTTTCTCTCATCGCCCGGCATCTCAAGCCTGTTGGAGGAATCCTATGTATTGGTCAACCAGAACAGAAGAATGTTGAAAAAGCGGTTGCGTTGATTGACAAGGCTTCTGTCTCAAGCGAATTCAAAGAGACAGATCTTGAGCAAAAATCGAGTGACGGCTGGGCGACACTTTCGCGAGGGATGCTTCCCGGTGCAGGAAGTTGGTCTCATCAATATGGAAACGCTGCGAACACTGCGGTCGGTGACGACTTACGAGTGAAGGGCGGTCTTGGAGTCCTCTGGTACGGCGATCCTGGGATCGACGGGATGGTCAACCGTCACGACGGAGCTGTTGGCCCGCTGGCGACAGGTGGCCGATTATTCGTACAGGGCGAAACCAACATCAGTGCTTACGATGCTTACAACGGATTGTTTTTGTGGAAGTACGATAACCCCGAAGGGATTCGTCTTGGTGTTTACAAGAACGTCAGCCCCGGAAATCTGGCAGCGACTGAGGATCGTCTGTTCCATTACGTCGGAAAAGAGTGCTTCGAACTCGACGCTGCGACTGGAAAAGTGATTCGTATTCACAGCTTGCCGGAATCTCGTGCAGACGGAGATCACAGCTGGGCCTATGTTGCAGTCGAAGGGGATATTCTCTTTGGAACCGCGACCATTCTCGGCACGAAGAATGCATTGGACCGACGTCGAGGACGGATTGTTAATGATGCCACCGATGGCATATTTGCAATCGATTTGAAAACCGGGAAGCACCTTTGGGACTACAAAGGTCAAAGTATTTCTCACCGGACAATTGCAATAGCACCGGAACGTGTCTTCTTCATCGACAGCACAATCACGAGTGAACAGCGTGCTGAAATTCTGCGGCAAGACAAATCCGCTTTGGAAAGCCTCGAAGGGGAAGAGCGAGAAATCGCGGAAGATCGTTTGAAGAAGGCCGATTTACGACGAGCGGTCGCCATTGACTCGAAGTCTGGAGAAATCCTTTGGGCGAAACCTGTCGATGTCACTGATTGCAGCGAAATCGGAATCGGTGGTGGAATGCTGACGCTGATGTATCAGGATGGGACACTCATTCTCGGTGGTGCAAATGCAAACGGTCACTACTGGAGGCAGTTCGTCGCTGGTGAATTCTCACGCCGTCGTCTCGTCGCCTTGTCCGCCGTCAACGGGTACAAACTTTGGTCAAAAGATGCGAATTACAGAAACCGTCCAATCATCATCGGTGACAAAGTTCTCGCTGAACCCTGGATGTATGATCTGCAAACCGGCGAGCAAATGACTCGCCAACATCCGATCACCGGAAAAGATGTTCCGTGGTCAATGATGAGAACTGGTCATCACTGTGGAATGCTGACAGCTGCCGATTCCGGAATGGTGATGTTCCGCTCTGGATACACGGGATTCATGGATCTCGAACAGGACGCCGGTGTGCGGCACTTCGCCGGTCACCGTTTGGGATGTTGGATCAATGCCGTTCCTGCGAATGGTCTGGTGATGATTCCCGAAGCTAGCGCCGGTTGTGTTTGTTTGTTCTCCATTGCATCGACGATTGTGCTAGAACCACGTGAAGCTCGTCGACCATGGGCAATTTACAGCTCTGTAGGAGCACAAACTCCGGTTCAACACTTAGCTCTCAACCTTGGTGCTCCCGGAGATCGCAAAGATGCACATGGGACAGTTTGGCTCTCTTATCCTCGTTATAAAGCCTATCAGGAAACATCACTCGATGTGAAAATGAACCTGGCTCCAAAGTTTGGAACTGGTGGAGGCTACGAAGCGTTGAACGAGGACAGTGTGGATGTCATTGGTGCCGAGACACCCTGGTTGTACACATCTTGGGCAAATAATCTGACTGAAATCACTTTGCCCTTGTTGGGGAAAGAAGATAAGCCCGCTGAGTTCTCTGTGGAACTTCACTTCGCAAACGCCGACGAAGCGATGAAGGCAGCGAAATTTGACGTTCAGTTCAATGGAAAAACAGTCCTGAAGGATGTCTCAGCTGATCAAGTGACTCGAGACGGAATTACAGCAGTGAAGAAAGTTGTTGAAGGTGTCGAAGTGAAGGATGCACTCACCATCTCACTGGTTCCAAAATCCGGTCAACCCGTTCTGAATGCTGTGAAAGTGTTGAGGGATTAAGAACATGTTTCATTCAGGTCTTCAGTAACCTATTCAGTCACTGGTGACCTACCGGGTAAACGTCTTATGTACCCGTCGGCAATTTACCGGCGGGTACTTTGCGTTTATCCACTGGCAGTAGGCCGAAACCAATTTCACCGGTGTATCTGACTCACTCCGCATGCTCGGTTGTCATTGACTCGGATTCAATAGTCATCCGTGTGATCTGTTCAAAGAAGGTTCGAGGCTGGGAATCTCCTCCCTTTCGAGCAAGGTGGGAAGGATTCGTAACTGTCCGATCGCCACGATGAGCGAGCAGGCCGCATAACCCAATGCAAGAGCGACGAATCCAAGGTGCGGTTCAGACAACTGTGTAATCATCGATTGCTCGTACGGTAAGATGAGAGCTGTCAGAAGCTTGAATCTCCACCACGAACCCGGAAACAATGGGAACCCAGAAAGAGTCAGTACACCTGCTATCGCAGGTAAGGAACCGTTCGGGAGCACTGGGCGAAGCTTCCGGAAAAGGGTGGATCTGAAGCCTTGTGTCTGGTCGTTTGAATCACTTCTACAACTCCAGATCAGCAGCAGGACCGCACTTGTTTCCACGATGAGGATTGTCAGGAATAGATTCTCTGAAGAAATGATGTTGGACGAAGCCGACCCGTTTCGCTCTGGGAAAATTTTTTGCCACCCGAGCAACACCGATACGATATTCGCCTGGCTCAAAATTGTCAGAATTGAAAGTCGACACCGCTGCTGCGGCGAGAGAGGGCCCATCAACCGCAGGCCACTTATCGCCAAACTGAAGAGCGAGACAACGCCGAGAATCGCAAGGTCTCGCTCACTCCAGCCACCATCTTCGACACATCGGAAAAGAAAGATCGCTGCGCACAGAACAGGAAGAAGCGTTCCGGTCACCAGTGACGCAATTGAATCTTCGTTGGAGAATAGAGTGGTTGCGCGCGGAACGGGAAACCAGCCGAGCATTCCGCCGATCCCGGTCAGGCAGCCAATCACACCGACCTGGTGAAGGAAAGCATCTTCAGAACTGAGGCCGATCCAAAATCCAGATCCCAGCAGAATGGAGGGAACAACCCAGTTGACATGAGAACTCCCATTGTGGCTCTCGATGCTTCGCATTTCTTTTTTGAAAACGGTCAGCAAGAAAATCAATTGCAGCGACACCCAGCCAAGTGTCGCGTTACTGAAAACGGCAACGAAAAACAGCAGGATGATCAATAAATCCTGTTTCGTGTTGGGATTTCGTTCTGTTATACCCATGAATCGTGACCGAGACCTGTTCAGTTGTTCTCTATATGCTAAGATTCTATTTTCATGCGATCATAGCTTTGAAGGCCGTTTCTTCCCATGCCTCAATTTGAACTCGTTTCTGATTTCGAGCCCGCTGGCGATCAACCGAAGGCGATTGAATCTCTGGTGCGCGGAATCCGCGAGCAGAAAAAATCTCAAGTTCTTCTCGGGGCAACCGGGACCGGTAAGACGTTCACGATGGCAAACGTCATCGCCCAGGCTCAAAAGCCTACTCTGATTCTCGCTCACAATAAAACTCTGGCCGCTCAGTTGTATGGAGAATTCCGAGAGTTCTTTCCGAATAATGCGGTCTCTTATTTCGTAAGCTATTACGATTACTATCAACCGGAAGCGTACATTCCACAGCGAGATATCTACATCGAAAAAGATTCCAGCATCAATGACGAAATTGATCGTTTGCGATTGTTGGCGACCAGCGCGTTGGTTTCTCGCCCAGATGTGATCGTCATTGCCAGTATTTCTTGCATTTATGGACTGGGCTCACCTAAAGACTATCTCGACATGATGGTCCCGTTGAATGTGGGAGACACCATCAACCGCGACGACTTCTTACTGAAGTTGATCGACATCCAATATGACCGAAACGATTTCGATTTTCAGCGAGGAAAGTTTCGCGTCCGTGGAGATGTGATCGAAGTTTGGCCAGCATATGAAGAGTTTGCCTACCGGATCGAACTTTGGGGGGATGAGGTCGAGCAACTTTCGATCATCGATCCAATCAGCGGAGTCGGCAGTAAGAAGTTGAAGGATATCTACATTTATCCAGCGAAGCACTTTGTGCTGCCACAGTCGCGCATCGATGCAGCACTTGAAGAAATTCATGAGGAACTGGCCCAGCAACTCGCCAAGTTCCAGAAAGAGGGAAAGCTTCTGGAGGCCCAACGTCTCTCTGCCCGAACTCGTCACGATTTGGAACTGCTCAAAGAGGTCGGCTTTTGTCCCGGAATTGAAAACTATTCGCGGGCGCTGGCGAATCGAAAACCAGGCGAACCGCCTGCCACCTTGTACGATTTCTTCCCCGACGACTTCCTGTTATTCGTGGATGAGTCCCATCAAACGATCCCTCAAGTTCGAGCCATGTTTAATGGTGACCAAGCCAGAAAGGGGACGTTAGTCGAGCACGGATTTCGCCTTCCCATGGCCCTCGATAACCGCCCACTCAAGTTCGAGGAATGGGATTCCCGGCGAGGGCAAACTGTCTTTGTCTCAGCCACTCCTGCCGACTGGGAACTTGAACAAAGCGACAGTGAGATCGTGCAACAGGTGATCCGGCCGACCGGTCTGGTTGACCCGGTTGTGCATATTCAATCGGCACGTGGACAGGTCCCGCACCTCATTGAGCAGATCCGCCTGCGAACCGCTCGTGGTGAAAGAACACTTGTGACGACTCTCACCAAACGCCTGTCAGAAGATCTTGTCACATACTTAAAGGAAGAGGGAATTCGCTGCGAATGGCTGCATAGTGAACTCGACGCTATTGAGCGTGTCGAAGTCCTGCGTGAACTTCGTGAGGGAAAGTTCGATACAGTCGTGGGAGTCAACCTGTTGCGAGAAGGTCTCGATCTGCCCGAGGTTTCGCTCGTTTGTATTCTGGATGCAGACAAAGAAGGGTTTCTCAGGAGTGCGACGAGTCTCATTCAAACAATCGGACGGTCCGCTCGAAATGTGAATGCCGAAGTCTTTCTGTATGCCGATCGTGTGACAAACAGCATGCAGCAAGCCATCGACGAAACAAACCGTCGAAGAGAGATTCAACTCAAATACAACGAGGACCACAATATCACGCCGGAGACGATTCAGAAGGCGATTCGGCGCGGAATTGAAGATGAAATTTCGGCTAGAAAAATCGAACGAGACGCAGTTGGTGCAGAATCGGAAGTGCAATACATCAACCAGGCATTTTTGAATGAGCTTGAAAAAGAGATGCTTGAAGCTGCTGAGAATCTCGAATTTGAACGAGCTGCCAACCTGCGAGATCGTATTGCAGATCTTCAAAAACAACTCGATAACGCCAGCGGGGCAATTACGGTTCCGGCTGATCAGGAAAGCTTTTCAACCAAGGGGAAGCAATCTCGCGGAAAAAGAGGGAAAAAACGAGGCTCAAAAGGCCGAGTTCCGAGAGGCAAGAAGAACATGTAACCGATCCGTTGTGCGGCTCCCTTGCGATTGCAAGCGAACCGGTACACTCATGGGATCATCTAGAGCATCTTTCGAGTTGGTTTGCAGGACCTGCCTCGTGGCGAACAGCAATTTCACTGGTGAAACACGTTCTGCCCCGTGGGGATGAGTGGCTCATCACATGAGAAGCGTTCTACACGGACACAAGAAGCACGAAAGTGTTCTAACGCAGTTTTGAACAGAAGTCCGCGAACAGTCTCGTGGAGATCAGCGATCCATGACATGAAAAGCATTCTTCACGGACACAAGAAACACGAAAGTGTTTAGTCGAAATATTCGTCTGCTGGGTCAAATTTGGGGACGACAATGTTGATGATTTTCATCTGGCCAATTGCTCGATGACGAACTCCGGGAGGAATTAAAATGCACATTCCGGGGCGGATGGGGACTTGCTCATCGTCGAGCTGCATTTTGGCATCTGGACCACACTCAAGGATGTAGTAGGTTTCAGTATGTTCTTTATGATAGTGCACGCGTGCGTCATCTGAGATTTCGGTGACATGCACTGTGCCGGGAGAGTGCTCATTCTCCGCGAACGCTCGTTTCGCACTCCCACAAGGGCACGGGACACCGGCGAGGTTTTCGAAATCGACGACCTGGTACTTCTTATCTGCAGTAGATTTGTTTGTCACTGAATTCTCTGTTACTGAATGACTCATGCGAACCGTCCCTGACCCTGAAATTCTTTTGGAAGATCCCGCTTTTATGCGCCCGTCGTTTTTTGACTCATGCGACCCGGCTCGTGAAGATAGAGCGTCAGAATGGCGAGGTCAGCTGGGGTGATTCCACTAATTCGGCCAGCTTGCGCGATGTCGGCTGGTTTGACCCGCGAAAATTTGTCTTTCGCTTCATTCCGCAATTGTGGCACGGCTCGATAATCGAAAGTGACCGGAATTCTGAGGGAAAGCGATTTTTTCTGACGCTCGATGTCCTGCTGTTGCCGTTTCACGTATCCGCTGTATTTGACCTCGATTTGTACTTGTTGTTTAGCTCGCTCGCTCATCTCAACATTCGCGAGTTCTGAAGAGAACTCACAAAGTTGAGGCCATTCAATTTCGGGACGTCGCAGCCATTCTTCAAGAGAATTTCCTTGATGTCGAAGCTTGGCGAGCAGGGTGAGTGCAGTTTGAATTTGAGTTTCGTACTGCTGGAACTGAGCGCATCGTTCGGCATCAGCCAGGCCGAGTTGTTGGCCAATCGGAGTCAATCGACGATCAGCATTATCTTGACGAAGCAGCAGACGGTATTCCGCACGTGACGTGAACATGCGGTACGGTTCATCGACTCCTTTGGTGACGAGGTCGTCGATCAACACACCCAAATAGGCTTGTGAGCGGTCGAGAATGAATGGTTCTTTGTTGGCAATTTTCAGGACAGCGTTGACGCCTGCGATCAACCCTTGACCGGCAGCCTCTTCATATCCAGTCGTTCCGTTGATTTGACCGGCGAAGTAGAGCCCACCGACACGCTTGGTTTCGAGTGTGGCGAACAACTGCGTTGGCGGAGCAAAGTCGTATTCGACCGCGTACCCATATCGCATGATCTCAGCATTCTCGAGTCCAGCGATGGAGCGAACCATTTCATCTTGAACGTCGCGTGGGAGGCTTGTTGAAATTCCGTTGCAGTAAATCTCGAGAGTGTTGCGCCCTTCCGGTTCCAGAAATATCTGATGTGAAGATTTGTCCGCGAAGCGTACAACTTTGTCTTCAACCGAGGGGCAGTAGCGAGGGCCTGTTGAGCTGATTTGCCCGCTGTACATTGGAGCACGGTGCAAGTTGGCTTTGATCACATCATGGACATGCTGATTGGTCGCTGTCAGCCAGCAGGGGATCTGCTCCTGTTCAATCTTTTCAGTCATGAAGGAGAACGGCTGTGGATTTTCGTCGCCTGGTTGAATTTCCAGTTGACTGTAATCAATGGTCCTGCCGTTAAGGCGTGCAGGTGTTCCTGTTTTGAAGCGTTCGAGTTGAAAACCGAGTTCCCGGAAACTGTCGGACATTGTTCCGGTGGTTCCTTCGCCGGCGCGTCCTCCTTTTGTCTTCGCTTCCCCTGTATGCATGATTGCTTGAAGAAACGTTCCGGTTGTGATGATGACAGCTTGTGCTCGATATTCTGCTCCTCCTCGTACGAGGACTCCGGTGATCCGCGGACAATCTTCCGGCTCGGGTTGCGGAGCCCCTTCGGGAACAGGAGTTCCCTCGATGATCAGCGATTCGACCATTTCCTGTCGGATCGTCAGGTTTTCCTGCTCCTCAACGCGAAGCTTCATCAGGAACTGATACGCTTTTTTATCGGCCTGTGCACGTGGCGACCACATTGCGGGGCCTTTTCCGCTGTTGAGCATGCGAAATTGAATGCCTGTCGCATCAATTAACTTGCCCATTTCGCCACCGAGCGCATCGATTTCCCGAACGATTTGCCCCTTTGCAACTCCACCGATGGCTGGGTTGCAGCTGAGTTGGCCGATCGTATCGCAGTTCATCGTCAACAGTGCGGTTTTTGCGCCCATCCGTGCACTTGTCAGTGCTGCTTCGGTCCCGGCGTGTCCGGCTCCAATGACGATGACGTCATATTGATAGTGAGTTTTACTCATACTTTTTCGCTTGATCGCTTCGCACGGAAAACAAATGTATTCGAAAAGACCCTGAACGGATCTGGAAATCTGAATTTGGCCTCTCAAACAATGAGAGGCCGCTTTATCGCAGAGGTTATCGAGTTGGTACCAAAAATGTGCAACGTGATGCGGTCGTTAAGACTTGAAATCGCAAATTTGTGAGAGCCAGATCATGACTCTCGACAGAATTTTTGCGATGACTGCTTCGACACGGTGATACGTGAAGAGCCAAAAGTTCCCAATCTTGGAGAAAATCTGTGTGAGCGACTGCAACTTCAGTGAACAACAATGGTTCAGATAGCGTTTCAGGTATCGTTATTTAGTAGTTCTTGTTTTCGGTTGCGGGTTGGGCTCAATCTTCCTTCGGTTCTGCTGGTTTCAGGTATTCCTCGGAGCTGAAGGGCTCGGGGTGGTTGATTGTGACCCTTGAGACCTGAAATTTCCCCCGGAACAGACGACCGTCGAGGACGACGGGCATGCCAGCTTCGATTAAGCTCAAATCGTTTGACATCACTTTTACGGTGTAGTTTTTTTCTAAATTAATACCTGGTGCTCTCCCTGGCACGTCCAGGGCCAGCATTGTGTAATCAGGGTAATCGGGATTCGGCTCCATCGCTTGAATGGTTCCCATCACCTGAAAGGTATTGATGTCTCCTCCTGCTTGCCGTGGAGCTTTGCCAATTTTTCCACGTGGAGGCTTTTTGCCTTTTCCCAGCAGAAGGACGTTGATCTCATTGAGGAAGAGCGCCTTGTTCGTCAGGACACCTTTGCCACCAATAAATGCACCGACTCGAACGAACCCTTGATCTCCTGTCCCTTTGATGTCAACAGGCACCCTATTCGTGAGCGGGATTTCCATCGTCTCACCTTGATCATTGGCAACGACGAGAACTTTTACTCGTCCCATCGTCTTGATCTCAGAGACTGTCCCTTCGACAGTCGGAGGCTGTTGTGGTGTTTGAGTTGCAGATCCTTGATTTTGTTGTGCCCAGGCGGACTGAGTCAGAACTGACATTCCGAGAATTGACAAGACAATAAGGTGTTGCACAATCAGGGTCCTCAATAAAAGTGAGTGATGACATTGGTCCCGCACCTCTTATTAGAGCAGTTTGCTCTACCGTGTGCCCGTGAAGAACGCATTTCTCTAGACCCAGTCCGAAAACCTCTGGAATAGCCGCTTTTCTCAACGTTTGAGAGAGCAATTTCAAGTTTGAGGATCAGATCTAAAAAATGCTGTTCGCCACGAGGCAGAACCTGCAAACTAATTCGAAAGATGCTCTAGCTCTAACAAAAGCTGGGAAAGATAGCAAGTTTCTCACTTTTGTCGAAATTAACGTCCAATCTCTGTCGAGAGTTTCAGGCAGGCCTTTCGACGAATTCGAGATGGAATGGCCGCTCTGAATCGTATGGCTGGGAACGTTCAGCTCACGGTTCGTCACGCATTTGCATGAAAAGGGCTTTCTTTTCGCCGGGAAGCGTGAAGTCGAATCCGCAATTCAGAAAGAATTTGTCGGTCGATGTGATCGCCATGACTTCGAAGACATTTCGTTCCCTCGCAAGCTTAAGGCAGGCCTGAATTAAATCTTTCCCTACGCCCTGTCCCTGCATGATGGGACGGACGCACAAAGAGCGAATCTCAGCCAGTTTGCGTGAGTAGATTTCCAGAGCCACAAATCCAACAATTTGATTCTGCACTTCCGCGACAAAACCAGTGGGGATCAGGAGTTCGAGTTCATCACTTGTGCGCGGGAGAATCCTCCCGGCTGAAACAAAGTCCGTCAGGAATGCATCAATATTGTTTAAGTCGCTGCTCGTCGCCGCTCGTACGATGACCGAGTGAGTTGAAGCATCGGTAGAAGAATTGGGTTCGGACACGGCGGAAACTCAAACTGAGAGTGAGGAAAGGGCGAAATCAAGGACTAGAATATTGCTCATCACTAAATGAGAAATGCACTACAGATAATCAACATGACGGCAATCGCAAACGCGCCGCAAATGGCCATCCCCACAGGAGTTTCGAAAAAAGAGACAAGACCAATTCCAAAGGACCGCTTCGTTGTAAAATCGAATCTGTAGTTTCCGCTGGTCACCGACTGACTCTCAATCTGAACTTCTGTGATCGCATCTGAGACGAGTTTGTCCTGATCCTGCAACCGCAGGCCTGAGATCTCAGCAAGTGAAACCGGCTTGCTAAGTTTCCATGTCAATCCGTTGGCAGCTGATCGATTCGGTTTGGCTCCCAGGCGGACTTTGCCTCCTTGGTTCAGGATGAGAATGATTTCGTAATCGGGGAGTGCATCGGTTTTCTTGAAGAGAGGGATGTTGTGATCCCGGGGTTCTTCTTCTTCACTGATCGCTGTGACGCGGACTTCCGTCAGCCCAGTGCTTCTGATCACTGCAACGACGACGCAGGAGAGTACGCTGATGGCGACAACACCGCAGCAAATCAGCTTCGTGATCTCCCAGGCAGAGCCATTGGAAGGTGGAGGTTCATGATCCGCAGGCTCGTCCGGCATTCCGACCGCTCTTCAAATTCGTCCCCGTGCAACTGCAATGCTTGTCGTACTTGAGAAGCTTACTGGCACGACGTCATCGCTTGCTTGCCACAAGGCAAGACGCTTACATCATTTTCAAAAAACTTTTGTGACTACTGGTGCATCGCCATTTCACTCAGTGCTTCAATTCGTCCCTGATACAATTCTCGAATATCCGAGAGTCCGTAGCGGATCATCGCAAGGCGTTCCATGCCGAGGCCCCAGGCCATCACAGGATGCTTGCAGCCGAGTGGTTCGGTGACTTCGG
The DNA here is from genome assembly GCF_007744255.1 of Thalassoglobus polymorphus. Taxonomy (GTDB): domain Bacteria; phylum Planctomycetota; class Planctomycetia; order Planctomycetales; family Planctomycetaceae; genus Thalassoglobus; species Thalassoglobus polymorphus. The sequence goes on along the minus strand of NZ_CP036267.1, from coordinate 2,952,514 downwards.
GGCGGAAGATTCCGGAACCTCCCATTTCGATCCACTTGCCACGGCTTTCGAGGTAGACAACGACGTCGACGCTAGGTTCGGTGTATGGATAAAAAGCTGGCTTGAACTTCACCTGTTTGAAGCCCATTTTTTTGTAGAACGTTTCCAGCGTTCCCAAAAGTGATGCCAGCGACGCATTCTCATCGATGACGATCCCGTCGACCTGATGAAAGACTGGCAAGTGCTTGTAACTCATGGTTTCATTACGACAAACCCAGCCCACGCAAAACGTTTTCAGCGGAGGATCAGGGTGTTTGGTGAGAGCACGAATCGTGGAAGCTGTTGTATGAGTCCGAAGCACGACTTGCTTGGAAATCTCAGGGGACCATTTGTATCCCCAGCCTTCAGAACCGGTGTCGCCACCATCTTCATGCGCTCTACGAACACGATCAACCAGGTCCGCGTCCTCTGGCAAGTTCGTCGTTGCAGGCTCTGCCATATAAAAGGTGTCCTGCATATCGCGAGCCGGATGGTCCTGCGGCTGAAACAGGGCGTCAAAGTTCCAGAAGGACGATTCGACCATGGGCGAAGCGACTTCGGTGAATCCCATCTCCAGATAGGCTCGGCGTGTCTGTTCAATGATTTTCCGAAGCGGATGCACTTTTGCAGGTTGAATCTCTTCAGCGGGAAGAGTGACGTCATAGGGACGCAACGTGATCTCTTTCCAGTCGCCACTTCGCAGGTCGTCTGGCGTCAGTAGATTTCTCTCTTTCTTGACAGAGATTCCCGACTTGAATAACTCGCGTCCCTGATCCGTCATTGAAAGAAGACGACGCACGCGGCTTTTGATCTTCGCAAGGTCGCCACGTTTTCCCAGCAGTTGCTTCACCCGATCTGCTTCATCTACTTGTGAGAGCTGAATCGCTTTCCCATCTGCTTTCAGGAGTGCTTTCTCGTCGGCATCCTGTTCTCCATTTGCAGCCGATTTTCCTGCGTCGGTGATGCGAACGCCTTGCTTGTCTCGGTCAATCCAGCCACGTGCTTTCCCCCAGCGGAATACATCGTTGACCGCAATCTTCGCTTGTCCGGCAGCTTTGGCGAAGTCGCCGGTCGCCATTTCTCCACCGGCCTCTGTGAGCAAAGCCAGAGCTTTTCGCTCTGCGAGTCCATCATTGATGAGCTGAATCGCTTCCGCAGCTGGGATCAACTCATCGAAGTTTTCTTCCTGGATAACGAGAAAACCTCCTTCAACAGCCTCCTGTGCCACAACCAAGACCTTGGACTGGTCGGTATTTAATTCCGTAGCCAGTTCGTTGACTTCGATTTGCGGAATCGAAGCCAGCTTCTCCCAGACCGAGTGTGAGAATTCATCAAGTTGAATCGGATCAGACATGTTTAATGCGTTTGGGGCCAAGGTTACAGGATTACAGTGCTCGGAATTCATATTTCTCAGGTGCGAATCGTAGCAATCTGAATCCGATGATGAAACTACAGGATTGCTAAGCCAGTCCTGTAGTCGATTCACTGGTGTCATCACAGAGACAGCACTCGTGTTCAGACTCACCTTTTCGCACTTGAGTAGCTGAACAGGCAGGCAGCAGGCGGGCCGTTGAACAGTCGGGCAGCCGGGCAGTATTGAAACTGGCTCAGTATTTCGCTTTGGCCCGTATTAATCCTTGGCTAGTGATTCCATCACCTGAGCTCGAACTCCCTGCATTCTTTTCCGGTTGACACCCATGTCGGATCGGCCAACGCGAGATGCGGAACGGAAGTGAATCAAATGAGCCTCCGTGTCGACATAAACCTCGACATCGTCCACAAAGCGAAAGATCAAGCTCGCACATTCTGCATGGAGATAATGTTCCTTCTCCTCAACAATTTTTGTGCGAGGATGGTTGGTGAGTGCCTCTTTAACTTTAGCAATGGCTGTGGCGGGATCTCCTTCGAAAGGGATCGGTTCCATTTTCTGAGACGGGTCTTTCTCTTGAGTGCTCACGCAATTCGGAGAATTCGGGCAGGGAGCCAATTTCCCATCTTTGACTCCAAGGTTTGTCGGAGCTTTGGACATCAAACTAAACCATGCGAGAGTGCAAATGGGGGCGATAATGGCAACGATGGTCAGGCGCAGTAGCCTATTCTTTTTTAACATTTCCTGCTCAATCGCTTGAAGTCAGCATGGGGATGAAAGAAAGTCGTCAAAAGTATTTAGACCAGTTCCTGTAATCTGAATTCGCTCTCTCAAACACTGAGAAAAGCGTCCATTCCACAAGTTTGCGGACTGGTTCTCATTTCAAATTCATCAACGACTGCGACACCATACAAACGTGACGCAAAAAACGAAACCAATTTTACGCCCCATGTCTATGAACGTCGATCGCCCCTGGCTCAAACGAAACTGGATTCAGCATACTCAATTGATGCTGGACTCGTATCAGAAATATCTAGGTGAAGAATTGATCTCCCGCGAAGGAAGTGCAGAGCAGCAGGCGCAGCGACTTTTCGAAGCTCCATTTGTCGTGGTCTCGCACGATAAACGGCCTGATCCAACTTTAAATTACGGAAATGCCACCGCTCTCGAACTGTGGGAAATGGACATCAAAACGCTCTGCGCGACACCTTCCCGTATGACAGCTGAGCCAGTCCATCGTGACGAACGTAAACAACTCCTTAAACGGACGACCAATAATGGCTACGTCGATGACTATTCCGGCATCCGTATCAGTAGCACCGGAAAACGATTCTTCATCGCCAAGGCCACAGTCTGGAATCTGATTGACTTCAAAAACAATTATCAGGGGCAAGCTGCGACATTCTCTGAGTGGAGAATGTTAGAAGAAGGCGAATAGATCAATCGCTGAGCGGCAATGTCAAATTCACATGTCACGATCTTTCAACACCGGAACGGAGCAAATTCCCAATGTCCTTAAAGCTCCCGGTAGCCATTCTCGCTCTGAGTCTCTCTTGCGTCTCTGCATGTATCCCTGCAAATGCTGAGGAGACTTCCCCTGCGAAGTTCAAAAAACAAACACTCACGAATATCTACTATGCCGACGGGATCAACGCGGGCGACATCAACAACGATGGAGACGTAGATGTTGTTTGCGGTCCTTTTTGGTACGCAGGGCCGGACTTCAAGGCGACGCACGAGTTCTACAAAGCGGTTCCGTTGCCACCGGAGGCTTCGCCTTCGAACAGTATGTTCACATTCCTGCATGACTGGAGCGGAGATGGATGGCTGGACATTCTCGTTTTGGGGCGAGTCCATTTGCATCAGGCGTTTTGGTACGAAAATCCAGCGAAGTCAAACAGCCCTTGGAAGAAACATTTCGCTTTCGAGCGCGTCAAAGGAGAGTCTCCGACATTGGTCGACGTAAATGGAGACGGTCGCCCGGAACTCCTTGCACACTGGGAAAACGAATGGGGATTCATTTCACCAGACGAGAGCGATCCGAAACTGCCCTGGAAGTTTTATGGCGTTGGTCATCAGCAAGACTGGCCTCAATTTTACCACGGGCAGGGAGTGGGAGATATCAACTCAGACGGCAGGATAGACATTATCCTGAACGATGGTTGGTACGAACAACCTGAGTCAGAACCGTTCAGATCAGCTTGGGCTTTTCACCAAGGGAGTTTAACCGGATCACGTGGTGGAGCACAAATTTTTGTTGACGATATCGATAACGATGGGGATGCCGATCTCGTCTCGTCCCTCCATGCCCATGAATGGGGCCTCTCATGGTTCGAGCAAATTCAAGCACCCAGTGACGACACTTCAACAGTTACTAAGCTTGGTGACACCATTTTTCTGAACCATCAGTTGATGGGAACACGCGAGGAAGAAAAACAGTATGGCGTTGCCTTCTCGCAGCCACATGCTCTGGAAATCCATGATCTCAATGGTGATGGACGCAAAGATATTATCGTCGGCAAACGTGTCTGGGCGCACGGCCCGAAAGGTGACGTCGAACCGATGGGAACTCCGGTTGTCTACTGGTTTGAAGCGACGACTCGCAATGGAAAGCCAACTTTCCTGCCCCACCTCATCGACAACAAATCCGGGGTCGGCACGCAAATCATGGTCAAGGATCTCAACCAGGATGGCAAACCCGATGTTCTGACCGCTTCGAAGTTGGGCGCGTTTGTGTTTCTGAATGAACTCGTAGAGTAGCTTCGGGCCACTGAGTTTTTCGGAGAGAACCGTTTCTTCACATGTATAGATTCGGACAAGAGGCGTCCGGCGTGCTATGACTTTTGTGATCCAAGAAGCGGATCGAAAACTTTCGGCAAGTACTGGTAAAGAACCCATTGACCGAATGCGTACAGCAACGGGAGAACGACGATCGGCAGCAGGAACCAGCTTATCGTCCAGCCGATGAGACCTCCTAATCCGGCGATGAATCCAAATGCAAAGAAAGAACCTGCAAGGCGGAAGATGTTCGTCCAGTTCCATGCTGACAGAAAGCTGGAAACGAAGAGAGTTGGTCCAATGCAGGCGATCCCGATGATTCCAGTTGCGACATAATAGCCAAACAGCGGCGATGACCAGGAGATTGCAGCGAGAACTCCCGGAAGAAAAAGAAGATCTGGAATTGCCGTGCGTCGCCAAGATCGTTGCCAGCCTTTGTAGATCTCAATCGGATCTGAACATGCCATCGACAGTGAAGGAAGCGTTTGCTCCTTCACTTCATGAGCCAGGGAGAGATTGGCTGCCATGATCGGCGACATTACCAATCCTGCGCCTGCGCACAAATAAAATCCATACTCAGTGACAGAAAGTCCGAAGTAGTTCATCACCAGAATCACAGCAATGAGGAGGACGTACGCGAGTGCTCGACCTTTGATCGTGGTCATGCCGTTTTGGTGGTAGTAGCATGCTTGCCAGGCGAGAGCATCGGGCCAGCACCTTGGCATTCTCTTTTTCTTTACCGGTGACTCAGCTGCAGTTTCACCATCAATACCAAGAGTTGTCGCGCCAATCTCAGAAAAAATCGTTCGGGAGTAGCGCCACAAACAAAAGCCTGTGAAAGTCAATAATACAGCTGCTTGAAGCACGAGGTCGTCAGGGCGAAATCCACCTGTGACTAAGGCTAAAACTTTGCGGAAAACTGACAAGTGGATCAGCCCTTGAATGAGGTCGTCCAGACTGGGGATGAGTTGTGCCCCGTTATAAGCTGCGATTGCCTGAAATAAGATCCCCAGGTTGGAAAGGACTTCCCATAGCATGTAGGCGCCCCAGACCACACCAAAAGTGATTCCCTTGGCGACACTTTCAGAGCCAAAAAATAATCCCAGTGACGAAAGCCATGCAAAGAGAGCCAGGTAGAGTATCTCCAGGTATAGGACAGTTCCCCAGCTTAAATTGCCCATCGTTACCAGCCATGCCAGAAACGGAAGCCGCACGACCCAGATCATCAGAAACGTACTCCATGCCTCAACTGAGTTCGCCAAACACCATTCCCCAGGTGAGATTCCCGTCAACGCAATCAGAGAGGTCGCTCCGCTTGTGCGTGTGCCGATGAATTCAAACGTCGCGTAACCCGCTAGCAAGATCAGTCCAATCAGACTGAACAAGTAGAACAAGAATTGTAAGACATGGGTAATGGGAACTCCGCGGGGCGTCAGTGAGGCTGTCAAAAGCAACGGCAACGCCAGGATCAGGACGAACCCACCACGAAAGAGGGCAGGAGCGAGCCGCTTTGATTCAATCGTTGAAGTCGATTCCAGGATGTTTCGAACACGATTCATTCCGACTTTTGTAAGCAGGCAAGATCCACAGCGTCAAGCAGGTCACTCAACGAGGTTGGAGGAGAGTGATATTCAATTTATGACGGGGCGGCAAAAAGGAAGTCTTTGCTGGTATGAAAACATTTTGGTTGCGGATTTTTCTCACACGATTTCCGATTCCATTGTTGCACAGTTGGACGCTAAGAAGCATGATGAGACTGTGTGGCTGGCAGATGCTCGCGCAGACGACCTATTCTACCCAGCTGCCGAGCGATAGGCGGCAACGCGGCGGATGTTCAGACCGAGAGCGCGCAAGGTTGCCACATAGGTGATGTTACCCATTCGTCGAACTCGCAATCGAGCCATGCCCATCTGGTATTTGAACCGTGACATGGTTGCTTCAACTCCAGCTCGCCATCGATAGCGGTCGCGAAATTCGTCCCCTCTTTCCCTCAATCTGCGTAGTCGAAGACGCACGCGATCGTGTGTGTATTGATAGCGTGCTGAATGGCGTCCCACTGATGCTGCTGGACACCGATCCTTGTGAGGACAGCCTTCACATGTCTCCTTCGAAAAAATAACCTGGAGACGAACTCCAGAAACGCTTGTCTCTGATGGCTGCTGTCCTGTGGGACAGCATGTGATGCATCCTTCTTCATCGACCTCAAAGTCTTCAAGCGTGAACTTGCCCTGCAACTTTCCCTTGGGCGTCTGCGCCGGCGAGACGATTTCAACATCGCGCTCACATCCGTTTTCGATACACTCAGTCGATCCATAGTGCGAGTCGGCAAGAAGCGTCTGCGGCTTGATACCACGTTGCTCAGTGTCATTGAACGCAGGAGGCAGAGCGTCTTTATCGTGCATCGTTAACGGATCGACAGCCACGTGAGTGATCAGATCAGGTTTGGGCGTGTTTGAGACATCCGGCTCCTCGGAATCTTCTTCATACGTTTCCATAATCTGCACGAGATAACCTGTGCCACGATGTTTGTTGTAGCGGGCATCGGGATCAGCGGGATTGATCACCCCATCACATTCCGTTTTACTTGGTGGCCGCACTGTGACGGACTCTGCAGCGGAATCAGAAACCTCACACTGCTCGTGAAAGATTTGTTGCAGTAACTGGAAGCTTTCCAAATTCGAACATTCCGCATTTTGAAAGAGCCCGATGAGCTTAAAGACATCTTCGGCAGCTTCCGTGATCCGCTTTTTGGATTCACTGGGCCGTGTGTCGCCAAAGCAACCGTCACCTGTTCGAGTGACATACTTACGAATCATTTCTGGATCGACCAACGAATATTGCTCAGGATGCATTCGTTTTAGCTCTCGCAGAAACTTGCTCGTTGCCTCGACCAAAATTCCCAGCCTCGTTAATCCACGAATGGCTGATCGCACCGCTGTTGAATCAAGACGTTGCTTGCTTGTATCGACGCCAATCTCCTCAATGAGTTTGTCTGTCAGCGTGCGGAAAAGAACTTGATCAAAGCCAGCATCCAGTACTTTCTTGCGATAGTTGCGAAGTGTTCGCTCGCAGAGGTAGGCGTCAGAATCTTGTCTGATATCCAACGCGTAATGCCAAGCGATATTCAACGCGATCGCTTCGGTGGTTTGCTGATCGGTGAAATCATGGAGTTGCTGAAGAATCAATGCCCCCAGGGCGACGTAGAGATCCTTCGTCGGACGCCCAAAATCATCACGGAATTCGGCAGCAAGCTCACGGACGGGAAGCTGCTTCAGCAAATAGTCCCTGAAAACTCCGGCCCAACTCCGATCAAGAAGACGTCTTCGTTTGAGCCCTAGATATTCCCAAGGATCAAACAGATCACCGCTGTGATGGTCGCGTAGAGTAAGCATGTCGCGAATTTACCGCGAAACCAAATCGACACAACTCCAACCACCAGACTTTTTGCCGCCCCGTCAATTTATAGGTCTGTTTGAAGCAGGCGGGAAGTGGCGGGAGGACTTCCACTTCGTTGGGAGCCTCTGACGCTCGACGTGCCAGAATTCAGATAAGAATGCGTACTTTTTTCAGTGATGAAATAGATCTTCTTCATCCCGGGATGGTGTTTTGACTTGCCGTTTGAATTCGTCAAGCAGCACAAAGGCTCATTAAATTACTGTTTTCTGAAAGATGAGTAGATTCTATTCCGATGAATCCATTAGAATTCGCTGATGAGTTGAATGTGAAATGTTGTGTCCTTCCTCCTGCCTCACCTGCAAATGATCCCTCCAATTTTCCAGAGATCGTTCTTGTGCTTCATGGTCGTCTTGCTCAATAGTATTGAGCAACGAGATGCATCGGCGGAGGTGCAGATTCACCCTGAACAGATCGTGTTGGAAACTCCAGAGGCTTCTCAACAGGTTCTAGTGACCAATGTCGTCTCAAAAGTGAAGTCGCATGATTTAACTCGCAACGTCAGTTATGAAATTGTCCCGGCAGGTCTCGCGACTGTGAGTGAAAGCGGGCTGGTTCGCCCTGTGATGAATGGTCGCGGCAAACTTGTGGTAAGTGATCAGCATCAAAAATATTCAGTCCCGCTTGAGATCAAGAGCTTGGCCTCCCCACGGCCTGTTTCCTTTCAGAACGAAATCATCCCGATCCTGACGAAAGCAAGTTGCAATTCCGGCGGATGTCATGGAAAAGCTGAGGGGCAAAATGGTTTTCAGTTGAGCATTTTCGGATTCGATGCCAATGCGGATTACCAGGCGATTGCGTTGGCGAGTCGAGGTCGCAGAATTTCACTGACTCGCCCTGAGCAGAGCCTATTGTTTCTGAAAGGGTCGGCAAGGACTCCACATGGTGGTGGGCAAAAAATTGATCCGGAGAGTGATCGAGACCGACGTTTATTACGATGGATTTCTGAAGGAGCGAAGTTTGAAACCGAAGCTGACAACGACGGTCAAATTGTTGGAATCGAAATTGAACCGACTCAACAAACTTTGCTTGCTGGAGAATCTCAGCAAATTCGGGTGACAGCAATTGATGCTTCGGGGCGACGCCGCTGCGTGACGAGCGAAGCAGAATACGAATCGAATGCTGAATCTCTCACCGAAGTCAGTTTGTCGGGGCTTGTGCAAGCCAACAGGCTTCCCGGTGAAGCTGCGATTCTGGTCCGATATCTGGAACATGTGACCATCTGCCGAATTACGATGCCTCAACCAGAGATCGAATTTGAGCGCCCACCAGAAAACAACTTCATTGACCACCTGGCGTGGGACAAGCTCGAAAAATTAGGCATCGAACCGAGTGATCTCTCTGATGATGCGACGTTCTTACGTCGCGTGTTCCTCGACACAATCGGAACATTACCAACAGCTGATGAGGCACGCCAATTTCTCTCCAGTTCAGATTCAAATAAGCGTGCAAAGCTAATTGACGAACTTTTGGAACGAGACGAATACGCTGACTACTCTACGATGCGATGGCTCGACATCCTTCGCGCGGATCAGTTGAAAATTTCTCCTCAAGGAACTGTAGCAATGCAACGTTGGTTGCAGCGACATTTCGCAGAGAATCGACCATTTGATCAACTCGCCACTGATCTGTTGACCGTGCAGGGGAACACGTCCGCTGAAGGGCCTGGATCGTTCTACAAGATTCTCGACACCCCCGAAGAAGCAGCCCGCTCAATCAGTCAATTGCTCCTCGGCGTGCGCATCGAATGTGCGCAATGTCATCATCATCCTTCTGAACGTTGGAGTCAGGCTGACTATGTCGGTCTGGCAGGTTTTTTCACGGGATTGAAACTCAAAAAGCTTCCAAATGGCGAGCAATCTCTCGTGTCGTTCGGAGGGAAAGACCTCCCACATCCTCGCACCGGAGAATTAGTTCCCGCCAGAGCATTGGGAGCCGAACCTGCTGATTTTTCAAACGTCAATGATCGCCGCCATGAACTGGCTGAGTGGATGACTGCTGATGAGAACCCTTTCTTTGCCAAGGCAATTGCCAATCGGTTGTGGTCCCATTATTTCGCTCGCGGTTTGGTCGAGCCAATTGACGATATGCGAGAAACCAATCCGGCGACGAACGAACCGCTCTTGCAAGCACTTGCTGAACATTTGCGTGAGTCTGACTACGATCTAAAAGCCTTCACGAGAACGTTGCTCAATTCTCGTTTGTACCAGTTAAGTTCAGCGACGAAACCATCAAACGAAAACGATCTTCAGAACTTCTCTCACGCGACATACAAAACGCTTCCGGCAGAGGTGTTGCTCGACGCGATCTGCCAAAGTACCGGTGTCAACGAGAAGTACAACGGCTGGCCCGACGGGTATCGAGCGATTCAAATTTGGGACAATCGGATGCCGTCCTATTTCTTCCGTATCTTTGGGAGGCCAGTACGAGCGACCGTTTGTGAATGCGAACGGAGTAATCAGCCGAGTATTTCACAGGCGATGCACTTACTCAACTCGCCGGAAATCGCGGAGAAAATTCGCCATCGTCACGGAACAGCACGACGTCTGGCGGGGAAATTCTCACCGAATGAAATTGTCGACGAATTGTACCTCAGGACTCTTTCCCGTTTTCCGACAGACGAGGAAAGAAATCTGATGCGACAAGCATTTGAAGAATCAAATAACGACCATTTTGCAGCGACTGAAGACGTTCTTTGGGCGTTGCTCAACTCGAAAGAATTTGTGTTCAATCATTAACGTGTTGAATGATTGACGGTCAGCACAATTCTGCGATTGAGTTTGTGAATATTTATCACAAGGATCGAGCACAAGGATCGAAAATGTTTAGAATTTCGCTCGGCAGCCGAAGCAATTCAATGTGCAACGGAATTTCACGACGTCATCTTTTGCGTCTTGGGACATCTGGTTTAATTGGTGGGCTGACTCTTCCTCGCTTGCTCGAGTTGCAAGCCAAAGCAGCTTCGCCGAAATCAGCAAAAGCCAAGTCGTGTATTTTTCTGTTTCTTGAAGGGGGGCCACCGCATCAGGATATGTGGGATCCCAAACCTCATGCACCGGTCGAAATTCGTGGTCCTTTTAGCCCGATCCCAACAAATGTTACGGGAACATTCGTCACGGATCAGTTGCCATTGTGTGCGAAAGTTGCTGACAAATACACGATTATTCGCAGCCACAGTCATCGTGTGAATGGGCACACGACCGGTTATCATTATGTCATGACGGGTCGAAAGCCAACCTTCGCTGATGGTGACAATCCAATCCCGAATAACGATTTCTTCCCATCTCTCGGCTCTGTCGTCTCTCGTGAATGTGGTCCACGTGGTGCGCTTCCCGCCTATATGAATTTGCCACACCCCATGGCTGCCGGAGGTCCAGGGTTTTATGGAGCTGAACATGCTCCATTTGTCATTGAAGCTGATCCCACACAGCCTGATTTTGAAGTCAAAGACCTCCGCCCGCCGGATGGCCTGACGCAACAGCGTCTTGACGTACGGAAAAAACTTCTGGCTGGAATCGACAGCATCGAACGAGAACGGACTCGCGGGCAAGCCAAAGTGATGTCCACCTATTACAACAAGGCTTACGATTTAATTGCGTCACCCGAAGCAAAAAAAGCCTTTGACATTCACGCAGAACCAGACTCGGTCCGCGATGCTTACGGTCGCACTCAGCTTGGTCAATGCACACTCTTGGCGAGACGGCTCGTCGAGGGTGGTTGTCGGTTTGTAGGTGTTGACGCACCCGGTTGGGACGTTCACTTCAATTGTTTTCCCAGCCTGCAAACAGATCTCATTCCTTATGCCGATAGAGCGTTCAGCACACTTGTGGCTGACCTGGAAGAGCGAGGGTTGCTCGACGAAACTCTCGTCGTGATGATGGGCGAGATGGGACGAACGCCCCGAGTCAATGCGAGGGCAGGGCGAGATCACTGGTCGATGGCACAAACGATTATTCTCGCCGGCGGCGGAATCAAACCGGGACAGGTCATAGGGGCAACTGATAAGCACGCAGCTGAACCGACCACCGAGCCAGTTGGTGTCAACGATTTACTGTTTACGATTTCAAGACTGATGGGGATCGATCCCACAAAAACGTATCTCGGCCCCTTAGGGCGTCCCGTCCCAATCGTTGATGGCGGGAAGATGATCCCGGGGTTGGTCTAACGCAGTTTTGATAAAGAAGTCCGCGAACAGTCTCGTGGAAATAAGCGATTCGTGACATGAAAAGCATTCTTCACGGACGCAAGAAACACGAAAGTGTACAGTCGCAGTTTTGAAAAGAAGTACGCGAACGGTCTCGTGGAAATAAGCGATTCATGGCATGAAAAGCATACTTCACGGACACAAGAAACACGAAAGTGTTCTAACGTAGTTTTGATAAAGAAGTCCGCGAACAGTCTCGTGGAGATAAGCGATTCATGACATGAAAAGCATACTTCACGGACACAAAAAAACACGAAAGTGTTCTGGATGAAAATGCAAGTTCTATTTTGTGTTCAAAAGCTGATCGCCGCATCACTACTGGTTCTCTTGATGACAGCGAGAGTCCACGCTCAGACTCCGCCCGCTATCGGCTATATGTATCCACCAGGAGGGCCATCGGGGACCACGACCGAGGTTGTTTTGGGAGGCTATGACTGGACGCCGGACATGGAAGTTTTTGTCCACGACCATCGAATCAAGCTGGAGATCATTGCTCCAGCTGGGCCTGTGATCGTTCCTGAGCCGCCCTACTGGTTTGGGAAAAAGTCACGACGAGCACCTTTTTTACTGCCACGTGAAGCCCGCGCAAGATTGACAATTCCAGCTGATGTTCCACCAGGAGTTGTTCGGTGGCAAGCTGCCAATGCAAATGGAGCAACCGCAACTGGACAGTTTATGGTGGGAAGTGGAGACGAGGAAATCGAAGATGCAGATCGCTCGACCGCGCAAACTCTGGCGAAGTTGCCGGTCACCGTTTCTGGTCAAATCCGAAAGGTCGAAGAGGTCGACTGCTATCAATTCATAGCGACGAAGTCTGGGCCTGTCTCTTGCTCTCTGGTTGCTCAAGGTCTTGGCTCTCCTCTGAATGCCGCAATGGAAGTCTTTGACTCAAGTGGCACTAAAATTTCCAGCACGTTTGACACTGCCGGGAACGATACGGCTGTGACATTTCTTGCTCAGAAAGACCAATCCTTCACGATCAAGATTTACGACATCGATTTTCGTGGTAATCGGTCGTTTGTGTATCGCATGCATCTTTCTGAAACACCGCGTGTGGTGGCTGCGATACCTTCGGCGGGGCAACGAGGGACTACTCAGGAAGTTGAATTTATCGGATATGGAATTGCCAGCGGGGAAGCGAATCTGGAATCTGTGACGCGTCAAGTTTCCTTTCCCGCAACTGATTCACAAAGTTCATTTTCGTATCAGCTTGAGACACCTTACGGGACTGCCTCTGATTTTACGCTGTTCCTCAGCGAATTCCCTGAATCAATAGAGACTGCAGAGGCGGTTCAAAAAATTTCCTCTCCCGGTTCCGCGACTGGAGTGCTCGACAAGAAATTTGAAGAAGACGAATATCAAATCTCGGGGGGGAAGGGAGATACCTGGACCATTCGGGCGATCGCTCAAGAAATCGGTTCTCCTCTAGACGTTGCGCTCTCAGTTGCAGATAAAGATGGGAAGGAGCTTGCTCGCAACGATGACGCCTTGAATACGACCGATGCTCTTTTGCACTTTACCGTTCCAGCTGACGGCGACTACCAGATTCGCGTCGCCGATTTCTCTGGACAAAGTGGCCGTCGTGACGCGGTTTATCGGTTGCTCGTTCAGCCAACTCAGCCAGGTTTTTCTTTCATCGTCCCGGAGCGGATCAATGCATCGCTGGGAGAGAAAACAAAACTCGCACTCAAAGTGATTCGGAATCCCGGTTTCAAACAGCCGATTTCCGTTTCCTTTTCGAACCTTGCGGATGGTGTCACCGTTCCCAAAGACCTGGAGATTCCAGCTGGGAAATCTGCTCTCTCCGTTGAAATCGATATTGCTGCCGATGCCGCGGTAACAGGTCGTTTGGTGACGATCAACGGTCTCGCGATGCTCAATGACAAGGAGACCGTTCAGCAAGCTTCGAGCCCAATCCTGATCGCAACAACAATTAAGCCTCCCTACTCAATCGATGCAGAAGGGAAGGATGATGTCACCAAATGGCCGCGCGGAACAACGTTTCCAGCTCCAGTTTTGATTGAGCGCGAGCCCGGATTCGATGAGGTGATACGATTGGAAATGGCAGCGAAGCAAGGTCGACATCGACAAGGTATTCGCGGTCCGGAACTGGACGTCCCTGCAGGAATCGAACGCATTCTCTATCCGGTCTATTTGCCTGAATGGTTGGAGACAACGCGGACCTCACGAATGGTCGTCAACGGAGTGGCAAAGGTTCGTGACCCTCAAGGAAACATTCGGTACTCGCTCACCCGGCAGAAAACTCGCATGGGATTTTTGCCAACAGGCGCTCTGCTCAAAGTCTCAGCAGACCAGGAGGAATTCGAAGTTGCTTCCGGTGAAACGTTCAGTGTCCCAATTACAATTCGACGGTCTCAACAATTACAGGAACCGATCCTTGTAGAGATTGTTTCGAAAGACAACAACTTTTCTGCTCAACCATTGACCGTTTCATCCAAAGAACAACATGTTCAGCTACCAGTTTTGATCAAGTCTCACAACGCTGCTTATCATGAAAGTGATCTCACGATCCGGACAACAGTGATGCAATCAGGAAAATATCCGGTCATTTCGGAAACAACAGTGATCATCACTTCCACAAACGTTGCACTGACCGATGATAGAGGTAAGTAGAACTGATCCCGATAGCTGAATTCGCCCCCTCAAACATTGAGGAAAGAGTAGACTTCACAAGTTTCGGGTTGCTTCTCTTAGCAACTTAAGTTCTGGACATGAATCGCAACGCAGGTGATGGTCTCTTGAGAGATCTATTTTCTGACGTATCATGTCAAAAACAGAGAGAGGAAAACGAGGTACGGAATGCTGATGTTTTACAGGTTCAATCGGTTCACGCTCAGCATGTTCGCACAGGCATCCAGGCTGCTAATTCTTCTGACAATGATACTGACAGTCATGCTGGTGGGGCCAATTTTATGTGCCGCCGAGTTGTCAGCAGCCCCTGTGATTTTTGAGCGTGATGTTGCTCCGATTCTGGAGAATCATTGCCTCCGTTGTCACAACAAAAGAGACCACCGTGGAGGACTCTCGCTCCAGTCCCGCGAAGCAGCTTTCCAGGGGGGAGAGAGTGGCGCAACAATTGAACCGGGAGACATCAGCTCCAGCTATTTAATCGATTTGATCACGCCGTACGACGGCGTTGCGGAGATGCCTCAAGAGTCGGCACCGTTAAGCGAAAAGGAAATTTCAATCCTTCGACGGTGGATCGATGAAGGAGCGAAATGGCCGGAGAACGTCGAACTCGAACTTCCATCGCTCTGGTCACTAGAACCACTTGAACATCCATCGCCGCCAGAAATTGCAAGAGCTCCTGAAGACTTTCCAGTTCGAAATCCGATCGATGCGTTCATCGCCGCTCGGCATCAGGATGCCAATTTGAAACCGGCTCCGACTGCAGATCGACACACTCTCGTTCGACGCTTGTCATTGGATTTAATCGGATTGCCACCCTCTCACGAGCAGGTTGAGAGCTTTGTGAATGATGCCTCGCCGGATGCCTACGAGAAGTTGGTGGATGAATTTTTAGAGTCGCCGCACTTTGGTGAACACTGGGGGCGTCACTGGCTTGACCTCGCTCGTTACGCAGACAGTGAAGGATACCTTGGAGACAGTGAGCGGCCGCATGCCTGGGTCTATCGTGAATGGGTGATTAACGCCATCAACGACGATCTTCCGTTTGACCAGTTCTCCATAGAGCAACTGGCTGGCGATTTACTGGAGAATCCAACTCTCGAACAAAAAATTGCGACTGGTTTTCACCGGAACACACTCCGCAATACTGAAGCGGGAGTTGATCTGGAGTTGTACCGCACAAAAGAAATTATCGATCGAGTCAACACCACCGGGATGGTCTGGCTCGGACTGACGTTCGGCTGCGCGGAATGTCACGATCATAAACATGACCCTGTCAGTCAGAAAGAATTCTATCAGCTGTACGCATTCTTCAATAACGCCGATGAAATAGGTGTCACAGCAACACAGCCTTGGGAAATTGCGGAATACGAAGAGAATCTGAAAAGTTGGCAACCCGGTTGGGACGAACTGACAACTGAATTGGTCTCATTCGAAAAAGAGGGGCTCACCGAAGAGCAACGCGACGAGGTCAAGCAGATTTTCAAAAAATATAAGAAGTCAACGGACTTGAAAAAGTTGGAGAGTTTTTACCGAACCGATGAGACAGCCTGGAAGGCTTTCGAAAAGCGACTGGCGAGGCAACTTGGCAAGCGGCCTTCAAAGCCATCGACCAAAGCTCGAGCATTTACGGAACGGAAAAAAGATCGACGGGAAACCTTCGTGCATATTCGCGGTGTTTATAATCGCCCCGGAGAGAAAGTTGATCTGGATACCCCTGAAGCCCTTCCTCGATTAAGAGCACGAGCAGAGACTCCTGATCGACTGGATTTAGCACGTTGGCTTTTTCACGAAGAGAATCCGCTGACTGCTAGGGTCGCGGTGAACAGGATCTGGCAGCAATTATTCGGTGTTGGAATCGTTTCGACTCCGGGAGACTTCGGAAACAAAGGGGCTCCTCCGACTCATCCACTATTGCTCGATTGGCTGGCGAGTGAGTATCGAACTCGTGGCTGGAGTCGCAAAGAGATGATTCGGCTCATCGTCAACTCTTCAACCTACCGAATGTCCTCAGGATTCAATTCGGTCCCCGAGCAAAGCGAACTCAGTAACCAACTTCTTTGGCGACAAAACAGTTTTCGAGTCACTGCAGAAACGGTGCGTGATCTGCACCTCACTGCGAGTGGATTGCTGGACCGCACAATTGGTCGCAAAGGAATTCGTCCGCCGCTTCCGGACTTCGTGACAGAAGTCGGGCGTAGCGTCAAATGGCCCGTCAGTCAGGGAACCGAACGCTATCGTCGTGGGATGTATATCTTTTTCAAACGGACAGTTCCTTATCCGATGTTGATGACATTCGATGCATCCGATTCGGCGACTTCATGCAGTCGTCGAGAACGATCGAACACGCCGCTCCAGGCTCTCACCCTCTTAAACGACCCGGTCTTCTACGAGTGTGCTGAGGTTCTGGGAGAGGAGATGGCTGAGGAAAATCAGGACTCTCCAGATTTGGCGATTCGCGAGATTTTTCTGCGATGCCTCGGAAGACCTCCGCGTGATGCGGAATTCAAATATCTTCTCGCTGCGTATCACGACTTGATGCTCATTGATTCTCCATCCAATGATTCGGAAGAATCTGTTCGTCACAATGCGATGACTGGCATTGCAAGAATCGTGATGAACCTCGATGAATTCATCACACGCAACTGAGACAATTCGCCTTCACCAAAGGTATTCTTGACATGACAACCCCCACCGCAAGGCTTTTCAATCAACAGCGCCGAGACTTCTTCACTTCATCAGCCAGCGGTCTCGGAATGTTGGGGCTCGCGTCGCTTCTCAATGAAGATGGCCTGCTCGCAGGAGACTCTGCGCACCCACTCACTCACTTCGCCCCGACTGCGAAACGCTGCATCTGCCTGTTTATGGAAGGTGGTCCAAGCCAAATGGACCTCTTCGACCCCAAGCCTCGCCTGAATGAGCTTGATGGGCAGCCGATGCCGGAGTCGCTGTTGAATGAAATTAAGTTTGCATTCATACAGAAAGAGAGTGCGCGGCTGATGGGGAGTCCGCGAAAATTTCAAAAGTACGGCGAGTGTGGAATGGACCTTTCCGATCTTCTGCCGCACCTGAGTACCTGTGTGGACGATATCGCTTTAGTCCGTTCCATGCATGGCGAGCAGTTCAACCACCTTCCGGGGCAACTCATGATGCTCACCGGATCGCCCTTGCAAGGCTGGCCCTCTCTTGGCTCTTGGTTGACATACGGGCTGGGGAGTGAATCGAACAATTTGCCCAGCTATGTCGTCATGACGACATTGGGAAGAGGCCTCCCCGGTGGAGCAAATAGTTGGTCGAGTGGTTTTTTGCCTTCGCAATACTCCGGGACTCCGTTTCGCAATCAAGGGAGCCCAGTTTTAAACCTGGAGAATCCGCAAGGTGTCTCGCGAGAATTTCAAAAACGGAGTTTGCAGACGATCAACGAGTTGAATCAGCTGCGGTATGAGGAAATACGAAATCCAGAAGTCGCCAGCCGAATTGAAGCATACGAATTGGCTTTTCGGATGCAGCAAACGGCCCCCAGCCTGATTGACTTATCAGGTGAGTCCAAAGCGACTCTCGAAGCGTACGGACTTGATCGCCCCGACAATGAGAAGGGATCAACCGCAGGTTTTATGGGGTCCTACGCTCGAAATTGTTTGCTCGCCAGACGAATGATTGAACGTGGCGTGAGGTTTGTCACGCTCTTCCTTTCGACGTGGGATCATCACAGTAACCTCGATCGTGGACTGGAGCGGTATACCGAAATTTCCGATCAACCAGTCGCAGCTTTATTGAAAGACCTCAAACAGCGTGGCCTGCTTGATGAGACTCTCGTGATTTGGGGAGGTGAGTTTGGTCGTACGCCGCTTGGGGAAAACCGGTCCAACTTCAAGACCGTCACTGGTCGCGATCATCATCCATATTCGTTCAGCATGTGGCTGGCTGGCGGTGGAGTCAAAGGTGGGCAAGTGATTGGCGAGACCGACGATATTGGCTGGGGTGTCGCCGAAGATCCTGTTCACATTCATGATCTCCATGCAACAGTGCTTCATCAGTTTGGGCTCGACCACAAACGGTTGACCTATCGATTTCAGGGACGCGATTTTCGTCTCACAGACGTTGCCGGGAATGTCGTCCCGCAACTGATTTCTGATTCTGTTTAGAACCAGTCCGAAAACCTCTGGAATAGCCGCTTTCCTCAACGTTTGAGAGAGCAATTTCACGTTTCAGGACCAGTTCTAACCTGCATCACTCTTGTCCAATCGAGCTATCCCCCAACTGGGTTTGAGAGCAGAGGGCTCTTCATTATAGTAGTTTCAAGCATCGTCGTCTCTCAGAGACTGTGATGCTTGAATGAACAAAGTGATGAAATCTGCATATCAACAAAACATCCCTCAGAAAGAGCTTCGATGAGAGAATTGCATCTTCGTGTTTTGAGAAGTCATCCTGTTTTGATTCTCGCAATGCTGGTCTTTGCGACGCTCATTTCAACGCAGCGGACAGCGAATGCCGAGCACGATGGAAAGATTCAGATTCTCTTGCTGGGAGACAGTACCACCGAGGGAAGTATCCCCCGAAAGATTAAACCGGAAGGCCCGCACCTGGAGCAGGTCCTCGAACAACTCCTCGCAGCCGAAGGTGATCTGCCACCGTGTCATGTCATTAACTCGAGCTTGAGTGGTGAATACATTCGTCGCTTATTTGATTCCGGAAGATATCAACGCGATGCAGAAAAGCTTCCGGGGGTGGATTACATCTTTATTCGATATGGACTCAACGATCGTGCTCGACGAGAAAACTTTCCGGAGAACTTCCCCAAGGATTTTCACGAATTACTGAGCAAACTTCGAGAAGATCATCCGCAAGCGGTGTTGATCCCGATGACGGTGATCCCGTTTGCGAATGAGGAAACAAGTAAAGAGATCAATGATCTTGTTCGCCAAGTTGCTGAGAAGGAGAAACTGGAAGTCTTCGACATTTACCCTCGTTATGCTGAGGAATTGACGAAGGGGTACAACATGCTGAATTATCGCCGCTACCCACTTTCTAAGGTTCCCGAAAAGTATCACGCACTTGTGAAGCCGTATGTCGTCGGACCAAGTGTTGTGGTCATGGCAAACGAACTCGACGGTATCCTCGGACACCTTCCCGGCTGGGCAGGAGACCGTCATCCGAATCTTGCTGGTTACAATGTAATTGCTGATGAAACTGCGAAGTATCTAGCTGAAATTATTCGGAAGCGTTACCAGAAGTAGGATAGATCGAATCGCACCTTTCTACTGACTGAAAAGTTCCTCACTCAAAAAATTTGAAGAGTTCGTTATGATTCGTTTTCTTTTATGCTGCGTCACGCTTTCAAATTTCGCAGCGGTTAGCATTGCTCAATCTACTGAGCAGCCAAAGCTCATTGCGTCGATCTCAAAAGAGACGTTGTGGACGAATCGTGATGGAAAAGGGGCGACATGGTTTCATCCACGGGCCTGCATGATGCCGGGGCCTGATGGAAAACCGGTCGCCTTGATGACTCTCCAGGAGATCGGAGGATCAGATTACTTCGGGCAAGTGCATTGGTCGACTTCTTCCGATCTCGGCAAAACGTGGAGCGATCCAGAACCGATCGCAGCGTTAGGTCGAGATCCAATTCCCGGTCGTGCAGATGACTTGAAAGCGGCTGTCTGCGATGTGACACCGCAGTATCATCCGCAGTCGGATTCAATACTTGCGCTGGGGCATGTTGTCTTTTACAAAGGGAAATATTTCGCACGAAAAGAACAGCTTTCGAGATATCCGGTCTATGTCACTCGTGACCAGTCAGGGAAGTGGTCAAAAAGAAAAATCCTGGAATGGGATGACCCTCGCGGTAAAAACATCTACACAAATAATTGTGGGCAACGGGTTGTTTTGCCGAATGGAGATGTGCAGATGTCATTCACATTTGGTCCCGAGTCGGTAAACAGAATGGTTTCCGGGGTTCGCGCGAGTTTTAATGGAGAGGACCTGAAACTTCTGGAAGTTGGTCCTCCATTGGAAAATCGTGTTGGAAGAGGCCTGCTCGAACCGAGTGTGACGGAATTTCAGAATAAGTTTTGGATGACCATTCGAGCGGAAGATGATCAGGGGTATCTCAGTTCCAGCGAAGATGGGATTCACTGGGAAGAGAAGAAAGCGTGGACTTGGGAAGATGGAACACCGCTGAAGATGTCGACAACCCAGCAACATTGGCTCACACACAGCGACGGTCTGTTTCTCGTTTACACACGAGAAGACAAGTCGAACAAAAACGTGATTCGCTGGAGGTCACCATTGTGGGTGGCTCAGGTCGATGTCGAAAAGAGATGCCTGATCAAGTCGACAGAACAAGTTGTGTTGCCGATCGTTGGCGACGGTGTCAACGAACCTGACAAGGTCGCTCTGATGGGGAATTTCAACATCACGCACGCCAGCCCACACGAATCCTGGGTAACCGTCGGAGAATGGATGCCGCGTGATGGTTACAAGGGAGATGTTCTTCTTGCACGTATCAAATGGGCAAAACCGAACAAGCTTCCGCTCTGGTAATCTACAGAACGGTTTGCTGCGACTGAGTCAGGGTAAAAGACTGGATTTACTCCGGACTGGCCTCCACTGATTGGGGCCGTCTCGTAGAAATGTACTCTCCACGTAATGGAGAGCACCCTTCATATGCACGACTATAATCGACGTTGCAGTAGGGATTAACCGTCCTTGCCAGCTTCAAGGATCGAGAGAAATGCTTTTTGTGGGATCTCGACTTCCCCGAATTGTTTCATCCGCTTCTTCCCCTTTTTCTGCTTCTCAAGCAGTTTTCGCTTTCGGGAGATATCACCGCCGTAACATTTGGCGGTCACGTTTTTGCGGAGGGCTGAGATCGTTTCGCGGGCGATCACGCGAGAACCAATAGCTGCCTGAAGGGCGACCTCGAACTGGTGTTTGTGAATTTCTTCTTTAAGTTTTTTGACCAATGCACGGCCACGGCGTTCGGAACTGTCGCGGTGGACAATGGTCGCGAGTGCTTCAACGAGGGTTCCCTTCACAAGGATGTCGAGCTTGACTAAGTCTGCGGGACGGAAACCGATCACTTCGTAATCCATTGTGCCGTATCCACGCGTGATCGACTTCAACTTGTCGTGCATGTCGTAGATGATTTCCGCAAGGGGCAGTTCATAAACAAGCTGAGCGCGATCGGTACCGAGGAATTCAGTATTAAAGTAAATTCCTCGACGGTCAGCACAGAGTTGCATGACCGCGCCGATTTTGTCTGCCGGGAGGATAAAGGTCACTTTTGCGATTGGTTCACGAAATTCGTCGATGTTTCCAGACTCGGGAACATCAGCAGGGTTGTCCAGCTTGATGACTTCCCCGGAATTTAATTTGAGTTCATAGGTGACGTTCGGGGCTGTTTGAATCAGACCGACATCAGCTTCCTGTTCGAGTCGCTGTTGAATGATCTCCATGTGGAGCATTCCGAGGAACCCACAGCGAAATCCGAACCCGAGTGCGTCACTTGTTTCTGGAATGAACGAAAAGCTGGCATCATTCAGTGCCATGCGGTCCAGTTCGTAGCGGAGTTTTTCGAAGTCGGTTGCATCGATCGGATACATCCCGCAAAAAACCATTTGCTTAGGTTGTTTATAACCCGGGAGCGCTTCCTCTGCCTGTCTTCCTTGGAGAGTGACCGTATCCCCAACGTGAATATTTCCAAGCTCTTTCTCACCGGCAATGATATATCCTGCCTGGCCTGGACCAAGTGACTGGCAGGCTTCCATGCTCGGTCGAAACTGTCCAATTTCGATCACGTCATGAACTGTTTCTCCACGCATGAAACGGATTCGGTCTTTCGACCGGAGGGTTCCCTCGACAATACGAACATAGGTGACCACTCCACGGTAGTGATCGTATTTACTATCGAAAACAAGCGCTTTTAAGGGAGCTTCTGGATCTCCTTTCGGAGCAGGGATGCGTTTGATAATGGCTTCAATACAGTCTTCGATCCCAATTCCCTGCTTGGCGCTCACTCGGATCGCATCGGATGAATCCAAGCCGATGATGTTCTCAACTTCTTCAAGGACTTCCTCAATACGTGTGACAGGCAGGTCGATTTTGTTGACAACCGGAATGATTTCCAAGTCAGCTTCAATGGCTGCGTACGCATTGGCGACAGTTTGAGCCTGTACGCCTTGGAATGCGTCTACAACGAGCAAAGCACCTTCACAGGCAGCCAAACTTCGTGAGACTTCATAGTGAAAGTCGACATGACCGGGAGTATCAATGAAATTCAGCTGATAGATGTTCCCTTCGTATTCATAATCGATTGCGACGGCCCGCGCCTTGACGGTGATCCCACGGTCTTTCTCGACGTCCAAGTCATCCAAAACCTGTTCGTGGAAATCTCGTTCTGTGATCGCTCCGCTTTTCAACAGCAATTGATCGGATAGCGTACTTTTGCCATGATCGATGTGAGCGATAATTGAAAAGTTGCGAATAAATTCAGGTTTCATGGTGTTCAGTTGGTCAGCAATTTCTTCGGGAAAGCGGGTGATGATCAGTGCGTCGGCTGACCTGACTTCCGAAGATTCAAGACACGTTGGCGAAAGGGGCCGAATCCTACATTATATCTGTCCAGACATAAATGGAGCAATGTGACTCATCGACATTCTCTGTTCTGGATTTTCATGCTCTATTTGTGGAAGCGATTGACATTCGGTAGCCTGCATTGCGATGCTGTTGCTTCAGGAAAATCACTCGCTGACAGTGAATGTCACAAAGTATTGCGGATAAATAACTTATGAAAGCTTTAGCTGTCAATCCGAAGCAGGAGAATAGCGCTCACGTTGTTGAAATTGACGCCCCCAGCCTTGACTTCGTCCCGAATGGGAGAGGAGTTCTAGTAAAAACTCTGCAAGTTGGAGTCGATGCAACCGACGCTGAGATCAACGAGGGCTTATATGGGCAGGCTCCCGAAGGCGATTCGTTTCTTGTTTTAGGACATGAAGTTTTCGGAATCGTCGAAGAAGTCGGTCCAGCGGTCAAGCATTTGAAACCGGGGGACTATTGTACCTGCACTGTCCGTCGTCCGGGGCCGACAATGTATGACACCATTGGCCGCAACGACATCACCAGTCATGATGAATACTACGAGCGGGGCATCAACCTCCGACACGGGTTTATGACGGAAAAGTTTGTCGATGACGCCGAATTTGTCGTCAAGGTCCCGGTTGGACTGAAGCATCTTGGTGTTCTCTCCGAACCTGTCAGCGTGTGTGCTAAAGCAATTGAACAGGCGTATCTTGCTCAAACTCGACTGCAAGTTTGGAATCCACAACTCGCCTTCGTTACGGGGGCGGGGCAAATTGGATTATTGACCGCGATGATGTTGCGATTGCGAGGTCTTGAAGTTTACGTACTTGCCCGCACGCCAAACCCGGGACTGAAAGAGGAGATCTGCGAAGGCTATGGGGCCCATTACATCAGCACTCAAGAAGAAGAACCGGCTGATCTGGTGAAGCGAGTCGGCAATCCGGATCTCATTATTGAAGCGACTGGCAGCAGCTATGTCGCGTTCAATTCCATGCAATACCTCAATAGAAACGGGGCTCTTGTCTGGACGAGCGTGACCGGCGGAAAGAATACGATTACAGACTTTCCTTCCGATCAGGTGAACCTTGAGTGGGTCCTTGGGAACAAGTTGCTTGTCGGCAGCGTGAATGGAAATCGCGACCACTTCAAAAAGGGAATCGCTGATCTGGCGATGGCTGAAGTCATGTTCCCGGGGGTGACACAGAAAATCCTGACGACTCCCATCGATGGTTTTGATAACCCTGCGGAGATCATCGATAAACTCACCAACGATAAGTCCGCGCTCAAAGTCTATGTGAATATCGCTGAAGCTTCTTGACGGTTCGTTCAAAGAGCGTTGCCATCGAGAACTGAGTCGAATTGAAGAAGCCAGTCAAAAGTAATTCGAAATGAATGCTTATTCTGAATCACGTCCAGAATTCGACTTTATTGACTGGATCAAGAAGCAGGTCACGCTCCGACCAGAAGTGAAGCTGGGAATCGGTGATGACGCCGCGATCCTTTCGCATCAACCGAACCGGGAATGGGTCACAGCGATTGATGTGATCACCGAAGGTGTTCATTTTACGTCGGAGACGCCTCCTGAATTGATCGGTCGCAAGGCCTTGGCAATCAATCTGAGTGACATCGCAGCGATGGCTGCCGACCCGGTCGCTGTTTTTCTTGGGATTGTTCTTCCGAAATCGTGTGGGCGAGCCTATGCAGAACAGCTGTACGCCGGCATCTTTGAGATGGCCAACGAGTATGAATTGTCGATAGCTGGCGGAGACACTAACAGCTGGTCGGGACCACTGGTTTTGAATGTCACTGTGATGGGAACTGTCGAGCAGGGAAAAGCGATCCTGCGATCTGGAGCGAACGCCGGTGACTGGATCTTCGTGACCGGTCCTCTCGGTGGATCATTGGCATCGGGACGGCATCTCACATTCGAGCCGAAGCTCAAGGAAGCAAAAATTCTCGCTCAGCATTTTCACATTACGTCGATGCTCGATCTGAGTGATGGGCTCGCGAGTGATGCGCGGCACATCGCATCGCAAAGCGGAGTCGGAATGATCGTCGATACCCAGAGTCTTCCGATCCATACAGATGTGAACCCCGACTTACCTGAAGCCGAACGAGTCCAACACGCGATGTCTGATGGTGAAGACTTTGAGTTGTTGTTGACCGTTTCTCCTGAAGAGGGCGAGCGACTCCTTAGCGAGGGGATTCAACTGGGAGTCGCCGTCACCAAGATCGGAGAGTGTACGGAGGAAGTCGGTATGAAGCTGCAAAGCGGAGACGCACTCATCGATTGGCCCCGAGGTGGTTGGGAGCACGAAGTCTAAAAGGACAGCAATTCATTGAATTTTTATGAGTCGTACAGATCATGTGTCGTACAGGTCCGCAAAAAATAAGGGGGGAATTGCCTGGATCACCATGGCCTCAACAGGCAACTTGAGGCAATCTTTGCCCATTCCGTTCCGTATTGTTTTAACGATAGCCTTGTTAAACGAACGTATCACCTTTTGTGAATGTGTCCAGTAGGTTATGGGGCTGAATGAGAGTCGAAAGGTTGAGAGTTTCGGTTTTCATGAATTGTCAATCCGTGTCCGTTGACGCACTCGCTGAGACTTGCTGTGATTGCATACTGCAAGCGGAAGTATTATGCGGCGAGCTGGTATTTAGAATTTTCGATGCTCTTTGTGCATGTGAAGAATCCGCACATTGCATCGGAAAATGCTCGCGTGTATGAGCGGATTCAACGAGTCGAAGTTGTGAAGAGTTATTGAACCGGAGAACAAAATGTCTGTAGGATTTGGTATTGTCGGAACTGGGATGATTGCCCAGTTTCACGCAAAAGCCATCGAGGCGATTACAGGTGCATCGTTAGTTGCCTGCTTCGATATGGTTGGAGAACGGGCGGATGCATTCGGAAAAGAAAACGGATGCAAGGCGTATTCCAATCTTGATGAAATGTTGGCAAACGAAGATGTGCACGTAGTCACAATTTGTACTCCAAGTGGTGCTCACCTTGACCCGGCAGTCGCTGCAGCAAAAGCAGGGAAGCATCTTCTTGTCGAGAAGCCTTTGGAAATCACATTGGACCGATGTGATCAAATCATCAACGCCTGCAAAGCGTCTGGGGTAAAGCTGGGGGCGATTCTGCCGTCTCGTTTTAGTCAGGCAAACATGGCTTTGAAAGAAGCCATCGAGCAAGGTCGCTTCGGAAAACTGACTCTGGGCGACACCTTCGTGAAGTGGTGGCGATCACAAGAGTATTACGACAGCGGCGGATGGCGCGGAACCTGGGCGCTCGACGGCGGCGGAGCGTTTATGAATCAGGCGATTCATAATGTCGACTTACTCCATTGGTTCATGGGCGACGTGTCGCAAGTCACCGGGATGACATCGACAATTGCTCACGAACGCATCGAAGTCGAAGACGTTGGAGCAGCGACTGTCAAATTCAAGTCCGGCGCCATCGGTAACTTGGAAGCAACAACGTGTGCATTCCCAGGACTGCTGAAGAAAACTGAAATTCATGGAACGACCGGGTCGGTCATCATCGAACAGGATTCCATCCTGCTTTGGGAGTTCGAGGAAAAACGGCCTGAGGATGAAAAGCTTCTGGCAGAATGCGGAGCAGGGAGCGAATCGACGGGCGGAGCTTCCGATCCGAAAGCGATTTCCTTTGTTGGTCATCAAAGACAGTTTGAAGATTTCGTTGCAGCCATCAACGAAAATCGAGAACCGATGATCGATGGATACGAAGGCCGCAAGAGCGTCGAAGTGATTCTCGCAATTTATCAATCCTCATGGGAAGGCAAACGCATTGATCTTCCCCTCACTAGCGACCCGGTAAGACCTGAGTAAGGATTGCAGCATTCCAGTATGGAGGAGGCTCACATCAGTGAGCCTCCCTTTGTGTTCAGTATGTTAATTCTGACGCGAGTTGTTGGACAATCAATGCTCATCGAAGATGTGCATCTGAGACTGGAGTACGCTGACGATCGCTCCATTATCTTCTCGCTGGAAAAACTGAGCGGAGGACGAGAGACAAAAGTTCGCATCCAACGACATCAGATTGTTGACGTCTGTTACAACGTTAAGCTGCAGCTCATCTCCGTTGAGGGGCAGTCTGCAAAACTAGGGTTGGAACATCCGCCTAGTGTTTCTATTCAACGGTTTGAAGACGAGAGTCCCCAGAATTAAACTGGTCTCGCGGGTACTACTTGAGATCTGCGTGGAATCTCTCTGGACGGCTTGAATCCCAATGCGTCGAGAAGATTCACGTTCGAAGACGCTGATCTTCCGTCTCTTGATGTGTACAATTCGCAAACACTCACTCATTCCCAGAGCAAATCCAATGTTGTCTTTTCTGTTCTCCCTTATGGGCGGGCAGTCGATGAAATTAAACAAGTGACCTTCACGGGCACGACAAACATTGAAGATGCTCTCAGCTCGATTTCCAGACAGACTTTCGAATGGTAGACCTGACCAATAAAGAAATACTGATCGGCATCACCGGGGGGATTGCAGCTTACAAGGTTGCGGAATTGACCAGTCAACTGGTGCAGCAAGGAGCCGGAGTGACCGTTGCGATGACGGACTCTGCACAAAAATTTATTGGGAAGACGACATTTCAGGCTCTCACTGGACGTCCGGTCTATACAGAACTGTTCGAGCCGCAGGAACATTTTATTGGTGAGCACATCGGGCTAGCTCGCCGAGCGGATCTCTTGCTGATCGCTCCGGCAACAGCGAATGTCATCGGGCGAATGGCTCATGGACTCGCTGACGACTTACTCACCACGCTTGCTCTTGCCGTCACATGTCCGGTCGTTATTGCTCCAGCGATGAACAATGAGATGTGGTCCAAACCATCCGTGCAGAGAAACCTCACCCAGCTTAAAGAAGACGGTATTCACATGGTCGGTCCCGACGAAGGCTGGCTCAGTTGCCAATCGATCGGCCCAGGAAGAATGTCTTCACCGGATGCGATTTTGAAAACTCTTATCAATCTGCTTGATTGATCACTTCAGGTATTCTGCGATCTGTTTGTGCACGTCATCTGACTGGCGAATGATCAACGTTTTGCTCTCGGGGTCAAAAGTTGCGACTCCTGCGCCTCCGTGACTATCCCAGCTCTCCGGGGCAATTTTCGACTTCAGTTCGTTACAGATTTCCTCAAGACCGCTTCGCTCGAATGATTTTCCTTCAGTCGAGTACAGCCGAACTTGATGAGGCTCTGCACATCGTTGTTTCGACGAGATGACAATCAAGCCGTCGTCCTCAGAATACCCCAGCCCCAGCGGAGTAAGAAGCAATGACAGACCAGATTTTATCATGATTGCCTCTGATGTTTTGAGCGTCACTATTGTCTGACCGGAGACGCCTGCTTCATCCAGTCCTTGCTGGTCAACGTAAAACTGAATTCCGGTTTGCTGTCGTATCTGAGTCAGTGCATCGAGGAGTGTGACATTATTGAGTTCAAACTGGACCGAGCTGTTCAGATTTTTGACTCCCGCAGTTCTTTGAGGAGTTTTCGCAGTGAGGCTTTCAGGTTTCTTTCCGAGGCGGGCATCCCGGAGTTCCTGAAGCAGCCATTCTATTTCGTCATGAACTGCTCGAACTTGGCGGACGACCAGACAGTTGGTGGCAGAGTGAGAGGTGATGGCGCCGGGACCACCGGATATCGCCCAGCTGTGAGGGGCGACGACCGACTGTAGCAACTCAATTAAGCTGACTATTTCCAGGTTTGTCTCGATTGCGTCACCGGTCAAATCTTCAACCTGGTAAACGACGACAAGGTGCTCACCTTCGGCTTGTTCCGAAGATATAATTTTCAGGACTTCATCTTCAATCATTGAGCTCAAATCAAGGCTCCGAAGAACGACGTTCAAGCCGGTTGAGACCGAGACTTGATCCAGATGCACTGTGATAGGCTCGTTTGAGGAGATCCCAACCTCCGCTAAGGCAGCGTCGTCGATCACAATGTTGATACCTGCATGATTCGCAATATGTTGTAGCAACTCTGAAAATGGTCGGTCTTCAAAATCCAACGAGATCAACTGCTGTAGATTTTGGCCAATTTTCTCCTGATGCGTTAAAATCTGTTGCTGTTTCGCAAGTTGAAGCAGCGACTGTTCAATAACGTTATTCTTGTTATGAAAAGTGGAAGAGGCTTTCTGAACAAGGTGGTCAAAGTTTGTATCTGGGTTGCCTTCTAAGACTTTTCGCAGTAGTTCAAGCCGTTGGTTTGTCTGGTCCTGTTGGGCTTGCGGAGCGATGATTTCAAGCTGTTGACTCTTCGGCTTGAATTGAGCCGTCGATTTTCCCAACTCCCAGGGAGTTGATTCTCCTCTTAGAAACTCAATTAGGGGCTTAAGACGTTCCTTGGGATCATCGAATGGGCGAGGAGCTTGGTAAAATCCATCATGATTGAGGAATCGTGAAAGGTTATGGACTCGCGTTACGCGATGATGAGTCGCTTTCAACTTCGAAGTGACAACGAAGTTTCCATTGTCAATGTAAAACGAAGCTCCGTACGGTTCCAATATGAGCTGCAGGCAGGATCCCAGGCTGATTCCCTCAACTTGAAGGCTCAGTTCCTGCTGTAAAGAAATTCCCGCTTTTCGGAGCGAGATCTCGTCCATGACCAGGCAGTTCTTAAGCTGATTCTTCCCGATCTCAACAAGTGCTTGATCAAGACTGACACCGATGTAAGTGAAATCAATCGGTTGCTTCAAACAATCTTCGAGAAGCTTGTTCAACTCATCTGGATTTCGAGTCACGTCTTTTTTGTTTTCAGATTCCTTGGGGGCGGGAATCGTATTCAGAGAATCCTGCGTCGTGCTTTTCCCCCGCATCTGAATAGAGTTTTTATCGAGATCCCATGCAAACTCATCGCATGTCATGAATGTTTGCGCATCGTTCGGCCCGTTACCGTCGCTAAATTTGACATGGCCTGTTGCCTTGATGAAGTTTGGTGTTTTTGAGAGTGCGTCAGCCAGTACATCGAATCGAAGCTCAATCTGGTCTGCCAGAAGATTTGCTGTGGACTCTCCGCTGCGAATTTGAAGTTTGCCCTGTTTTAATCTGATCGATTTTGACGTTGAATCAATCTGCATACTCTTTGCGATGACGGCGAAGTTTTCCTGTTTGATGTGTATTTGATATTTCTTTCTATCGAGAGGAGTTGTGAAAGACTTCTTGAAATTCGATTCATCCAGAGTCAGTTCTCCAGCCACTTCGGCATCACTCTCCACTCCCACACCTAAGATGACGCTCTTGGTAGAACTTTTCTCCTTAATCTCCTCAACTGTCACTTCTACGTTCTGCTTGACTGGTTCTTCAGCTTGAGTCTCTTGTGGTGATTGTAAACTGGCTTCGACTGATAGATTTTTCAATGGAGGCTCGGCTGCAAAAACTTGAACCAGTGAAAAGCCGATACCGATCACCATCAACGGGATGATGAGCATGACGGCTGCATGGCGAGGTCTTCGCGAAATTGTCGTGCGTTTTTGCGAACTGAGTTGCAGGACGTGTTCGATTCGTGCGAGAAGTTCCATCTTCTGGCCTCCAAAGTTAAGGGAAAGTAGACTGTTGAACAATCTGGGGGAAAGTGTTTTCGTTTGCGATTGCTCAAGCAATCGTAGAGCAACCTGCTCAAGGGCTTTGGCGTACGAAAGATTTGAATCAAGGAAGAGAACAGATTCTGCATCGCAACAATGTTCGCGTTCAATGCTGATGCGTTTTGAAATCCACCACACTATCGGGTGAAAGAAGAGCAGTGTCTCGGCGATTCGCTGAACAAGGATGACCCACAAATCGAAACGCCGAATGTGCATCAGTTCATGGACAATGACCGCTTCTAACGCCTCCGGAGTGAGCTGAGTTGTCCAACTCAGCGGGATCAGTACCATCGGACGCAGGTATCCAACGACGATCGCTTCGCTGACTTTCGGAGAGAGAAAGAGACGCGGAGTCACGATCCATTTCTGACTTAATGTCAGCGACTCGATACGTGAAGAAATTCCCACATCGAGTGTCGATCGCGAAGCTGAGATGCTGACAATCCAAAGAAATCCAATGAATAAACGGCACGAAAACAGTAAGACTCCCAATCCCCAGGTTAAGACAATTATTTTTGTGTAGATTCGAAAATTCGTAAGTGGAGCGAGTTCTGCGTCTATTGGGTCGCTCGTCGGTTGCGAGAGCAATGGCGAAATTTGATCTCTTGAATGTGCTTGAAGACGCTGGTCGAACGGGTCAGCAGGCTCGACGCTGTTCCAGTTTGAAATAACGTACGGCAGGTCTAAAATATTGATTGAAATTTGCGATGCTGAATTTTTTTCAGCTTTCGAAATCGAGGCTGAAGTGGTCTCTGGGCTACGTTGGGGGTGTTGGCCTGAAGTGACGAACCATGTGAAGACTGGCAGCAAGAGAACTACCCATAACCCAGTCACAAAAATCCCATAACGAAGAGCAAGGGATTTCGTCCGAAGTATTTTTTGGAGGTTCCAAAGTACGAAGCCGACAAGGGCGCCTTGCCACACTGCGTGGAATAAGATTAACCACAGATTTTGCAACAGATTCTGATCAAGTTGGGAAAGAAAGAACATCAGTTGGTATTCCTTGCAGATGGAATCAAAAGAAATTGAAGTTAATTTTCCTGATGTTCATCAATCGCTTGGCGGATTTGATCCAGTTCTTCTTGAGTGAGTTTTCCGCTCTCCACAAGATGAGCCACTAACTGGCTTGCAGAGCCTTCGAAGGCGCGGCCCACGAGATCGCTGAGCAATTCCGAAAGCGTTCTACGTTTTGCAGCTTTTGCCGAATACAAAAATGCGCGTCCCTGCTGTTTCCGTTTCAGCAGTCCCTTGTCGACCATCACGTTCATTAAACTGGCGACGGATGTGTAAGCACGCTCTTTGCCATCTTCGTTCAAACTTTCTTGAACATCACGGCTTGAGCACTCTCCACAGCTCCAGAGAATTTTCAAGACTTCCAATTCCCCCGGAGTAGGATTTACCGAACTCGGTCTGGACATGTCGACTCCCTTTGGCGATTCATTCTGTATCTACGGCTTAAACCGTAGGCTAGTGCTACTGGTTAAGCCGTAGATGTCAAGAGGGACTTTGGACGACCGCGAGAGTGCCCGTAAGAAATGTTATTGTGGGACCAAAGGTGACATTGGTGAGTGCGTCGATTGATACGTCTTCATTGCATGTGCAAAAACAAGTTCAAGCTGACTGGCCTGAGCCATTTCTTTGGGAGTAATCATCTCTCGATTGAGAGGGACGGGGCCGGCTTCGTAGTACTTGATTGTCTCTTGGTATGGTGACCAGTTTAGATCGCCCAATTTGACGAGTGGGCCGAGTTGCTGACCGGAAGCATTCTCGTAAGCCTTGTAGATTAGCTCGGAACAGTAGATTGCCTCATCATCCATCCTGTACCTCGCGTCGTAAGGTCGCCCAAGAAATGTTTTGACATTCTTGATGGTCGCTGGAACATCCTTCTGGAATTCTGTTCTGAAACGATAAACAGCGAACCCCTGATTTCGTCCACGAAAAATGAATTCTCTGAGTGGTGACATTTCCACATCTCGAAACGCTTCATAGACAACCCATTTTCCGTTCTGTTTCGAAATGATTCCACAGTGCGAATAGGGAGAATCGGAAACCCCTTCGATGGCGTTGACCAAACGAGTACGCGGAAGGGACTGAAAGATGATGTCTCCTTCTTGTGGTTTGTAAATCCAGTAGGCCCGGTAAGCTGGTCCGAAGGCCCAGCCATAAACAATCAAAGCGACCAAACCGCACACGAGAAGAGTGCCGGCGAAGATTTGTCGATCTTTCTGCTTTCGTTTCTGTTGTGCTGTCAGACTCGTTGAGGGGATCAATTTTCCTTCCATGACATGCACTTCTCTACTTCGCAAAAAGCTGTGAGTGGTCTTGGAATGCCTTGAATTCGAGGGCGTTTCCAGATGGATCAAGGAAGAACATTGTTGCCTGTTCGCCTACTTGGCCTTCGAACCGAATGTATGGCTCGATTACGAATTTGATTCCTAAGTTTCGCAATCTCTCTGCCAGAGCTTTCCAGTCATCCATGTTCAGCACGACGCCAAAGTGAGGAACCGGGACGTCGTGACCATCGACTGGATTCAGGTGATTCCGCTCTTCTGCAGCAGCCATGTTGGGGCGTTCGTGTGTCACGATTTGATGGCCGAACAGATTGAAATCGATCCAGGTCTCGTCGCTGCGACCTTCAGGGAGTCCGAGAGTTTCTCCGTAGAATTTCCGTGCTTCTGCAATATCACGAACGGGAAAAGCCAGGTGGAATGGAGTCAGGTCGGACATTGTTTTCGGTTCTCGCAGAGGTGAAGTCACAAGCAAATTAGAACTGAGCCTGACACCTGAAGTTGCTCTCTCAAATATCGAGAGAAGTTACTCCTTCAGAGATTATTGGGCTGATTCTATTCAAAGAACGTCGATGTTCCCAGGCCCTTGCCAGCGTCGGCACCAAAAATGTATCGAGGTAGTTTTGTGTTCGCCAGCCTTCTGTTTACCCCCTCGAGCATTAGTTCATCAATCGCAGTCTGTGCAGACTGACCCGGTTTGAGTCGAACTAAGTACTGGTCCAGATTCCCGACACGGCTGATTGTGCTCCATACTGTCGTTCCTCCAGATCGATACGAAAATACGATTGAGACTGATTTGCGAGTGACCGTTTCTGAAACCGTCCGGTCACCAATTTTTGAAAGATTTGCCGTTCCTTCTGACTTTAGAGAGAGTTCTGCGGTCAAGGAAATGTTCGCATTCTCGGCAACCTTTGATTCTGCCGCCTCTAATTGCTTTGCAACCAGATCCTTGGCGGTCGACTTGAGTGGTGCCAGCAGTGCGTCATTCCCAATCTGGACATCAAGACTGACTGAATCACCCGGTTTCAAAATCGCCTTTTCGTTTAATCGGTCGCTATCGAGTTTAGATTCGATCCCAGAATTCGGAACTTCAACGGTCCGCACGAGAGCACGGGTATTGGGAACTTGAGCAAAGCAAAGTTGTTCTGTGGTTTGGAAACCGGGCAAGATGATGTTTTTCGTATCGTAGCTCCAGACAACTGCTTGCAGGGGACGGCTCAACAGCTGAGAACTATTGACCAACAGGTAGTCTTTTCCGGTCCAGGCAAGGCTGTGTGGACGATCTGGAATCGGGATTTCTTCGGCCTCTCCTGTTGCTGTGTTGTAAATTCGTACGGTTTTATTCGCTTTGGTGTCAAGCCCGATAGCGAGAGACTCACCATTGGGGTGATACGCAATCGATGCCAGCGCGCCTTCGAGGGGCGATATCCCTAATCCTTGACCTGTTCGGCTCTCAAACATTGCCAGATCGCTGGCTCCTAAAATGCTTCCACGAACGATTGCCAGCTGCTTTCCACCAGGGCTGATCGCGAAGTCGCTGGCTTCTTTGAGGCTCCAGACTGGTTGCAGGTCCGGCAGGCTCCAGACGACAAACTGGTAGTTCTTACTGAGAGTCGCAACGTGATCGGAATCGATGAACTCAACACGTTTTATTTCACGATGACCTTTGTCGGTTGCGTCCCGGAATGGTCTCCAACCAACGATGTGGCTGCCATCGTTTTGAAGCTCGTAAAGGTCGAGACGACCGTTTGTGCGATGCTGCTCGACAATCGCGAATTTCCCATCAGGAGAGATGCAGCGAAGCTTGGCTGAGAAAGGAATATTCAGCTTGGCAGCTTCATCTCCTGAAGCATCGAACGCGATCAGCTCTGATGATTCTGCTAGAGGCTGTGGCTTTTCGTACGTGAGCCCGCGGCTTTCGTAAATAGATCGTGTACTTTCGTAACTTGTAATCAGAGGGTCATCGAGATCCTCCTTGATTCCTGCTCGAACAGCGACAACAGCGTTAGCTCCCCGCGCGAGTGCAATATCACGGACTGTTCCAGAAGTTGTGATTTTGATTGAGGCTGGAATCGCTGCTGACTGGAGTGGATCAGGTACTGCAGACCACTGTTCGACGGCGATTCCTTCTTGAGCTTTGGTGAGGTCAACGGCTGTTAAGGGTGGGAGTTCAGCATCACTGGTAAAGCCTCCTGCTGCAGCGGAGGCGGCCCCAGCGAGCAAGACTTCTTCTGTGAACGTGGTTGCGTCGAGTTGCGGATCGCCTTTGTCTGTCAGCACACTGAGAATCCAGGTTGGCCCCATAATCTTGCGGGAGGGAACGAAATCAACTCCGGCTTGCTTGGGAAAACTGTAGACGAGTTGCTTTGCTTCGGTGTCAACAATTCCCAGCGAGTGCACCAACCAGCGACGGCCATCTTGAAAGGACTCCAAGGTTCGAGACTGATAAACCGGGTTGAGTTGGTCTTTCAGGATCGGAGAGATTTCGAAATCGGCAGAAACTTTTCCTGTAGGCAGATCCCAGACTAGCATTCTCGAATACTTCTGTGTTCCACCTGAATAGATGTGAACACCGTAAATTGCGGAAAACTGAGTCCCATCGCTGGAGAAGCCAAGAGCCTCGAGCTCGTGAACTTTCGTCTTGCCTTGTGGCTCGATTGATCCAACGACTGCCCCATTATCCAGGTCGTAGATATCGATCCGCTTCTTCAGGAAGTCACCATCAATCGCGACATACTTTCCCCCCGG
The DNA here is from genome assembly GCF_007744255.1 of Thalassoglobus polymorphus. Classification (GTDB taxonomy): domain Bacteria; phylum Planctomycetota; class Planctomycetia; order Planctomycetales; family Planctomycetaceae; genus Thalassoglobus; species Thalassoglobus polymorphus. The sequence goes on along the minus strand of NZ_CP036267.1, from coordinate 2,916,817 downwards.
ACTGAAAGCATGTCCATAGCTTGGATTAAAGTTCTTCCCACCACTGATTTCGTGGACAAGTTTTCCGGAGGGAAGATCCCAAACCTTGATTCCTTTGTGGACATTTGAAATTGCCACAAGTCGGTGTTTCCAGATCGCAAGTGACAAAATGTTGAACTTGTTGGCCTCCGCGACAGTGAGTGAACCGAGAGATTTCTTCGCTTTCAGATCCATCACTTCTATCGTCTTGGAACCGGACGTTGCCATCGCCAGGTACGAACCATCATCAGAAAGTGCTGCAACAGGAGGAGCTCCTTTGGTCGGGATTTCAGCTAACTCTTTGCCCGTTGTTACATCGTAAACTGAGTAGTGATACTTTCCATACGTCCCCGAGTGAACTGCCACGTACGGGCTCGGCGCAACAGGAACAAGAAACGCGCTTCCCCGAAGTCCGTTCTTTTCCAGCTTGATCCTGAGTGGCTTTCCCTGCTCGTATTCGACAGTATTTTCTCCGGGGTCTGGTGTGACAGACCAGTTCGCAGACCGGTTGAGCGTAAGGCCTTCTGCTTCGGCCTGAGCCGTCTCTGTTGCCGATGGTGGTGTAAATCCTGACGGGCTCTTTGAAGGTGAAGAAGACTCTTTCGCAGGTTGAGTTACGTTTGAAACCGTTTGAGAATCTGGCTGTTTGTTCTCTCCAACGTTCGCATTACCAGTCGGTTCTTCGAGAGAATTTGGAGCATTGTCATCGAGAGGTCGGTTCTCGTCAGTTGCAATGTTCGGATCAATTTCCCCTTCGCCAGAACCGAGGAAAAAGATTGCACCGCCGCCGAGGATGAGAACGAACAGGGCTGCAAAGATGCCGATGAGCAGTCCGTTAGAAGATGATTTCTTCTTTTTTCGTTTTCCAGAGCCTTTCCTGCGACGAATTTGAATTCGTTCACGGCACGTTTTGCAGCGACCCGTTTTTCCCGCCATATGGTCAGGGTATCGATTTCTGGCTCCGCATTCCGAACATTCAACAGTTATCGGCATCGTCAACTCCGAGGGGCAAGAAGTCGTATTTCGTGGGCGCTATCTCACTGACGAATGTCAGTGAACTATCGACCTTGAATCATGGCGAGTCTGCGGACTTGATGCAAGTCCGGCATCGGAGTTCGGTGATGTTTAGCGCAGCTTCTCCTACTTCCTGTCGGTGGTAAGTCGGTGGTAAGTCGGTAGCGTGCCGGTGGTAGGCCCGTTTCACCAGTAAGTTTGTGGTTCAGCAGGAGACAGAACGTGTAGGCCGAATCGAACATGCGATCGAGGTGGGCAGCAAAGAGTGGATAGGAAAAGAGCAGAAGCCTACTCGGTTCTTCTATCCACTACATTTAATCGCTACCCACATTCAACCGCATTGATTGCGGAAAGGAAATTTTGAAACCACGAACGGGATTGATCTACAGAGATTTTGTCGATCTCGTAATCGTTATTCGATTTCGAGTAAGAGATCACCAGTTTCGATTTGGCTACCTGCTTTGACGAGAATGCGTTTGATCTTTCCTTTTTTCTCGGCAACGAGTGTCGTTTGCATTTTCATCGCTTCGATGACGAGAAGTTTTTGACCTTCGAGGACGGGATCGTCTTCTTGAACAGCCAAGCTGACAACCATTCCCGGCATGGCAGCTCCGAGGTGCCCGGAGTTTGAGGGATCAGCTTTGACAGCTTTGACGATATCACCCTCTAATGATCGATCAGCGACGGCGACCGAACGTGGAATCCCGTTGAGTTCAAAGAAGACATGTCGTGTTCCATCGGGATGTGCGTCTGCAACCCCGAGGTACTTAATGATGAGCGTTTTTCCTTGCTCGATTTCGACGGCGACTTCTTCGGCGAGTTCGAGGCCGTAGAAGAAGACAGAAGTCGGCAGACAACTGGTGTCGTCATATTCCTTGACATGACTGCTGAACTGCTGGAAAACTTCTGGGTACAACAGCGAGCTGACGGTTTCCTGACTCGTTGGTTGTCGTCCAAGTGTCTTCTTGAGATTCTCTGCTTCTCCCTCGAAATCTGCCGGAGCCATTGTTGCACCGGGACGCTCTCGTAGTGGTTCTTCGCCACGAAGAATTCTTTTCTCGACGATTTCCGGGAAGCCACCCATTGGTTGTCCCATGCGACCACCAATCAAATCGAGAACAGAAGCTGGGAAAGCGAGATCACGATCCCCTTCAAGAACATCAGATGGACTCAGGTCATTGGCGACCATGTATAACGCCATGTCTCCGACTGCTTTCGAAGTTGGCGTCACTTTGACGATGTCTCCAAACATGCGGTTGACTTCAGCGTAGACCGAACAGACTTCACGCCAGCGATCCGCCAAGCCCAAAGCACGTGCCTGTTCAAACAGGTTCGTATACTGTCCGCCGGGCATCTGGTGATCATACAGATCTGCGGTCGCAGGCAGAACACTCGCTTCAAACGGAGTGTAGAACTGTCTGGCGACACGCCAGTATTCCGCGATTTGATCGAGGGGACCGGAGTCCAGGTTTGTATCGCGATCATTGAAACGGAGTGATTCGACGAGCGTGTTCAGGTTCGGCTGAGCCGTTCCTCCAGACATTGGGGCCATTGCGACGTCAGCAATATCGAGACCTTCTCGGGCTCCTTCCAGAATCGATGCCGCCTGAGTTCCGCCAGTATCATGCGTGTGGAAGTGGATCGGGATTCCAATTTCCTGCTTGAGAGTCTTCACGAGTTTGGACGCTGCGTACGGTTTGCACAATCCAGCCATATCTTTGATGGCGATGATGTGGGCGCCCATCCGCTCGAGTTCTTTGGCCATGTTGACGTAATACTTCATGTCGTATTTCGTCAGTTTCGGGTTCATGATATCACCCGAATAACAAATACTAGCTTCGCAGAGGACGTCGGTTTCCAGAACTGCGTCCATGGCGACCTTCATGTTTTCGAGCGAGTTGAGCGCGTCAAAGACTCGGAAAACATCAATCCCTGCCGAGGCGGCCTCTTTCACAAACCCTTGAACAACATTGTCCGGGTAATTCGTGTAGCCGACCGCGTTGGACGCACGCAGTAGCATTTGGAAGAGGATGTTCGGGATACGCTCGCGCATTTGCTCGAGTCGACGCCACGGCGATTCATGAAGGAACCGCATCGCGACATCGAAGGTTGCTCCGCCCCACATTTCGAGTGAGAAAAGGTTCGGGCAGAGATGTGCATAGGCGTCTGCAATTTGCAACAAATCGTAAGTTCGAAATCGGGTTGCAAACAGCGATTGATGAGCATCGCGGAAAGTTGTATCGGTGAGCAACAGTGGTTTCTGTTCACCGATCCATTTGCAGAAGTCGCGAGCTCCCATTTGCTGGAGCTTTTGACGCATTCCATCTGGAATCGGTTTCCCGATGGGGAGCTCCGGAAGTGGTGCAGGGGTCCGCCGAGTTGCAACGGGTCGACCGGTCACCATGGGGTTTCCATTAACAATAACATCCGCCATGTATGACAGAAGTTTCGTCGCCCGGTCTCTTCGTTTCGGCATTTTGAAGAGATCAGGAGTCTCATCAATGAAACGAGTCGTGCAAGTTCCATCCAGGAAGACTGGATGTTTAATCAGTTGAATCAAAAACGGAATGTTTGTTGTCACACCACGAACGCGAAACTCTTTCAGGCAGCGTTGCATTCTGGCAGCTGCATCCACGAAACGCTTACCGCGTGCGGTCACTTTGACAAGCATCGAATCGTAGAAGGGATTGACGACAGCACCTGAGAACGCACTTCCGGCATCCAGACGAATTCCCATACCCGCTCCAGATCGGTAGTGGGTCACGTGTCCGTAATCGGGAAGAAAATTGTTCGCTGGGTTTTCAGTCGTAATTCGACATTGAACGGCGAAACCGCTGGTGCGGATTTCAGCCTGCGATTCTAGTCCGATCTCTGGATCGGACAGCTTGACACCGGCTGCGACAAGTAACTGAGACTTGACGATATCGGTTCCTGTCACTTCTTCAGTGACAGTATGTTCCACCTGAATCCGTGGATTCACTTCGATGAAGAAGAAGTCGTTTGTTTCTCGATCGAGCAGAAACTCGACTGTTCCCGCGTTGGCGTAATTGACTTGTTCTCCAATTTTAATCGCTGCGTCGCAAATGGCATCACGAACAACGGGATCAAGATTTGGAGCGGGGGCGATTTCGCACACTTTTTGATGTCGTCTCTGAACGGAGCAATCTCGTTCATACAGATGGACGAGGTTTCCGTGAGTGTCCCCCAGAAGTTGAACTTCGATGTGGCTGGCTCTGGCGACGAATCGTTCGATGAAAACGTCTGCACAACCAAAGGCTGTGTCAGCTTCACGTTGAGCCTGTTCGAAGGAGTCCCGGAAGTCTTTTGCTTCGCGAACGACTCGCATTCCGCGTCCGCCACCTCCCATGGAGGCCTTGAGGATAATCGGATATCCGATTTCTTCTGCAAGCTTTTCCCCTTCTTCGACCTTTGCGATGGCGTCTTCGGTACCTTGCAGAATGGGAACTCCTGCCTGTTTTGCAATGGACCGGGCGGAGACTTTGTCGCCTAGTTTTTTGAGCGTATCGACAGTTGGGCCGACGAACGTAATTCCGGCATCTTCGCAAGCTTGTGCAAATTCGGCATTTTCAGAGAGGAACCCATAGCCTGGATGGATCGCATCAACTCCATGTTCTTTCGCAAGTGCGATGATCGATGGAATATCGAGATAGGCTCGGATCGGCTCACCTTCACCTCCGATTTTGTAGGCTTCGTCAGCTTTAAATCGGTGAAGCGAGAATCGGTCTTCATGTGTGTAAATCGCAACAGTGCGAATTCCGATTTCATTTGCGGTTCTGAATACGCGAATCGCGATTTCGCTTCGGTTTGCAACAAGCAGTTTCTGAATCGGTCTCATTTCGAGCATTTCCTGTCTATTTCGGGGATGATCGCATCAAGATCACTCCATCGCTTCCGTTTTCGCCAGTTCGTTCATTAACTGACAGACGCACAGAGTAGTGAGGAACCCATCAATATTTCCAGACACTCCAAAAGAGAATCTAGTGGAACAGGAAAGACCCTGAAGATTAAACGGTAAATTTGTTCAGAACGGAGGCGTTTGATGCGTAGGGCTTCTACAATTTAAGAAAACTTGGCAGGATGTGTGATCAATATCACATTTCACCCGTGGAAATTATGAATTCGGCTTGAAATTTCAAACTCCTGCCTGACGAATTTCCGCTCCACGTCTATGATGGGATGGAACGACTGTTCATAGGGATACGGCAAGACATATGGTTGATGCCCAGAATCAAGAGACCATCATTGCAAATTTAGAGTCGACGCCTGCAAAAAGCAGAATTTCTTCGCGCTCAGCTTGGAAATGGGCTGCCAACTTTGTGGAAGGGACGGGCTTGGATTTCTCCAATGAGATCAATACGGTTTTAAGCCAGCGTCTCAAAATTTCTTCTCTGATCCTCTTTGTCTCTTTTTTCGTGTTATATGTGAAGGATTTGTTCTTTGGCGGCGCCAAATTCGGTGTGATGGAGACGCCGGTCCAAATTTTTCATTTTTTGGCGTTGGCAGTGAACGGTATTGTCGCACTTCGCTTGTGCACAAACTGTTCTCATCTGAACCGGCACCTGCGTATCGTCGAAGTGCTGATTTTCGGTTGTTCCACAATCTTCTTTCTCGTTGTGACTTATGGGATTGTGGTGCTCTCTGCGAGTCGAGGTTTTTTGTATCCGGTAGAAACACCGTGGCTGATTCTGATTTTCATTTATGCCTTGTTTATTCCCAATTCCTGGCAACGTGCTTTCATGGTGACACTCACCATGGGGTTGGCGCCAATCGCTGTGATGGGAGTTTCTTACGTCATGGTCCCCGACTTTCGTGAGATCATTCACCAGTCACAGAATCGCGGCATCTTAGTGCAATCATCAATGGCAATGATGATGGCGGTGGTCGTCGCGACGTGGGGAGTCTGGACAATTCGGTCGCTACGGGCAGCAGCTTTCGAAGCCAAGAAACTCGGCCAGTACCGACTCAAAAGACTCCTCGGACGTGGGGGGATGGGTGAAGTGCATCTCGCTGAGCACACTCTTCTAAAGCGACCCTGCGCGATCAAACTCATTCGACCAGAAATGGCCGTAAAGGCTGAGACACTCAAACGTTTTGAGCGGGAAGTTCAAGCGACTGCTCAGTTGACACACTGGAATACCATCGAGATTTACGATTACGGAATGGCTGAAGATGGGACGTTTTATTATGTCATGGAATACTTGCCCGGATTGAACATCGATCAGATTGTGGCTGAGCATGGCCCCATGCCAGCGAGCCGAGCCATTCATTTTTTGAAACAGACCTGTGACGCCCTGAGCGAAGCACATGCGAAGGGGCTTGTTCACAGAGACATTAAGCCTGCGAACATCTTCGCAGCCAAGCGGGGCGGCACTTATGATGTCGGGAAGTTGCTCGACTTCGGGCTTGTTCGTTCCGACGATATTGAATTCGACGCGAAGCTAACTCAAGAAGGAAGAATTACAGGTACTCCTTTGTATATGTCGCCCGAGCAAGCTACCGGCGACGATTCTGACGCTCGGAGTGACATCTACTCACTTGGAGGTGTGGCCTATTATCTTCTTACGGGAGAACCACCTTTTCAGGAAACGAAACCCGTCAAGCTGATTCTTGCTCACGTGCAGACAATCCCACCCAAGCCAAGTACAATCCGCGCGGATGTTCCAGAAGACCTGGAAGAGATTGTCATGAAGTGCTTAAGTAAAGACCCAAAGGATCGATATCAATCTGTCGACGAACTTCGTGAAGCTTTGGTCGCGACGGCAGATAACGGGATTTGGAATCGTCAAAAAGCGACAGACTGGTGGCAATCGAACGGCTGTCCGAAGCGACGATTCCTGGAAGAATGCATCTTGCATGGCAAAGAGCTGCCGGAATCTAACTTCGCAGAAGCTGGCTTCTCTGAGAAGACAAATGTCATGATCGGTGCTTAAGCACCCTCGTGTTTGATAATGCCTCCGGACAGTACCTCGGAGCAGAGTCTCTGAAGAGAAGACGTTCGAGTTCCTTCGGCGTAGAGGTTGATCAGACGCTGTGCGCCGAGCGTTTTTCTGGATCGCAACCGTTTCGTTCTTTTCAATCAGGCAGAACAAAAAAAGTGCCCCGACTTATTTGAGTCGGGGCACTTTCTTCAGGTCGATCACTCTTGGTTCTGACCTTCTTGCGAAGGTCAGTGCGGGTTTTACCAAAGAATTTCGAGTCCGAGATTACTTCCGTGGGCGATCATCGTTCCATCGTTCTGAACCTGATAGCGGGTCGCTCCCAGCAGGTCAGTGCTGAGTCCGTCGTTCTGTTCAGCTCCAAGGGCGACTCCACTCAGGAAGAGCACTTCGTATCCCATGATGACATTGATGTAATCAGTCAGGGAGACTGTGCTTCGAAGTCCGAGGTTGCCTGCGAATGCTGCTCCGGTATCGGAACTTGAGAGAGTGCGGCGATAGACAGAGTCGTCATTTCCAGAACCAACGACTGTTTCCTGAATCACACCGCTGAGACTGTTTCGATAAATCCCGGCTTTGCCGATCCCCTCAACTGTGATCCACTCGCCGTTGATAATGCGGAGAGCAACAGTTGCCTGAGCACCGTTGAGCTGGTTGTTTGCTTTGCCAAGCATTTGGTATGCAACCAGGTCAGGAGCAATTGCCATCATCGGATCGCCTGTCACGAAGAACGCATCGTATCCATCTGCGGAGCCACCGATGTGTGCCATGCCAGTGCTAATCAAAGCTGCATTGCTGAGTCCGTTGTTTGGATCGTCATTGATTGTGCCGTCGTATGGGTTTCCATCATCGACGTCCAGAGCATCGAAGACACCGCCAACAGTCAAGCCGCTTCGCTCGTCCAGTTGGATGTGTCGGTAACCAACTGAGAATCGGTACCAGTTGACATTACGTCGCGATCCCACGTTGATTTCAAACTCACGAAAATTCGAGCGATTCATGGTCGAATAGACGAGATCCTCTTGTCCAAAGATTGGGTCGTTGAACGGACGAAGGCGTTCCCCTTCAGTCAATTCATTGTTGCCCATCATTGGACTTCCGTAGGAGGCAGCCTGATTCAATGCAGTATAATCTGCGAATGAATTGAACACTCCGGGGTCTCCAGGAACTGCAACTCCATCCATACTGATGAAATTGTTGAAGATCCCCGATGATCCTGATTCCCAAGCGTCAAGCTGCGAAAAGCTCGCATCAACATCGAAATCTCCCAGCGAACCGCCTAAGGTCAACCGGTATCCAGATGTGTAGTCGAAATCGCCTTCGGAAAGGCTTTTTGATTCCGGACCATTGATGACATTACGCCCAGAGTCGCTATCTCGTCCGTAATACAACCAATCTGATTCGAAAAACACTTGAGCCTGACCGCTTTGGCAAAGCGAGAGCATGGTGACAGTCACCATCCCCGCAAGACACACTCTTTTTAACATCGCAGATCCCCCTGCTTGCTCCGTTGACACATAAATGGCGAATGCCTATTAGAAATGACTGGCCCACGCCTCTTTCATCGGCAGAACATCGCGTTAAAACAAATGTTTGGCCTCTAGCGATCAACCGTTCGTACGATATTTATGATATGTTCTGGTTAATGAAGATGGGCAAAATGGGAGGGTGTGTCGTTTCGGCTTGTCAGCTCTCGATTGAGAGGAAATCTTGAAGATTTCCCCAGTTTGTGGTGATTGCTGCCTCTGTTTGCTAAAACCCCCACAGAGAGCACACAGGATTCCTGTCTCCAAATTCCTGCGTACAGCGGGGATTTCTATAAGTATCGTATCAGAAAAGATTTACAGAGGATGATTCAGATGAGTATGGCAATCTTAGAAGTCCACGGACGGCAGATTCTTGATAGCCGTGGAAACCCGACTGTTGAAGTCGACGTGCTGCTTGAAGATGGAACAGCTGGTCGTGCTGCTGTCCCAAGTGGAGCGAGTACCGGAGCCCACGAAGCCTGTGAGCTTCGTGATGGTGACAAGAGTGTTTATCTCGGAAAGGGCGTGACGAAAGCTGTTGAGAATATCAACGGAGAGTTGGATGAACTGCTTTCCGGGCAAGATGCCTTCGACCAGGCAGCTCTCGACCAGTTGATGATCAAAGCAGATGGAACCCCTAACAAAGCTCGCCTGGGTGCTAACGCGATTCTCGCCTGCTCCATGGCTGCTGCTCACGCAGCTGCGAATTCTTGTGGAGTTCCACTTTTCCGTTACCTCGGCGGAGCAGGGGCTTCTCGTTTGCCAGCACCGATGATGAACATCATCAATGGGGGAGCACACGCCAACAACGGCATTGACCTGCAGGAATTCATGGTCATGCCACTCGGATTCGAGCGTTTCAGCGACGCACTCCGTTGTGGAACCGAAATCTTCCACAGCCTGAAAAATGTCCTTCAGGACAAAGGCATGAGCACAGCTGTCGGAGACGAAGGGGGCTTTGCTCCCGATCTTCCGAAAAGTGAAACTGCTATCGAAGTCATTTTGACCGCGATTGAAAATGCTGGTTACACACCTGGAGATCAAGTCAAAATCGCTCTCGACTGTGCAGCCTCAGAGTTCCACAAAGATGGAGTTTACACCGTCGAAGGTCGCGAACTCGATTCAGCTGGAATGGTCGACCTCCTGTCGGAATGGGTTGATAAATATCCCATCTGCTCAATTGAAGATGGCCTGTTCGAAGACGATTGGGATGGCTGGAAGGCTCTTACTGAAAAACTGAACGGCAAGTGCCAGCTTGTCGGTGATGACCTGTTCGTAACGAACAGTGAACGCCTGAAACGCGGAATCGATAACGGAATCGCGAACAGCATTCTTGTCAAAGTGAACCAAATTGGCACATTGACAGAGACGATGCAAGCTGTCGACCTCGCCTACAAAAACGGCTACACAGCTGTGATGAGTCACCGCTCAGGAGAGACCGAAGATACCACGATTGCCGACTTGGCTGTTGCACTCGGAACTGGTCAAATCAAAACTGGTTCTGCGAGCCGAACTGACCGGATCTGCAAATACAATCAGTTGCTCCGCATCGAAGAGATGCTCGGCTCCAACGCTATCTTTGGCGGAACACTTTCGTAATCGTTCTTCGCTTACTGAAATCGTTCAAGACCTCAGGGCTGACAAGTTCGGCTCTGAGGTCTTTTTTATTCGTCGATGAGCCCCCCGCGACCTGAAGTCATCAGGCAACTTCTTTGGCGACTTCTCTGGCTGCAGTGTTCACGATTCTGGGTTCACGATTCTGGGTTCACGATTCTGGGTTCACGATTCTGGGTTCACGATTCTGGGTTCACGATTCTGGGTTTATGATTCTGGGTTTATGATTCTGGGTTTATGATTCTGGAGTCCAGATGGTTGGTTGGGAGGCAATGTTCGATTCCGCTTGTCGCCTGCGTGCTTTAATCCTGACATAAGGAGCTGTGAACATTCCACGATGCCTGAAGTCTCCCGGCTTGGCTTTGGGATCTCCACGTCGCGGCTCGCTAAGATCTTCAATCACAAACCCTGTCCGACAGAGTTCCCCAACGAGTTCTTCCCAACGGTGCAGGTACTCCACAGCACCTTCCTCCCGGTAAGCGGTATCTTGAACTGCCGGAAGTGGATCGTTGTGATAATACGAGACTCCGAGAACATATCGGTTACGCTGATCACGTTCTACAATTTGCAGACTGGTTGGCTGTTTGTGCTGGCTGATGTAAAGGCCCCCCGGACGAAGGAGTCGAGCGACTTCCTTGTAGACGGTTTTCAGTCTTGGGATGTAACAGCTGCTCACCGGATGGTGCACAATATCAAAGCAGGAGTCGCCAAATTCAGAGAGGTCGTCCATCGATGCCTGTACCGCTTTGACGGAGACATTCCGAATTTCTGCCTGCTGCACATCACGCTTGAGCATTTCCGGTGAGAGATCAACGACAGTCACGTTTGCACCTGCAACGGCATACAGAATCGACTGCCAACCACCGCCTGAAGCGAGGCAAAGGACATCCATCCCTTTGACTGAACCTGGGAGCCACCCCCGGCGATCCAGAGCCAGCAGCGGATGAGCACATTCTTCATCGGAAGCAACATTTGCGAACTGGCTGTTCTCTCTTGCAAGGCGATCCCAGGTCCGTTCATTCGCATTGAGGTGAGACATGTTTTTGTCAATTTCTTGGTTAGAACCAGTCCGGAAACTTGTGGAATGGTCAGTTTCCGCAGTCTTTGAGAGAGAAAATTCAGGTTTCAGGATCTGTTCAAAATACTGGCGAGTGACCATATGAGTCCCAGACAATACAGAGCTTTCAAGAGATTGTCACTCCTCCCATTTTCTTCACGGGTTGATTGGATGAGTTCACAAAATTCCCCACTTTGCAACGATTTCGGAGAATGTCCCACGATCCAAGATCTCGGACCTTGTCGGGCGTTGAGGTTCCGGGAGGGCGTGTTATTATCCCCTCGCACTGTTGGTAAAATGAGCTTGAGCAAATCCAACACTGGTCTTTACGCTCCGCCTCGTGGCGAGCAGTCTTTGAAGTCATGATATTGATTTTCAGGGGATGACGAGCCTTGGTAATGCTCTTATGGATAACAGTTGATCGATGGATCTGTCACACTTAAACCCTGCGCAGCGGGAAGCCGTAAAAACAGTGAATGGGCCTGTTCTTGTGCTGGCAGGAGCCGGGACCGGGAAGACGCGAGTGATTACTTACCGGATTGGTGAGCTCCTTCGCACCGGCGTTCCTGCGGATCGCATTCTTTCTGTGACGTTTACGAACAAAGCAGCTAAGGAAATGCTTGAGCGAACCAAGTCTTTGATTGGTTCGAATCTGAAAGTGAAACCATGGATCTCAACGTTTCACTCGCTTTGTGTCGGAGTCTTGCGTTCCGATATTTCTGTTTTGGGATATCCCGAGAAGTTTTCGATTATGGATCGCGGTGATCAAGAATCGATGGCACGGCGCGTATTGCGCGATATCCGTGTGACGGAGAAGTCTCTACGGCCGGGCGATTTGCTGTCACTTATCAGTAAGTGGAAGTCGATCGGAATCGCTCCCGACCGAGCCACTGAAGCCGCGCTTGATGACAAGGAATACCTTGGTGGATTGGCGTATCGACGGTATCAACAAAATTTGAAAGCGACGGGAACAGTCGACTTCGACGACTTGTTGTTGCTTACCGAACGATTGTTCCTGAACTACCCGGAAGTTCTGGCGAAGCATCAACAGCGATTTTCCCATGTTCAGATTGATGAATATCAAGACACAAACGGAATTCAGTTTCGTATTATTGATGCCTTAGTTCGTGAGCATCAAAATCTCTGTGTGGTGGGTGACGATGATCAATCGATTTACGGATGGCGCGGAGCAGAATTGAAACACATTCTGGGGTTTGCGCAACAGTTTCCGGGAACGAAGGTGATCCGCCTCGAAGAAAACTATCGTTGTACGGACAGTATCCTTGATCTGGCGAACCGGCTGGTCAAGCATAATCGAGAACGGCATCAAAAAGTGCTGCGGACGAATAAGAAATCGCATGAGGATGTTCGGTTTCTGGAACTGCCTGATGAGCAAACCGAAGCGGAACGGGTCGTTCACGAGATCAAGCACCTGAATGAGTCGCGTCGAATTCCTCTCAAGGATTTTGCGATCTTGTTTCGTACCAACGAACAACCACGGATTTTTGAATCCGAGCTTCGACGCCGACAAATTCCTTACGTGCTGATGGGAAGCCAATCGTTTTATGATCGCAAAGAGATTCGAGATCTGCTCTGTTACATGAAAGTCATCGCTCGCGATGACGATGAGCAGGCACTGTTGCGAATCATCAATACGCCAACGCGCGGAATTGGGATTGGCTCAGTTGAAAAGTTGTTGAAACGTGCGGTCCGGACCGGAAAGAAAATCTGGGATGTCGTTCCCGACTCTCTCAACGAAGGTGAACTGACTCAAAAGACAGCTGACGCTGTTCTTCATCTGCACTCCCAGTTTCAACGCTGGCGTGCACAGTATCATAACAATCCCGATCAACTTGATACGCTGACGCATCAGCTTGTTAAAGAGATCAGGTACGAAAACGAAATCGAAAAACAATACAAAGACGAACTCCAACAGGCGACGCGGAAAGCGGTCCTGGAAGATTATATTAACTCGCTCGCTGAGTATGTTGATCGAACTGCGAAGCCGTCGCTGGGGGACTATCTCGACAGCATCGCACTCGAGCGGAGAGACGAAGAGCCGGACAAGGAAGCCAAAGCAAACGCCGATGCGGTCAAGTTGATGACTTTGCACAGCGCAAAAGGTCTTGAATTTCCAAGGGTCTATCTTGTCGGCATGGAGGAAGGCTTGCTTCCGCACAAACGGACGATCGACGGAACAGAAGCTGAAATTGCGGAAGAGAGGCGGCTGGCATACGTCGGCGTCACTCGCGCTCAGAACTCTCTGACACTTTCCAGAGCTGCCACACGGCGAAAATGGGGGAAGGTCAAACCTTCACCGCCCTCACGCTTTCTTTTCGAAATGCGCCGCGAGAAAGATTGATGTGAATCTACTCTGGATGCCGAGAGTTTCATGAAGTAGACTTTCAATGGAGTTTGTTGATGCTTTCGCAGGTGTCAAAAAGATCCGGTCACTTTCGCACACTTTCAACTGTGCAGCGACTTCTTGATGTTGAAGGAATCGCAATGTTTCAGTGAATTGTGCAGTGACTCAGGTCGACTCTGATTTGATTGAATCCCACATTAGATTCCCACCGACGTACCAGTTCCCAATTCCTCACACGTCATAAAACTCGCAGTGGTCTTAGTACCTAAAGGGTAACGCCATGAGTTCCCACAGTTCACATCACCGGAAACATTCTGAGATCTCTCCCTTTGCCCCTGCAGCAAACGATCTACTTAAGGTCCGGTCGCGACGATGGTTTCTGCAAACGGGATTAGCAGGATTTGGTGGGCTCTCATTGGCATCCATCAAGAAGCTTCAAGCGGAATCACAGATCGAGAAACCCGATCGCGACCGGAAAGCTGTCATCCTGTTCTGGCTTTCTGGTGGCCCCAGTCAGATCGACATGTGGGACCCCAAACCACTTGCTCCTCCGGAAATTCGCAGCCCGTTCCCAGATATCTCTACCAAGATCCCCGGAGTCTCCTTCACGGAACATCTACCGTTGCAAGCATCGATTGCCGACAAGTTGTCAGTCATTCGTTCCGTCGATTGCTCCGCGAGTAACCACACGCCAATTACGATGCAAGCCGGAAATCCACTGGCACGAAGAACGAATGATGGAAAAGATGGGGCCGGATACCCGTCGATGGGATCGATCACCGCAAAATTCAAAGGGGCGAATGACCCCGATATGCCTGCGTTTGTCGGGCTTGCTAATTCCTGGGCAGCCGATGTCTGGGAAGCGGGAAACATGGGGCGTGAATTCTCTCCCGTGAAAGGTTTGGAACTCGCTGGCAAATTCAAAATGCCCGCTGGTTTTGAGGCCTCACGCCTTACGGAACGGGCCCAGTTGCGGCAGCATTTCAACAAGATGCGATCAGGCCTTGATCGCGATGGAGTCATGGACCAGTTCGATCAACATACTCAGTCCGCATACGAAATGATGCTCTCGGGAAAAGTCGAAGCCGCATTCGATTTATCGAAAGAGAGCGATGAAACCAAAGACCTCTACGGTCGGGAAAGTGTTGGTCAGAAAGCGTTACAGGCCCGCCGGCTTGTTGAATCGGGAGTGACTTTTGTACTCGTCAGTGGAGCGTGGGGGTACTTTGATCACCATGGGGACAACGTTCGCTGGGGCGGAATCGAGAAGGGACTGAAACCACTCATCCCACGTGTTGATCGAGCGCTCTATGCTTTGGTGACGGACTTGGAACAACGTGGATTACTTGATGACACTCTCGTCATGATGATGGGAGAATTCGGTCGCTCACCAGTCATCAATAAAGAAGCGGGTCGTGATCACTGGACGAGCGTGATGTCGATGGTCATGGCAGGCGGTGGCTTGCAGCATGGTCAGACAATAGGCTCCACAGACCGCCGCGGTGGATCGGTCTTAACGAGTCCCGTCCGACCGCAAGACTTGGCAGCCACAACATTTCAACACCTTGGGATTGATCTGGGGGCTCACTGGATTGATCATCAGGGACGACCCATTCCAATTATCACCGAAGGTGGTCAGCCAATTCCAGAATTGGTCTGACGCTGAAATTCATCCCATGTTGACCAGGCCGTAAAAAGAGTGGCTTTGCTTCAGTCTTGACGCTGCTCATTTCACAGCTTAGGCTGAATTCATCGCTCAATGCGCCTGATGCAATCGGGCCGACCGGGTGGACATTGTCTGTGAGCAGTCTCTGCAATGCAAATTCTGAGAGACTCACAGGACTCCTCTTCTCTGGTGTCCACCGTTTCAGGTAAGTGATGTACTTGCAGGATTCGTTGGCTCATCAAGCAATCAATTGATTGAGGTGCGAGATGTCTGTCGGTGCGATTGAGTTGCTCTTTGTCATTATCTGTTTCGCTATTTCGATTCCGGTCTGGCTTATGAGAGGGCCGAGATGGATTGCGATCATCCCGTTTTTTTTTCTGGTCGCGATGCTCACTACGCCTGCAGATGTCGTCAGCCTGTTGCTCGTCGGGGTTCCAAATGCCGTGGTCGGCGTGGCTCTTTATCAAACGGCAACCCGCTCCAGATCAAGTCAAGTATCTTGATTTTGAAAGTCTGGAAAAGACCTCTGAGTTCCTGCGGGAGAATGTTGCTTGTCCAGACGGAAGAACCTCTCTGGTCGCGTTTTCACTCCCAAGGGATTCAAGGCCAGTCTGTCGCATCAAAAATCTCTTTCGTGCTTGCTCGCATGTTTTCTTTCTTCGTGTCAGAATGCCAATTCCTTGGATTTGAAATCTGTTGAGAAAGTGAGGCGAGAATGAATGCATTGACAGCTGAGGTCATCGGGACTGCACTTCTGATCCTCTTCGGGAACGGTGTTGTCGCCAATGTTGTGTTAGCGAGAACAAAAGGAAACGATTCGGGGTGGATTGTCATCAGTGCTGGCTGGGGTGTCGCAGTTTTTATTGGGGCGTTTTGTGCCGCGGATTTCAGTGGGGCACATCTCAATCCAGCTGTCACTGTGGCAATGGCCGTCGCCGGAAAGCTCGCAATTGGAGAAGCTGTCGGATACATCATTGCGCAGTTTCTGGGAGCCATCCTGGGGGCCGCGTTGGTTTATTGTTTTTATCACGAGCATTTCAATGTGACTGAAGATGCCGACGCGAAGCTCGCCTGTTTCTGCACCTCTCCCGCTATTCGCAATTTGCCTCAGGCGTTCTTCTGTGAAGTTGTCGGAACGTTCGCACTTATACTTCCCATTTTTCTGATGGCGGTCCCCAGCCTGATTCATGGAGACGCACCAGCAGAGACCGATCCTCGTTTAGGGTTAGGAGCGTTAGGACTGTTGCCCGTTGGGATGCTTGTCTTCGGGATCGGGCTGTCATTAGGTGGGACCACAGGTTACGCCATCAATCCAGCTCGCGATCTTGGGCCGAGACTGGTTCACGCATTGCTACCCATTCAAGGGAAACGGGACAGCGATTGGAATTACTCCTGGGTTCCCGTTGTCGGTCCGCTCGTGGGTGGAGCACTTGCAGCTGCAGTCTATTTGGCGATCGCTTAGAGCATCTTTCAAATTGGTTTTCAGTGTCGATATCGCCCTCGGTGAGTCATCGGGGGAGGAAAACGACAAACCAGGATGCAGCGAGATTACTGCAGACCAATCGTGATCATGTCCGAATAATCAGTGATCACTGTGACTTGGCTCTGCCGAGATTATTGTAAATGTCACTGTTTGAAGCGAGGTTGAGCTTCTAAGTCGACAGACAATTCTTGTTAAACCTTGTAGGTTCTGGGATTTGTGTCTAAAATGGGTAACCCTCGCCTAGTGTGAGGGAAACGAGCATATGAGCGTTTCAAGTCTCTTGTAGACTCGAATAGTCATGTGTTCAAAGTAATCCTCAGGCCTGTTTGCCTGCGGAATGTCATCGCTGGAAATTTTCCAGTTCAAGTGAATCAGTATTGTCATTGGAGGAATGAATCGAATGGGTGTTAAGAAATCAGGCAAAGGTCGCCGGAAGCTAGGTCGAAAAAAACGCCGTATGCGTGCAAAAATTCGACACAGAAAGTAAATTTCGACTGCTGAGCGAGAAGTCACTCTGGTGGCTGGTCTCCTCTTCGGAGGAAATAAAGTCCGTATAGGCATCTTGCTCATCGCTACTTGACAGGGAATCCTGATTGTTCAGGATTGTCTGGCGTGGTGATGTGCGCAGATTGTTGAGTGTTCTGTGCGTTGTTTCGCGGGTGTTCTTGGCAATTTGGTAGTGATTTTTGGTGGACAACTGCCTTGAATCTGCATGGCACTTCTTTTGAAAACTGGACGGTTTGATTAAGAGTGAGTTGGTAGGTTGTCATAGACATCTCTTCATGAGTCATTGGAAAACTGGAGAGAGTTTCTTTCGCATCTTGTTTGGCGAGGACCGGAATCAAACAACGTGATTCAATTGCAGTGTCAGCAACTTGCACTGAATCTGCGAATGTAGTCGGGAGACTATTAGACTCATCGTCTCTCAAAAAAACGGAAAAGTGATCTCCATATTTGTAATCCCCGGAGGATCACTGACAGTTTTGAAGTTTGTTCACGTTTCGAATCTTCTCGACATGAGAGCGGCAAGCTCATCGATAATCAGAAGATTCTGTCGGTAAGTATTTTATGTCATCGTAATTTTAAAGAAATCGCTTCCCACAATCTCACAACATCTAAAAAAAGAGACATGAGCAAATCGACCGACGTACGGGTAGTCGACGCTGCAATCAGCTTTGACGAACACCCATTTCGTACTCCCCTGAAATTCGGCGGGAGAGTCATGGACAAGCATCGAGTCATTAACGTTCAGGTTACGGTTGAGACTCGAGGTGGAAAGCACGCGATCGGCTTAGGTAGCATGCCGGTTGGCAACGTCTGGGCATGGCCTTCTCAAGAGGTCACTCCTGATCAGGCTGAAAAAGCCATGGAGGAATACGCCTCGCGAGTTGTTCGGCTCACAGACATTCTCGACGAATTTGGTCATCCGATCGATATCATCTTTCACGTTGCTGCGGAATACCCTCACCAGGCAAAGGTTGTTTCGAAACTTCTTGGTCTTCCCGAACCTCTTCCAGAGCTTGCACAGCTCGTTGCTGCCAGCCCACTTGATGCCGCATTACACGACGCATTCGGCAAAGCAAACGGCGTGAATTCCTATAACGCATTGTCATCGGAATTCATGAATCATGATCTTTCGGAATATCTCGATGACCAGTTTGCAGGTGAATACCTGGATCAGTACACACTGAGAACACCTAAAGAGCGTTTGCCGCTGTACCATCTGGTCGGTGCGATCGATCCTCTGACGGATGCAGATGTCACAACTCGAATTGATGACAAGTTTCCTGAGACTCTTTCTGAATGGATTGCAGCGGACGGATTAACTCACCTGAAAATCAAACTCAACGGCGATGACATCGACTGGGATGTTCAACGAGTTTTGGATATCGACAAAGTCAGTGGAGAGGCCCAGGCATCGCGCGGTTGTAGCGAGTGGTTCTACTCAACGGACTTCAATGAGAAATGTGAGAACGTTGAGTACGTTCTTGAGTTCTTGAAGCGGATCCAGGAGCAATCTCCAGCCGCATACGACCGCATTCAATATATTGAACAACCAACGCATCGTGATTTGAAGTCACATCCTGACAACAAAATGCACGAAGCGGCAAAGCTAAAACCGGTTGTGATTGATGAATCTCTCGTCGATTACGAAGCACTTCTGTTAGCTCGAGAACAAGGGTATAGCGGAGTCGCTCTGAAAGCTTGCAAAGGGCACACCGAGGCTCTGTTTGCTGCCGCTGCTGCTCAGAAGTTTGACATGTTCTTGTGTGTGCAGGACTTAACCTGTCTGGGATTTGCGTTTCTCCATTCAGCCAGCTTGGCAGCTCGCGTTCCAGGTGTGACGGCAATCGAAGGAAACGGTCGACAGTATTGTCCGAACGCTAATAAAGTCTGGGCACATCAGTTCCCATCAATGTTCGATATTACCGATGGTTCGGTAGGAACAAGCGTTCTGACCGGTCCTGGCTTGGGCTTCTAGGTCGCTTTTACGTTGGTGTACCTATTTTGTTTAGAGCAGTTAGTTCTGCCAGATTCTCGTGAAGAACACGTTTCTCTGATGAAAATGCTGTTCTCCACGAGGCGGAGCCTGAAGACTAATTCGAAAGATGCTCTAGCTTGAATGAATCACTTCACTGATATCGATCAGATGAAGCTGCCGGCCTTGGTTTTGATAAGGCGAATCGATGCAAACGTATTGGCTATTGGGACTAAAGCGGGGGTGAGTATCCACTCGCCATTCTCCCGTGTATTCTTTGGGCAGGTGGAATTTTCCGATGTCGATCCTCTTGCCCGACTCGACATGATAAAGATGCGGAATTTGCATTCGCTCGGCCCCTTTGGGGTATGTGTCATTTAAGATCCACTCATTCCCCGGCAGATAACTCAGGTGTCCCCCACCATCGAGAACTCCGTGTCCGATCTCTTCAAGAATGCCATTGTCTTTGTCTTCGAACAAGAAGTCGCCCCAGTTCGAATTGCCTAGATAGTTCTTAGACTGAGAGAGAATGTGCTGAGGGTCTCGCCAGATAAAGTGTGAGGCGTAGCCGTTCGGGATGACCACGCGGATATCTGATCCGTCAGGTTTTGCCGTGATCAGGCGGGTGAGCCGGCTGCCATTTGGGTATCGCCAGCGATGAAGAGCAATAAATCGTTCACCATTCGGACTAAATAATAAGTGATTAAAATAGTGTTTGATGCCTGGCTGTGCTTTGGGGATTTCACCAATCTTAGCGATGTCAGCAAGCGAGATGATCAGCTTGGATTCTCCGGTCTCTAAATCGACACGGAAAATTCCAGTTTCTTCAGGAGCCAAATCGTCCGTAAAAGGATCTTTCAATCCAGTGTAACCATAGCCCGGTCGAACATCAGCGATTCGGCGGAAATCTGGCGTGACTGCGGTTTTACCATCGGGGCTGACAGAGTAGATCGGATGCGGAATCGTTCGGCCATTTCCTGTTTCGACATCAAGAATTCGGCAAACGAAACGGTCTCCGTCTCGGTCGTTCCAGAGGATTTTACTTTTTTCACCAGGGATCCATTGGAGCATACATCCCTGTTGCCAGTTCCAAGCGATCGACTGATCAAGTTCCGTCCAACGATCATTGTCTTCAAGATCGATCAGACCAATTTTAATGATATCGTCCGCTTCTGGTGAGCGATGTTCGAAGGGGACCTCCATTCCCAAGACGAACCGACTGCTGGGGTCGAATTGTAGTTTGTCGTAGTACCCAAACCAGTGATGTCGCGGGCCTTTTGTGATGACCCGCGTCGGTGGGTATTGAGATGGCTTATCGGCAGTGAGAGCAGGTCGCCCAGCGGCAGACAGCGCCGCACTTGCAAGTCCAAGTTGAAGGAACCCTCGTCGGTTCACATGAAACATCGTCGATCCTACTCTGAGGTTTCAAAAAATTATGGTTTCACACCGGAAATTTTGAGGTCGCTCGGAAATAGATGCAACCCAAGGTCACTATCATGACTTCACAAGCTGCTCGCCACTGGGCAGTCTCCGTGTATCAATTCGCGAACTGCCTTCGTCGGTTCATGAATCATATTTTGTTAAGTGACTTTGTCAGAGATAAATGACTACCCCATCTCAAGGCCTGTCATGGTTCCGGTGGCTGTCTTCCACTGATCAGTCTCTATTCCAAGATTCTGTAGCAAGCTAACGTACATGTTTGGTAGCGGGTAGTTGTTTCTCTGGTCAAACGCCAAGTGTTGACCATGCTTGAATCCTCCGCCTGCGAGCAACACGGGCATGTTTCGATTATCGTGGTTCGAGCCGTTACCCAGGTTGCTCGTCATGAAGACGGATGTTTGATCAAGCAGGCTATGACCATTCTCCTCAATGGAATTCAGGTCACGCATAAAGTCTCCCCAAGCACCAATGATCGCCTGCTCAACGAGAGCGAGTTGCTCAAGCTTCTCTTCGTCACGGCCATGGTGGCTTAGCGCGTGGTATCCTTCTCTCACTCCTTCGAGTGGAACAACGCCTCCTGATCCACCGAGGTGGTACGTGATGAATCGCGTCGAATCCGTTTGCAGCGCGAGTCGGACCATGTCGGTCATGAGACGCTGATATCCGACGAAATCGTTGGGGTTTTTAATGTCGACAGGTTTTTGGTAATCGACTTTGGGCTTTGATCGCATCGCCCATTCTTCCGATGCTGCCATCCGGTTTTCCAGATCACGAACACTCGTTAAATATTCATCGAGTCGATTTTGATCACCCTTGCCGAGCTTTTTCGCGAGCCGCTTCGAATCGTCACGGACCAAGTCCATGATGCTGCGACCTTCTTGAAGCCGATGGGCCTGTCGTTGCTGTTCTGCCGGAGAATCGTCGATAAATAGTTGGCTGAAGAGTTTGGAAGGAGAGTCCTGTGCAGGAATCATCGAACCGTTTTCAGTGTATGAGGGACTGTTCGTGCCTCGACTAGCTAATACGAGTGAAGGAAACCGGGTGTGATGCCCCAGATGTTTCGCCATGAATTGATCGAGTGAGACAGTATTCTTTGCCTGTCCGCCTGATCCCATTGGTTGCGCGGAAAGAATACTCGCTTCCGCGCGGTGGCCTCCAGAGACATCAGGGTGTGAAGAACCAGAGACAACAGTAAATTTGTCCCGGAGATCCTGAACCTGTTTCAGATACAGACTTGTTTTGTAGTCTTTGCCGGATTCTTTCGGGTTCAGATTCTCACCAAGAAGCCCCAGTCCCAGCGTCATCGCGACGAACCGTTTAGGTGGAGTGTTCTCAGCGGAAGTTGCAAATGCGCGTTGCATTGCCGAAAGCCAAGGCAGTGACAATGCGACGCCAGCACCTTTCAAAACAGTACGGCGATTAAGTTGTTGACCTTTGTTGAAATAAATACGGTGACTCATTTTGTTAACCTTTTCGATTCATAAAACCTGAAGGAATGATTTCACGAGAGCCTGTTCAAAAACCTCTGGGATAGTCGCTTTTCTCAACGCTTGAGAGAGCAGTTTCAAGTTTCAGGATCAGTTCTAAAGTGTAATGGTCTCAAGTTGAACTTACGTCGAACTTACTTTGTGCGGAACAATTCGCTGGCAGCCACTTCTTCTATGATTGAGCGAAGGCCATAGTTGTTTTTGCTTGTTCGGGTAACAACTTCTTCGATCTCAGTCCGGTCAGCGAATGTGACCGGTGCCCCTGTTCCGTAACTAACCAGTTTCTTCGCGACGTTTTCTGCTAACTCTGCAGGTTTCGCTGCAACGATGGAGCGAAACTGTTTGATATCTTTAAATTTCTCTCCACTTGGTAACTCGTGGCTTGCATCAATCGGGGTTCCGGGAACTCTCTTCCGCCCCTTGATCTTGATGTATCTTTCACGCCATCGGCCAGCTGGATCGAAGTTCTCCAGAGCAAATCCAGGAGGATCGATATTGACGTGACAGGATGCACAGGCAGTGTTGGATTTGTGCTTTTCAAGCATCTCCCGAATCGTTTTCGCTCCGCGGATGTCCGGTTCGATCGCCGCAACTCCGGCAGGCGGAGGCGGAATTTCAACACCCAGCAGGCGTTCGGAAACCCAAACCCCCCGAAGAACTGGAGACGTTGTCGTTCCATTTGCGGTGACTTTCATAATTGATCCATGTGTCAGGAGTCCACCACGGTGATCTTCGGGTTTGAGTGAGACTCGCTGCATCTGGTCACTTGAGACGTTTTTAATTCCATAAAACCGAGCAAGTCTCTCGTTTAAGTATGTGTACTTCGAGTCGATCAGCAGACTGACGCTCAGGTTTTTGCGAATCATTTCCTCAAGGTACGTTTCTGTTTCAGCAAGCATTGACTGCTGAACGATGACGTCAAATCCCGGATACAAACGACGATCGGGAGTGGTGAAATCGATTTCACTGAGATCCAGCCACTGTGCTGCAAAGTCTTTAACGAAAGTCTTTCCTTGTGGCTCATTTAACATGCGGCGTACCTGCCGACGAATCTCATCTTGTGAGCTCAGAATTTTGCTTTCTGCAAGCTTGAGAAGTTCCTCATCTGGCGGAGCATTCCACAGGAAGTAACTCAATCGGGATGCTAAGGCATAGTCATCGAGTTGTCCGGGGGGCTCTTCAAAATACAAAAACCTTGGAGAGCACAAGAGTGCCCGATAGCCAGTCCTGAGTGCTGCGAGCAATGGTGTTTTTGCATCGAGTTCGTTGAACACCAAGTCGATGAAAGGCTGGACATCCTCTTTGTTAATGGGGCGACGAAATGCCCGTTCAGCAAATCGAAGCATCAGTCGTTTTGCATCAGCTTTGTGGTTCGTCGACTGCAGCTGGGCTTGCTGCCAGTCCTTCCCCTTCGCTTTGACCTTCAGATCGCCGAAGAGAGTCTCACGGATCCCCTCATCGTCTAATCCGTAATGGATCTCTTCCATGACGATGCTCTCCATGGCGACCCCAGGAAGATTTTGCGGTCCACCTTCTCCAGTGCCAACTTGTCCTCCCTGAAATCTTCCCATTTTGAGAGTGTCATCTCCGGGGCGGACTTCGAGCATGCTGCCTCGTGGAAGCCATGTTTCAAAGGTCCATTCCTGAACTCGATCAGTCGCTTCCAAGGCTCCTACCCAATTCAGAAGAGGCGCGCTCGACACACATTTTCCAGTTCGGACGGTGCACCAGACCCCATGATCTTTCGGAGTATTGAGTGATTTGGCCCGAATCGTGAATCGGTACCAGCCATCTTTTCGGGCTGTTGTCGCGGGGATTCGGCCATAGAAAATTAAACGTGAAGACCACGTCACTGCAAAGTCGTCGATGAGTTCAGGTTCACGTGTCCGTCGTTTGGGATTTTTCCTGACCAGGCCCTTTGCATCAAATTTCTTCTTGAATAATTGATCATTGAGGATCGCTCGTTGAAACGCGTTATCGAGAGCGGCGTCAACAACTTTCAGGTGTTCTTCGAGTTGAAAATGCGACATCGGCTGACCATTCGCAACCGTTGTGAATCCTGCTGTTCGCTGTTCCTCTGGCATCAGGCTTTCAAGCGGGATGTCTACGCCGAGTAATTGATGCAGAGACCGTTCCAACTGGAGGTTCGTCAATCGTCGACCTTGCACGCGTCCTATTTTGCTCCAACGTTCTTTCTGGAAATCGTTGAGCCACTTTCCCGATTGGTTGAGAAACGTCTTCAGTTCCGCCCCAGTGATATCATGACTCTCTTTGGGGGGCATCTCACCGTTATGAACTCGATCGAAAATTCGAATCCAGCGATCGAGTGTTGCCTGATTCTCAAGTTGGCCGTTGAGTTTCGTGAGATCAAGCCCTGCCTCTGCCGCCTCCCCTTCATGGCAAGCGACGCAATGGTTCTCGACAAACTTTCCCATTTCGCCAGGAAGCTTGGGAGAATCTGCAGCGATGACTGAATGACAGTGGCAGGAAACAAACCAGACACTCATCAATAAAATCTTCATTGAAGAATTCATCATACACATGAAACTATCAAGGGAAGTGAGGATGTCGATTCTACCAAAAAAATCGAATCGGCGTGGTTAATTGTGGTTAAACAGCTCAGGGCAGGTTCAAACGGAGGGACTTTCTCAGTCTCTGTGAATATGGCTCGGTAAATATGGGATCTACGAGACAGAGAAATTTCGTGGTGGGGGGACTTCGATCACTTCCGTGGCGGGGAAGGGAGATCGTCGTTGATATTACACTTATTACATTGAGGCTAAATTCAGAGTCAGCGTAGCAGGCACGACTACATTTGCTCTACAGGTCGATGAGATCTTTCCTCTCATCTCAACAGCTTCGTGTCATTGCTTTACTAATCAGATGAATTTGAAGGTGCCGTTATTCATTATTTTACCCAGAATGGATTGAATTCTCAAACCGGATCAACCGCAATTGCGATAACCCCTTTTCACTGTTGTTGTTATACGCCTGATAGTTTTCGTGGATTGCCGCCATTCCTGGCTGCAATTTTGAGAAAACTGACTTTTGCCCGGATGCAGTCTTTTAACACCCCTGAGAAGAATTCCACTGTTGAGCGGGGCTTTAAGGAAGAACTCTTCCTCCTTCATCGGTTTCTCGACCGAAACTACGGGTGGCGATCTGCAGGTCGCTCTCACCATGATAGCCCGCATCGGTGAGGAGAGCCCGTTAGATCTGTTTCTAACGGGCTTTTCCTTTTTATGCATTCTTAAAGTTCGTCGTGTCTGTGGAAGAGAACTTCGCTCTCATGAATTCAGAGACTGCTCGCGACGAGGCAGAAAAAAAACAAGATAGGATTTGCTCTCGATTTCCACGCGTTACTTGTGATGCTCGGAGTTTCTTCTGAAGGAATTCTCTTTTTCACCGGCAGAGCGAGCAGGAGTTGGATTCCTCTGATCCAAAATCGAGAGACTCACTTTGTGCCGTCATACAGTTCTGTTCGGAAGACAGATGTCTGGCGTTCCAGGTATTCTGCCTTCGACATGGCTGGGCTGCTTTTGTCCAAGATTCCTTTTGCCTTAGCGGCATCGTTGCTGAGTAAGTCAACAGCCATCATGGCGAGCGTTTTGGCAGGGGCGATGTATCCACGTTCATGGTCGGCGATGCACCAGTCAATCTGGTGATGAGCTCCTGCGGCGCCGGTCATCATTGGATGTAAAACTGGCATGATTTGACTGAGGTCACCAGCATCGGTTGACCCGCCACTGTGAGGGTAGTCTCGATAGTTCTCTTCGCCCAAAACGGCTCCTGCCGTGTCGCGGAAGATCTCTGCGAGTTCTGGGTCGTTACGGAGCGGCAGGTTTCCAGGAACGGTTTCGATTTCAACCTTGCAGCCCATCGCCATTGCAGCGCCACGCAACGCGCGATCAACTTTATGGGAAGCGTCGAGAATTGCATCAGGCGTCTTCGCGCGAACATATGTCTCCATGCAAACTTCCGCCGGGATAATGTTTACGAGATCACCACCCTTTGTGATGATGGGATGTACGCGGACGCAATCCTGATCTCGAAACGTTTCTCGCTGCGCGTTGATCGCGCTCAAGGCAAGTTGTGCTGCGCAAAGGGCGTTTACTCCACGTTCGGGAAAGATTCCAGCGTGAGATGCCTTCCCCAGAAAGCGAATGTTCTTGGCGAGAAAACCGTTCGAAGAAGGGGCAATTCCCATGCTGCCTTCGCTCACCACGGGGCTGGTTGAATGGATCATGACCGCCATGTCGATATCATCAAAGTGCCCAAGTTTGATGAGCTCCTGCTTGCCGGTCAGGAAGGTGTTTTTTCCTTCCTTGACGAGTCCGACCCGGTAGTTGATCTCAACATACTCTTCTGCGGGGACGGCGAAAAATACGATATTTCCTGCAAGGTGTTCAGCAATCCCGGTCTCTGTGAGCGCCATAGCGGCCCCCATCAATCCTGCGATTTGTGCATTATGCCCACATGCGTGAGCCGCACCGGAAGTCGGGTCCGCTCGTGGGTGGTCGGGGACTTGTAATGCGTCTAACTCTCCCATGAGAGCGATTGTTGGCCCCTCTTTCGCCCCTCGCAGCACAGCTTTGACTCCCGTGATCGCGAGACCGTCTTCGAATGAGAGGCCGACTTGATCGAAAGTTTGTTTCACTCGCTCGGCGGTTTGTGTTTCCTTGAATCCTAACTCTGGCGTATCCATGATTGATTCGCCAATGTTGATGATGTCCTCCCTCCGCCGGTCGATCGCTGTGCAAACTTCGGATTTCCAAGTTGTAGACTTTGTCATCATCTTCAAGTCCTGATGGATCTGCCTTTGGAGGACATGTTCATTTTCATGTTCATGTTCCGTGAACCGGTTAAGTATGAAGAAGGATAAGAGAATGTGAACGGTGAACACAATTCATCAAACACTCCTCCTCTTCCAAACTTTGTGGAATGCCTGATAATTTGTATCCGGGTGATAAGAGTTCTGTTTCAATAACGAAACCCTGCTTCTTCTTTCAGGATGTTGTCAAAACTGGAGACAGGATGCGGCAACAGAAAGGGAAACCGCAAGAGGGGACGGCAACAGAGGGGAAATGTTGGGGCAGGTCGTCAGGGCGTGTGATCAAGGAGCGTTCTTAAGTGCAGTTCGACGCAGTCGGCAAGTACAGGAACATTGTACCCCCCTTCAAGGACGCTGATCAAGCGGCCATCGCAGTACTCATTGGCGACGTCCTGCACCATCTTTGTGAGCGGTGCATAGTCTTCGGTTTCCAGTCCCAGCGAGCCGATTGGGTCAGCGTGGTGGGCGTCAAACCCTGCACTCAGCAAGACCAGTTCCGGACGACAGCGGGATGCTGCATGATCCAACAGTGTGCTGAACCTTTCGAAGTACTCCTTGCGACTCACTCCAAATTCAAGCGGCAGGTTGAAGGTCGTTCCAAGTCCATCGCCTTCTCCTGTTTCACTTGCAGTACCTGTGCCGGGAAAGAGAGGCGAACGGTGAACAGAGAGGTAATAGACATCATGGTCACGGTAAAAAAGATGTTGCGTCCCGTTTCCGTGATGGACGTCCCAGTCCACGATGAGAATGCGATGCAGGAGGTGATGCTCTCTCGCATGAATGGCTCCGATGGCGATGTTATTGAACAGGCAGAATCCCATCGCCATCGTTGGTAGCGCGTGGTGACCAGGAGGTCGCACTAAGCAGACCGCCTGTCGTCCAACACCTTTCATAACGGCGTCCACCGCCTCAATAACAGTCCCCACTGCAGCACGCGCCGTTTCAAATGACTGTTGACTCACGAACGTGTCGTTCTCGATCCATCCGCCTCCTGCCTCTGCAAATTTTTTCAACTGGTGAATGTAACCACCATGATGTGCAAGCTGGAGTTGCTCCTCAGTTGCAGGAATGATTTGCTGTCTTTCGAATTGCTGGATGAGATCGGTCGATTGAAGATGTGCGCTAAGATGTCGCAGTCTCGCTGGGCATTCTGGATGTGACTCACTTCCGTGATTCAGGAAACAGTCATCCATGTAAAGAAGTGATGGCACTGAAACTCAACTTTTAAAGAGGAATTGAGACGAGATACTGATCGGACTACTTGGCAACAGGCCTTGCTGAGACGCCTTCTTCGCTGTCAGCACTCTTCGCAGGCTGTAAAGTTCGTTGCAGATAAACAATGCCCTCTGATCGTTCAGTGACCTCGAACCCCGCTTTTTTTAACGTCATCAGCATTCTGCGGTTGTCCCAGTCTGTTTCTGCTACGATTCGCTTCAATCCCCAGGATTGTCCAATTTCAACACAGTAGTTAGTGAGTTGTGAACCGAGCTTCTGATTTTGCCATTGATCGGCCACCAGAATGGCGTATTCAGCCTTCTCGTGGTCCGAATCGGTGACTAAGCGACCGATGCCAATAATCTTTCGCTCACCGTGCTCTTCGATTTCAGCGACGATCGCCATTTCACGGTCGTAGTCGATAAAACAAAATCGAGATGCGATGCTGTGCGATGGATTTCGGACGAGTAATCGAAATCGTGAATGAATGGACTCATCCGAGCAGGCGGCAGCCATCGCCTGCCACATCGGTTCGTCTTCTGGGCGGATTGGACGAAGCTGAATCGATCGACCATCCTTGAGTTGTGCATCACGGATATACTGCTCGGGATACGGACGGATTGCCAGATGACTATACTGGCGAAGTGAGCGACTTGCCGCATCATCGTCAATGACTGCTCGTGCATCGAGCGCCATAATTCCGTTTTCTGTCGCTACCAGTGGATTGATATCGAACTCTTTAATCTCAGGCGATTCTGCGACGAGATATGAGAATCGAATGATTGTTTGGATCAGCTGGTTCATGTCGACGCCTGGTCGACCTCGATAACCTTGCAGGAGTGGCCACGACTTCAGTGATTCCAGCATTCGCCAAGTGAGTCTTTCGTTCAGTGGTGGCAGCTCGAGCACACGGTCACCAAAGCATTCTGCGGCTGTTCCGCCGGTTCCGATCATGATCACAGATCCAAAAGTGGGGTCTTGCTTTGTTCCGAGGATCAACTCGACTCCATGGCCCCGTTTAAACATTGGCTGAACCGTGACACCTGCGACTTTTGCCTCTGGTGCAAGTCGTTTCGCGTTCGCAATAATTTCGGCATATCCTCGTTTTACGTCGTCATCATGAAGGAGATTCAGCATGACACCACCCACGTCGGTTTTGTGTGTAATGTCGTGAGAAAAGACTTTCAACACGACTGGGTAACCGACTTCGTTGGCGTGTCGGACAGCGTGCCTTGGTGAACTCGCAATCAGAGTTCGTGTCGTCGGGATTCCATACCGCTTCAAGATTGACTTTGAGTCAGCTTCCGACAAGATCCGTTGTCCCTGTTTCGAGCGTCGACGGAGGAAACGCGAAATCAGGTTGGTGAGAGGAGGTTTCCAGTCCTCGCTGAGTCGACTGATCGAAGAGCTTTTCGAATGATTCAAATTATGAGACCGAGCCGGAAAAATGATCGGCATCTCTTGCGGGGTTTCGTACAGCAACTTGCGATTTTGACCATAGGCCGCCAAGTGCATAAACGCTCGGACTGCGTGCTCCGGTCTGGGGTAAGTTGCAACCCCGCCGGCATTGAGGATTCGTTCTCCCTCTTCGATCATGGCTCCCCCCATCCAGACTGCGAGCACGGGCTTAATTGAGCCTTGAGCGACTGTGACCACAGCTCTCGCAATTGCAGTCGGATCTGTCATTGCCTGCGGAGTCAGCACGACAAGTACCGCGTCAACTTGTTGATCACTCAGGATCGGGCGCAGTGTTTTAGTGAATCGGTCGGCTGTGGCGTCGCCGAGGATGTCGACGGGATTTTCCTTTGACCAGTACGCCGGAAGATGGGAGTCCAGTTTCTGAATGACTTCATCTGAAAGTTTCGCGAGGACACCACCGCGAGCGATCAGGGCATCGGTAGCAATCACGCCAGGTCCTCCAGCGTTCGTCACAATTGCCAACCGTGGTCCTCGCGGAGGGGCGTAACGTGCAAGCAGTTCCGCGGTGTCGAACAATTCGTCAATCTCGAAAGCGCGTTCGATTCCCGCTCGTTTAAAAGCAGCATCATAGACATCGTCCGCGCCTGCCATGGCTCCGGTATGAGAGCTGGCAGCTTTCGCAGACTCAGTAAATCGTCCCGATTTAAATGCGACGATGGGATTCGTTCGAGTGAAAGCTCGCGCGGCAGACATGAAGGACCTCGCTTCCGTAATGGACTCGACATAGAGAATCATCGATTTCGTATGAAGGTCGTTCGCAAAGTAGTCAATCAGATCAGCAACGCCGACATCGACCATATTGCCGATGGAGACAAAGTGGGAGAATCCAATGCCTTCTTTTTCAGCCCAGTCCAGAATCGCAGTACATAACGCACCGGATTGAGAAATCAATGCAACACTCCCGGGACGAGGCATCGAAGCTGCAAAACTGGCATTCAATTTTCGATGCGGTGCGATGACACCAAGGCAGTTTGGTCCAATGATTCGGAGGTTATATTCTGACTTCGCTTCACGAATTTGATCTTCCAGCGATCTGCCTGCCTCGCCCGCTTCTTTGAATCCTGCGGACAGAATGATCATTCCTCCGACACCGGCACGGCCACATTGATGGACAAGGTCCAGCACCGAAGCTGCTGGAGTGCAGACAATCACGAGATCTGGGACATGCGGTAACGCTGCGATGCTCGGGTAGGCGTGAACTCCCTGTACTGACTCGCGTTTATTGTTCACTGGGTAGACAACGCCATCGTAGCCTGTCCCAATCAAATTCTGCAAAACGCTGTAACCAACTTTCGATCGTTTATCACTCGCTCCGATGACGGCAATTCGTTTGGGAGAAAAAATCTTGTCAAGAAAATGAACAGGCATCAAGTGAGTCCAAAGCTGGTTGGTGAGTACGTCGCTTCAAAATTTGCGGGAAGAGAAGTTTTACTTCCATCCACGTTGAGAGCCCTGTGGAGTTCTCAATCTGTTGAGTATGTGCGTTATCACACAACGATTGCCAGTTCACAAAGTACAAAGTTGAGCAGGCAGCCAGAATCGAGTGTGCGGAATATTCCCCGCGCATACTTCAACCAAAAGCGAGCGGCACACCTGTGCGGGGCAGTTTTGCGCATCACTGATAAGAAGTGACGGGCGTTCCAGGCGAAGAAAGAGTGAACAACAATACTGAAGTCGATCGTGGGCACTGATATGGTCTGTGCCAACTCGACCGGTATGCTTGTGAATGGTCGAGCAGAGTTGAGCGACAATCTTTGACTTCGGTCGTCGTCTCTGTCTGGCAGGCAATTGTCGTTGAAAAGTCAGCTCAGCGATCAGAGCCTCTTGGCTGATTGAGTCTGCATGTGAAGAGATATGAAGGATTGAATGGAAAATTTCGCAACTTTTATTGACTCACCAGAAATCGTGGTTACTATTCATCGTAAATTGACGATAGAAGGTTAAGAGGCTCAGATGTCCACAGGAAAGCAACGTCAGCAAAAGTGTGATTCGCGGCCGGTCAAATTACCGGTTGACGAGAGCGCAGACGTATTGGCGAAATTGGCTTGGGCAGTGGCGCATCCGGCTCGTGTACGAATCATTCGATTGTTGATTAATCGAGAGGCGTGTGTCTGTGGTGAAATTGTTTCGGAACTGCCGCTTGCTCAGTCCACGGTCTCTCAGCATCTGAAAATCTTGAAGGATTCCGGCCTCATTCAAGGCGAGATTGACGGTCCTAAAGTCTGCTACTTCATCAATCGAGAGAAGCTTGCAGAGTTAAAGGGGTTGATCTCGGACTTGTGATTTTTTTTAACGATATCTATCGTGATTCGACGATGAACGATAGGTGTAAGAGGAGGAAGTGAGAAATGAGTAAAATTCAAATCTATGATCCTGCAATGTGTTGTTCGAGCGGTGTTTGTGGCCCTCAGGTTGACCCCGTATTGCCCCGTTTCGCCAGCGATTTAGAATGGCTGAAGTCGAAAGGCCACCAAGTCGAGCGATTTAATCTTGGCCAGCAGCCTGCAGAATACGCTAGTAATCCAACCGTTCAGCAGTTGTTGCAGGCAGAAGGGGTTGACTGCTTGCCGCTAGTCCTGGTGGATGGTCGGGTGATGAGTCGTAGCGAGTATCCGACACGCGAGAATCTCGCATTGTGGACAGGAACGCAATTGAAAGCTTCCGCTTTGCCAGTTGTTTCAGACGAGGCTGGAGACTGCTGCGGCAGCTCTGGCTGCTGTTGAGGTACTGTCATGAAGCATCTCAAACATCCGACTCGCATTCTGTTCTTCACCGGTAAAGGTGGCGTTGGCAAAACGACGATGGCTTGCGCGACCGCAGTGCAACTCGCAGACCAAGGGAAACGGGTGCTGCTCGTTTCCACTGATCCGGCGTCCAATCTGCACGATGTGCTGGCGACACAGATCGGGAATTCTCCAACGCCGATTACTAATGTGCCCGGTCTCTCCGCGATGAATATTGATCCGGCTGAATCGGCCCGAGCCTATCGGGAACGTATGATCGGTCCGTATCGCGGAGTACTGCCTGAGGCTGCTGTCGCCAGTATGGAAGAGCAGCTTTCTGGCTCCTGCACTCTGGAGATCGCCGCGTTTGATGAGTTCTCCCGTCTTCTCGGAGATGAAGCGTCGACGACTGATTTTGATCACGTCATCTTTGACACTGCACCGACAGGTCACACATTGCGATTGCTAACGCTTCCGTCTGCCTGGTCCGGTTTCATGGAGACGAATACTACGGGAACGTCCTGCCTGGGACCTCTCGCGGGTTTACAGGATCAGCAGAAAATTTATCAACAGTCGGTCGCAATGCTGTCCGATGAGAAAAGCACGACACTGGTACTGGTGACGCGCCCCGATGCCTCGGCGTTGAAGGAGGCAGCTCGCACCAGTCGCGATCTCCGTCAACTGGGTGTTGATAATCAGCAGCTGATCGTGAATGGTCTGTTCGTAGCTACGGATAAAAGTGATCCATTGGCGCTGACAATGGAAACACGTTTTGCGAGGGTATTAAACGACATGCCCGACGAACTCGCAGATTTGCCACGCAGCGATGTCCCTTTGACAGCGGGAAATGTGCTCGGTATTGAATTGCTACGAATGATTGGCTCGGACGAGGCGGCAATCACCTCCACTACTGAAGAGTCGCAAGCAGTCGATTCGACGCTCCCCGGTCTCGAATCATTACTGGCTGACTTAGAAGCTCCGGGGCATGGGGTTATTCTTTCTATGGGCAAAGGTGGTGTTGGCAAGACGACAGTGGCAGCAAGTGTTGCAGTCGCTCTAGCTGACAGAGGCCACGAAGTGCATCTCTCGACAACTGACCCGGCTGCCCACGTCATGGCGACGCTGGCAGCTGAGTCGATGCCGCATCTGACAGTCAGCCGAATTGATCCGGTTCAAGAGACTGCGGACTACACCGCTGAGGTGATGCAGACTGCAGGAGCCGGACTGGATGATGCTGGGCGTGCCTTGCTCGAAGAAGACTTGCGTTCCCCCTGCACGGAAGAGATTGCCGTGTTCCGTGCCTTCGCCCAAGCTGTGGCGGAAGGAACGGATCGTTTTGTAGTCCTCGACACTGCTCCGACCGGCCATACAATCCTGCTGCTCGATTCAGCTCTGGCTTATCACCGTGAAGTCAGTCGGCAATCGATGGAGATGTCGGAATCAGTGCAAAATCTTTTGCCCCGATTGCGGGACCCCGAGTTCACGCGCGTTCTGATTGTGACCCTTCCCGAGGCGACTCCTGTCCACGAAGCGACTCAGTTGCAAACAGACCTGCGGCGTGCTGAGATCGAACCGTTCGCCTGGGTTGTGAACCAAAGCCTCACACCGCTTGCTGTGACTGATCCAGTCTTAAAGCAGAGACGGGCTGGTGAATGGCCGTTTATCACGGAAATCCGAGACGTTCAGTCGCAACGGAGTGCAGTAATCCCGATGCTCACGGAACCTCCAGTTGGCATCGACCTCTTAAGGGAGATGACATCGCTGCAGGTTTCCGAGAGTGGAACCAATTCGAACTGATCAGAAGTTGAAATTCGCAGAATGCGATAATACCTAACAGGAGTTGACTGATGTCTAAAACTCAAGTTCTTTTTCTCTGTACTGGAAACTCCTGCCGCAGCCAGATGGCTGAAGGATGGGCGAGACTTTTGCATAGAGATAAAATCGACGTGTACTCAGCCGGGATCGAAGCTCACGGCATGAACCCGAATGCCGTGAAAGTGATGGCAGAAGCCGGAGTCGACATTTCCGGGCAATCTTCAAAGCTGGCAAGTTCACTGGAAGATATTCCACTGGATGTGGTCATCACAGTCTGCGGCCACGCCGATGAAAACTGCCCAGGGTTTCTGGGGAAAGCTCGTGTTGTTCACGTCGGGTTTGATGATCCTCCTAAACTGGCGAAGGAGGCAGCAAGCGAAGAAGAAGCACTCGACCACTACCGACGTGTTCGAGACGAAATTCGCGATTTCGTCACCAACGACTTACTTAAGACGACCGAGTCTGCGTCTTGATGTACGATTGCTCCGCATCAATCAATGCCCTCGATTTGATTTTTCAAAACGAGGGCATTTTCTTTTGTAGGGTGATTTCGGAGACGGTGTGATGAGGGGCTCAAGTCTGGCGGAACTGGATTTGATCGGCGATTTGTTGGACGACTGACTTAGCGGCGTCAGGTTTTCCGAGCTTGCGCATGTTTTGGCTCATCGAGTCTTGCAATTCTGACGAGGCAATAATGTTGCTCAGTTCGTTTCTGAGATGAGTTGCAAAAGTCTCCGCGTTGTTGCTTTGGTGGACAATGACCGCTGCCTTGTTGGTGGAGTAATACAGAGCATTCTTTTCTTGATGATCGCGTGCAGAGTTTGGATAGGGGACCAGCAATGCTGGTTTCCCTAAGACTGCCAACTCAGCCAACGTCGTGGCTCCCGCTCTGCTGACCACGAAGGTCGATTGGTTGAGAACCTCTTCAATGTTTGTGAAAAACTGGGAGACCACCGCCGAAATCGCGGCGGCGTTGTAGGCTCGTTCAATATTCTCGTTCTCAGTTGATCCGGTTTGATGAAAGATCGTCCAGCCTTTGAAGAGTTCCGGAGATTGCTCAACGAGTGATTGCATTGCAGCGTTGATTGCGACTGCTCCCTGACTTCCCCCTAACACTGTCAGTGTGCGGGAAGCAGTGGAGGAGCGGCACTCTGAAAGCGTCAGGATTGATTTCCTGACCGGATTCCCCGTTTCGACGCAGGCACGTTTCGACGAAAAATGAAAATGTTGCGCAGTTTCCGGGTAACTTGTGCAGATTCGACTTGAGAATCGAGAGAGTAAAACGTTGGCACTTCCGGGGATTGTGTTTTGCTCCATCAGCAGGATCGGTCGCCTGAGGCTTCTAGCTGCCAGAATGCCAGGGAGACTTCCGTAGCCTCCGAGTCCGATGACGATCGTGGGGGCAAACTCTTTGATGACTTTTCGGGCTTGTCGAAACGCAGAAAGTAAAACTCGCGACTCCCGGATTGGATGTCGTTTCAGCTTGCCAAGCGGGGAAGAGGGGATGTGAACTGTTTCAATTTCAATATTCTGGTTGACGAGCAGACTCGTTTCGATTTGCTTCCCGGTTGTTGTAAAAAGAAACCGACACCCAAGACCGAACCGCTCAATCAATTCTTCACAGACCGCCAAGGCAGGGAAGAGATGACCTCCGCTCCCGCCTCCGCAAAAAAGAAACGAAAATTCAGGCGGCTGAATTGGCAGAGAATTCGTGTTCAAGGTTCTCTTCTTTGTGATGTTGTTCTTCCGGAGTTAAAGTGACTTCCGTGTTGCGAATTTTTGTCAAGCTCACAATGAGTCCGAGCGCTGAGACCGTTGTTACCAGATTGCTCCCACCATAACTAATCAATGGATGCGAAATTCCTTTAGGTGGGACCATTGCGGTCACCACTGCCACGTTCAGGGCAGCCTGCAACACGAGTTGCGTGAGAAGCGTTGTGGCTGCGACTGAAGCAAAACCGGTTTGAGATGACTGTCGAATCAAGTTGAGACCACTCAGGTAAAGTCCTGCCCACAAGACAATGATGCCCAGAGTTCCGATCAGTCCAAGTTCTTCTCCGATCACAGCGAAGATGAAGTCGGTGTTCGCCTCTGGTAAGAAACTCAGCTTTTGCCAACCTTTGCCTAATCCAGTCCCCTGAATTCCGCCCACTCCGAGGGTCGTCAATGATTGCCGAACTTGATAAGGAGCTTCCTCGGGGGATGTCCAGGTTTGTATGAACCCACGAATTCGCGCGAGTTGATAGGGTTTGAGAGCAATCGCACTCAAACCAAGTGGAGCCAATGCGATCGCGGACAGAAAGAAAAAACGAAGGGGGAGGCGACTGAAGAACAGTGCCAGCGCAGAAGTAATCAATAAAAACAATGTCGTCCCCAGGTCTGGTTCGATGAGCACCAAACTTAGCGGCAATCCGATGATGGCAAGAAGCTGAAGGTAGGGAAACAGACCTGTTTCACGTGATTCCCCGCTGCGAAGAAATCTCATCCGGCACACCATAAGCGGAAGCGTAATCTTGGCAATTTCTGAGGGTTGTATCGAAATCGAACCGATTCTGATCCACCGTTGCGCTCCGTTCACTTTGTGCCCCAGTCCAGGGATCAGGACAGCGATCAACAAAGCAACGCTTACGAGATAAAGGATTGGTGAAAGTCGATGCCAGAAACGAGCCGGTATTTGAGAAGCAATTCCGCCGCAAAGTAATGCGATGCTTAAGAAGATGACATGCTTTGAAAGATAGAGCTGTTCAACATTTGCTGACTGAGTCGACATGCTCGCGCTGTAGACCATGAGCGTTCCAATCGCCAGCAGCATGCCAGCGAAGGCGAGAAAGAGATTCGAAGAGAGGTCCTCTGAGTCCAGCATCGGCGTCGAGTCAAAGACTAACTGGTGTCATCGCAGCTTGTAGACATAACACAGCGAAACATTGTTGGCGATTCTTCGCTTCTTCGTTTTATCGTCATTCGAAACGCTCGACTCCCTCCATCTCGACTTCTGTTCGTTCATCCGCACAAGTGGTTCAACTTAACTTATCGGCTTAAGTCGAAATCCCGATTCAAAAAGCATCAGTGATCAATAGAACCGAGAATTCTGCCCGATCTCGACCGGCGAGTCTGACCGATATCAACTCTTGAGAACGCTTTGAGCCTTGTGAGTCGGCACTCTTCCTGGCTGGCAAAATTCTAGTAGATGAGGTCATCATGAAGACGCTGCTTTTCTCCTGTCTTGCCGTACTGACACTCAATTCCTGTTTCCAATCGTCCGCTGAAGCCCAAAGTGTCTGGTACACCGATTTTGAAGCGGCACAAAAAGTTGCTCAGTCGACGAATCGGCCGATCCTCATTCATTTTCATGCTCATTGGTGTAATCCGTGTAAGCAAATGGAGAGCCAGGTTTTCCCCTCAAGACAGGTTCAGCAGCAGCTTCAACAATCTGTCGTCGCTGTGAAAATCAACTCTGAACACAACCCTAAACTGACATCTCGTTTTGGGGTCACCAGCCTGCCAACGGATCTGTTTATTGAGCCGTCCGGAAAAGAGATTATGCAATCAGTCGGATATCGAGGTGTCAACGATTACGTCCAACTGGTCATGCGAGCTCGAACACGCTACACGGATATCCTTGCACTGCGAAATGCTACACCGGCAATGAATCCGAATGAGTCGTTGTCTCAGAAAGACCAACCGGTTAAGCCAGCCTCTGTGTCCGGCTTGATGCTTGAAGGGTATTGCCCGGTGACATTGTGGAAGTCTCGTCGCTGGGAGAAGGGAAGCCAGCAGTTCGAGGCTCAGTACAAGGGGCAGCAATATCGATTTGTCAGCGCTGAAGCACTGAAGCGTTTCAAGGAATCTCCCGGACGCTATGTGCCGCAGTTCCTGGGGTGTGATCCAGTCGTTGTCTGGGAGACTGATCGTGCAGTTGCAGGAGATATTGGCTTCGGCGCATTTTATGACGAACGACTCTACCTGTTCACATCAAATGAGAATCGCCAACGATTCAAGTCAGCACCAGACAATTTCATCAAGACGCAGGTGGTACTGCATGTCGATCAAATCGAAAGCGTTGTTCGATAATTCCCGTCGGTCTTTCTGGAATGTCAGCGAGGAGCTTCAAGGTCTTGGAAGATCGTAGTCTCTCAGAGACCTTCATACTCTCAAAGACCTACATGATCGAGAAGTAGTTTTCTACTGCTTGATCAATGGCGCTTTTGGTGATCTCGTGTGGGAGGTTGTGGAGAGTACAGCGATTCTCGACTTGTCGCAGTAAATCACGTGGATGACAGAACCGGAAGGGGCGATTGGCTCCGACATAGTGATGCTGGATAAGGTAATCTACGGTCTCATGTGAGCATTCGAACCGGGCTTTCTTGGCCATCTTGATG
This sequence comes from Thalassoglobus polymorphus, assembly GCF_007744255.1. Classification (GTDB taxonomy): domain Bacteria; phylum Planctomycetota; class Planctomycetia; order Planctomycetales; family Planctomycetaceae; genus Thalassoglobus; species Thalassoglobus polymorphus. Next base: position 2,878,269 of record NZ_CP036267.1, on the reverse strand, counting down.
AAGAGATTCCGGAACTCGACTTCCGATGCATCTTTGACTTCAATCTTGTAGGGAATCCGGCGCAAAAATGCGTCGTCGACAAGATCTCGTGGTTCCAGGTTACTGGAAAAAATGATCAACTGGTCAAACGGGACCTGAATTGTTCGACCACTTTCCATATGGAGGAAGTCGATCCGTTGCTCAAGAGGAACAATCCATCTGTTGAGCAGTTCGTCTGTACTCATTCTTTGACGGCCGAAATCGTCGATCAGAAGCGTTCCACAGTTTGATTTCAATTGTAATGGAGCCTCACCAACACCCGTCTTGCGAATATAGGTGATCTCCAGATCTTCCATCGTCAATTCTCCACCAGAGACGATGGTCGGCCTCTCGATTTGGACCCAACGACCGTCGACTTCCTGATCGTGGTCGGAATCGCCTTCGATGGGACGATGGCGGTTGGGATCAAATAATCGAATGATTTCACCCGAGGCAACAATGGAGCGTGGAATCCAGATCGTATCACCGAAGGATTTGGTCACACGTTCCGCCATGCTCGTTTTACCGTTTCCTGGAGCACCGTAAAGAAACATTCCACGGCCAGAATGGATCGCTTGTCCGATGTTCGAAATCATACGGTCGCTGATATCGAGATCGGAAAAGGCCCTGCGGATGGCTTTCAGAGAAGGTTTGCGGCCTGCCAGAGTCTGCGCGTTGACACTCGCAATGTATTGATCAAGTGGAACCGGTGCGGTTCCAAAATAAGTTGACTGAACTGACAGTGTGCGTGCGCGATCACGTCCTAGTTCGGTCAATTCATAGAGATAGTCACCGCCAGCGATGGAGTTCTTGTAGGCGGCAAGGCGTTCAATTTTGAGTTGACGTAAAATTCCTTCTACGAGTGGGAACTTCAGTCCGACCTGTAAGGCCGTTTTATACCCAGTTTCTACGCCACGATTATAAAGAAACTTCAGGATCAAATTCATCACTTCACTGAGACTCAGCCCAGCATCGTTCAATGATTCGGGGCTCAAAGGCATGAACACCCCGTTGTTCATATTCAAACGCCGGATTGAAGTTTCTCCGGTCAGTTTGGCAACTGCGTCCGAGACTTTAGGAAGTCGACGAGCTTCTTCGATCTTCTCTGCGTGAGTTTTCTCCGTCGCCTCTGCTTCCTTGGATTCTTCATTCGGAGCAGGGGATTCTTCAGGATTCTCTTCAGGTTTCTCATTCGAGGTCGAGGGAGTTTCTTGGGGCTCCTCCGAAGTCATCGGTGGCGCTGATTTCGGCTCAACTTCCAAATCTTCCTCATTCCCTAGACTCATGAGAAGATTGTCGATATCGGTCAATGTCCCAGGTTGCATCCGCGTCCTCGCTTACAGCTGGCCAAAATGAATATGTCTCTCCCTGTAGTTTGGGATGTGTTGAGCAGCCGAGCGAAATCCTCTGACGATGGATGAAGAATGGTTCGAGGAAATCGGAATTTATGACAGTTCGTAACGGTTGTAGGGGTTTTTCGAGAGCTGAAATTCTCGCGAGTCTGCGGAATCGTGAGTGAAAAATTCTCCTGGTTCTCACTCATCCAGTAAAAATCACTTTCATGGCTACGCCGTGTTTCACGACGAGACAGTTTCGCGAACCCGATTTCGAAAGATGTTGGATGGCAAATCCAAGTTGTTCAATCCGTCAAACTTCGTGATATTTTGATCCAGCAAATCAGAGGAAAAGGATCTCTGGTCCCTGTGTTCAGTTTTCAGAACCAGTTCTCAACATACTTGTGTTTGTGTCGAGCCTCGTTCAGAAGAGGAAATACTGTACACCACGAGGGAGAAAACGATATCATTTCCAAAGATGCTCCAGAGGAACGTGAGAAGCAGTTTATGCATAACGACAACGAGTCTGACAGCCAGATCCATTCCAGGATTCATCATCTGATCAATTCTGCCCGCGCTGGAGATATGGTAGCCCGAGATGAGTTGCTCGAATCCTGTCGAAATTATGTCAGTGTCATAGCTCGCACGAATGTGGAAACATGGATGCGGGCTAAGGTCGATGCGTCTGATCTCGTTCAGCAAACGATGCTGGAAGCATACGAAGGTTTTCAGAATTTTGATGGCGTTTCTGAAGCGGAATGGCTCGGTTGGCTGCGACAGATTCTTGCTCACAATACGCAGGACTTTATTCGCAGGTTTCGTACTGAAAAACGAAACGTAAAAAAAGAAATTCGTTTGAATCCACAGCTCCCGAATGAATCCGCAGCCGGAATCGACCTTTCTGCACACTTGCAAACTCCGTCGCAATTGATGATTCAAAACGAGCGAGAATTTGAACTCGCCAATGCAATTGCGGAACTCACCGCGGACTATCAAGAAGTCATTCAGTTACGAAATCTGCAACGACTCCCGTTTGATGAGGTGGCTGAACGGATGGGGCGTTCACGGGGGGCGGTTCAAATGCTATGGGGGCGAGCACTGAAGCGATTACAAGAAATCCTTTCTCAAAATCACGACGTTTCTGAATCTGAATGAAGCATAGAATGTCTGCCAGTCAAGAAGAAAAAAATGGGTCCGGCGACGAGCTTATTGATTATGATAATGAGGTGCTGGAGTTTCTTGATCAACACTGTTTCGCAATGCAGGCTGGCAAGTCTCTTGAAATTCCAGAACATCTTCTGGCGAGACATCCAGAACTCTCCGAGATGCTGGATTGTATGAATCGGCTGGATTCGTTTGCTGTGGCTCCGGTGACTGATCAGAAGGAGACGCTGCTTGGAGATTCACCCGCTTTTTCTTCATCGATGATGCAGCAACTGCCTCGGAATTTCGGCTCGTTTTGTCTTGAAGAAGAAATCGGCCGTGGCGGAATGGGGATCATCTACAAAGCTCGTCACATTACGCTTCAAAGTCACTTTGCACTCAAGATGATTCGGACTTGTGAATTTGCGACGGATGAAGAAGTGCGTCGGTTTTATCAGGAAGCGCGAGCAGCTTCACGATTGCGGCATCCGAACATCGTCAGTGTCCACGATGCCGGAGAGCAAGACGGGTATCCTTTTCTCGTCATGACCTACATCGAGGGGCAAACGCTCGCAGAACACTTGAAAGACCAGAAGCTAGAAATTTCTCAAGCGATTGATTACGTCATTCAAGTTGCAAATGCCGTCGATTATCTGCACAGGCAAGACATCATTCATCGTGATCTCAAGCCGTCAAACATTTTGCTTGACCAACAGCACAATGCTTTTGTGACCGACTTTGGCCTTGCGAAAGTTTTTGAAGCGGACAGTGAAAGGACCATCTCTGGAACCATACTGGGGACGCCAGCTTATATGGCTCCTGAGCAGGCGTGGGGAAAGATCAATAAAATTACCACTCAATGCGACATCTATAGCTTAGGGGCGATTCTTTATGAGCTATTAACAAGTCGTCCTCCATTTGTGGAAGAAAGTCCACTCGACCAGATTTTGCGACTGCGAGATTCTGAACCGCCGGCACCGGGGAAGATCAATCCGAGTGTTCCGAAGCCGTTGGAACAAATTTGCCTGCGATGTTTAGAAAAGAAGCCGGAGCATCGCTACAAGTCTGCGGGTGAACTCGCCAATGATTTGCAACACTTTCAGGAAGGAGAACCGATTGCTCTGAATTCGGTCGGTTGGTGGACAAAACTCCGACGCTGGGCGAGACGAGAACCGGCACTCGTTGTTCACTTAGCGGCGTTTCTGATTGTTGCGTTGATCTTGCAAATCGTTGACTGGCGGACACCCGGGCATCGCCAGTCTTATTTACCTGTCATCTCGATTCTCGTCGCCTGGACTGTGATCTCGGTCGTGTTTCAGAAATTAATGACGCGCGGTGTCCCATTCATTCGGAGAACCTGGATCGCAGCGGACGCTGCTTTGTTTACCGCGGCAGTTGCCAATGCAGAGGGGCCAGTTGAATCGCTGGTCACAGGGTATGCACTTCTGATTGTGACCAGCAGCATGTGGTACAAACCTCGGTTGGTTGCGGTGACGACGATCGCTTCTGTCATTTCGTACCTGTTTCTGGTCGCTTACCGAGGTGATCCCGAAACGCCCGGGCATTTTCCATATCTGGTGATCGGAATCTTGCTTGTCATTGGTGGCATTGTCATTTCGCTCGTCCGTCGAATCTTGAAGCTGGTGACGATACGGTCCCGGTTGTAGCGGCCCCGGTTGTCGCTCATTGAGTCAACGTGTTAGCGATTCTTTCGACAGGGTTTCTCAGCAAGATTGTCGAATCTTTGTTGAATTGCTGGTATCTGGTCGCTGAACTCTTCACTATTGGTCTTTTGATTTACACCATTAAGCTTTTCTTTTCAGGATTGCCTTATCATGTCGTTCACTTTGAGGTCTCTTTCCGTTGGGCTGATCTGCCTGTTGCCTGCGTTAGCTTGGGGCCAAGTCGGCAGTACAAAGCATGTTGAGGGGCTGCGAACTTCTCCTTCCCATGTTTATGCAATCACCGGGCTGCGGATTGTTCAGGAATCGGGACAAGTGGTCGAGAAGGGAACGCTGGTTGTCCGTGATCAGAAAATTAGCCTGGTCGGTGCGGATGTGGAAATCCCCGCCGATGCCGAAGTTATCGACGGAACTGGAAAGATTGCGTATCCCGGGTTCATTGATTCCTTCGGTGAGATCGCTCTGGATGCTGCCAGCAAACGACCTGCGACAGCTTATTGGAATTCACGAATTCGGTCTGATTTTCATGTCAGCTCAGCAATCAAAAAATCGCATCTTGGAGCGTCCAGTTTGCGTCAGCAAGGTTTCGTCGCGCGTTTGGTCGCTCCTGAAGTTGGAGTTCTTCGAGGCCAGAGCGCTCTTTACTCACTTGGCGAAGGTGAACCGCATCAGCTTCTTTTGAAAGATCGGGTTGCCCTGAATGGTGAGTTGACGATTCCTCGTCGAAGCGGAGATCGATCGAACTATCCGAACTCTCCCATGGGAGCGGTCGCGTTGGCACGGCAGTCGTTTTATGACGCCCTCTGGTATCGCGATGCACACAAAGCTGTTGAACAAGATCCTTCTTTGCCTCTCCCCGAAATGAACTCAACACTTCAGGCAATGCAATTGTTCGCTAGCGGAGAATTGCCAGTCATGTTGGAAACGAGTAATGAACTTTTCGCGTTGCGCGCGAACGACTTTGCTCGGGAGTTCAAACTGAATTTAATAATTGTCGGAAGTGGAAACGAGTATCGAAGACTTCAGGATATCAAAGATACGGGGCGGACATTCATCGTTCCGGTCGCCTTCCCCAAAGCCCCGAATGTTGCCAGTCCCGAAGCTGCGAACTCAGCAACTTTGGAATCTCTGATGCACTGGGACCATGCACCGGGAAATCTGGCTCAGTTGCACAAAAGCGGTTTGGAAATTTTACTCACCACGCATCGTTTGGAGAGCCAAAAAGACTTCCTCAAGAATCTGCGAATTGCAGTAAAGCGAGGTTTTCCAGCCACTGCGGCACTGAACTCTTTAACGATTATCCCCGCAAAACGATTTCAGGTGAGTGACCAACTCGGCACTCTTGAACAGGGGAAACTCGCCAGCTTCGTGTTGACCGATGGTGACCTCTTTGACGATGAAACCAAAATTGTTGAAACCTGGGTTCAGGGGCATCGAGTTCAACATGATGAAGATGACAAGATCGATTTACAGGGAGACTGGAAACTCGCCCTGACCAACGGACCGAAAGAGGATGCAGTCTCCTTGTTGATGAATATTAAAGGCGAAGAGTCACTCAAGGCGAAGGTTCGTCCTGATCAAACCTTGCCTAAGTTTGAAGATTCCGTCGAAGTGAAGAAGTTGTCTCAGGAGGATGGTCGCCTGATTGGACAATTTTTAGGGGATAGCTTCGACTCTCGAGGGATGGTGACATTCTCGATTGTGCTGGAGAAGGAATCCCAAGAATGGTTGGGAACTCTGAGTTGGCCGAACGGAAAACATTCTTCAGTGCTGATGACGCTGAATCAACCAGCTGAAGCTCCACCCGAGGAGAAATCAGAGGTCGAGACAGAAATTCTCGAGAACGAAGACCTGACCGAAAAAGAAAAAGAAGAGAAGCTGGAAAAGAAGAACGCCCTCGCTGCCAGAAGTTCACAGGCAAGCTTTCCAGTGAACTACCCACTCGGTGCGTTTGGTCGAAAAGAGCAACCGCAAACCGCAAAACTCGTCGCCTTCCAAGGTGCAACGATCTGGACAAGTGGCCCAGCTGGAAACATCAAAAATGGAACCGTGCTGGTGAAAGACGGAGTGATTGTCGAAGTCGGGATGAACCTCAAAATTCCTGAAAATGCGGTCGTCATCGACGCGACAGGAAAACACATTTCTCCCGGACTCATCGATTGTCACTCACACATCGCTTCCGATGGCGGCATCAACGAGAGCGCTCAAGCTGTCACTGCGGAAGTTCGCATCGCTGATTTCCTCGACTGTGATGATATCGATATCTACTGGCAATTAGCCGGCGGGTTGACGACAGCGAACATTCTGCATGGTTCTGCAAATCCAATCGGAGGACAGAATCAAGTGATCAAGATGCGATGGGGATCGAACTACGAAGGATTGCGTTTTCCTGAAGCTCCAGCAGGAGTGAAGTTTGCACTCGGTGAGAATGTCAAGCAGAGCAACTGGGGTGACAAGTACACAAGTCGGTATCCTCAAACACGCATGGGCGTTCAACAGATTATGCGTGACGAACTTCAAGAAGCGAAGGAGTACGCAATTCGGAAGAAAGAGTACGCCGACACTCATCAGGGACTCCCCCCACGAACGGATCTCGAACTGGAAGCGATCGCTGAGATTCTTAGCGGTGAGCGATGGGTTCACTGTCACAGCTATCGACAAGACGAAATCCTCACGCTAATTCGCACGCTTGACGAATTTGAAATCACGATTGGTTCTTTTCAACATATTCTGGAAGGCTACAAGGTCGCCGATGCCATGGCGAAGCACGGAGCAACTGGCTCGTCCTTTTCAGACTGGTGGGCTTACAAAGTCGAAGTTCAAGATGCGATTCCCTACAACGGTGCCATGATGCACGAGCAGGGAATCGTCGTTTCGTTCAATTCTGACGACGGAGAACTCGGAAGGCGCATGAATCAGGAAGCTGCCAAAGCGGTCAAGTATGGAAATGTTCCGCCTCAGGAAGCTCTGAAATTTGTCACTCTCAACCCTGCCATTCAGCTCCGCATCGATAAGTATGTTGGCTCGCTCGAAGCTGGAAAGCATGCGGATCTCGTCATCTGGTCGGGGCCACCACTGTCGAACTTCAGTCGCTGCGAACAAACCTGGATCGACGGCAAGAAATACTTTGATGTCGAGGAAGAACTTGCTGAACGAGACGAGATAGCAAAAATGCGGAACACGTTGATCCAGAAGATCCTTGATACCCGCGCCCCCATGATGAAACTGGGAGAGAAGAACCACGATCCAAGCTCCGAATGGCCTCGACATGATGAATTCTGCGAGAGTCACGGACACGATCATCATGATCATTCGCATTAAGCACTTTTCCGGAAGCTGCTGATAAGAGAAATCTTCTCATTGTTCGAGAGAGCAAATTCCGGGTTCAGGAGCAGGTCGAATTACACTCAGCGAGACTCATTGATTTTTGATATTCATTCACCTCATCGTTCTGTGGTCATCATGTTTCAACATTTATTCTTCTCAGCATTTGTTCTGGCACTTTCATTTCACTGGACGATCTCCTGTTCAGCGATTGCATCGGATCAAATCCCCGGAAAATTACCGAAGACTCCCGTTGCGCTTGTCGGAGGAACCATTTATCCAGTCAGTTCCGCTCCCATCAAGAACGGGACGATCATCTTCGATCAGGGGAAGATCAGAGATGTTGGAGTCGACATTGAAATTCCGGAAGGAGTGCAGGTCGTAAAGGCGAATAAAATGCACATCTATCCAGGTCTCTTCGAACCTTATTCTCAAATCGGGTTGGTCGAAATTAATGCTGTTCGAGCATCAAACGATCACCGCGAATCAGGCGAATTCAACCCGAATGTTCTCGCGCAGGTCAGCTTCAATCCTGACAGCGAGTTGATTCCGGTGACACGCAGCAACGGAGTGCTCTTGAGCATGAGTGTCCCGACCGGTGGCCTCATTTCCGGACAAGCAGCAGTTATGCAGCTTGATGGCTGGACATTCGAAGAGATGACAGTCAGCCCGCGAGCCGCCATGATCGTTTCGCTTCCTAACGAAAAAGAAGCGAAAGAGCTTCGCGAATTTCTTGAAGTGGCGCGCCGGTATCAGTTGGCCGTCGAATCAAAAACCAAACTTCGCCATGACCTCCGTCTCGAAGCAATGCTCCCGGTGCTCTCAGGTCAGCAACCCATCATTGTCCGAGCAAATAAATGGCAAGACATCAATCGAGCCGTTGCCTTCTCGAAGAATGAAAATCTCAAGCTGATCCTTTTCGGAGGATACGACGCCCCGAAATGTGCGGAGCTACTTAAAAAACATGACATCCCTGTCATCCTTTCTGCGATCCATCGTAAACCCTTATATCGCCACGACGCTTACGATGCTGCGTTCACACTGCCAAAGCAGCTTCAAGACTTGGGCATCCGTTTCTGTATTTCTGGTTATGATCGCTCAAGCAGCTACAACGTTCGAAATCTGCCATATCATGCTGCAACGGCCGTCGCGTTTGGTCTTTCACAAGAAAATGCATTAAAAGCAATCACACTCAGCCCAGCTGAGATCCTCGGAGTGGATGATCGGGTCGGGAGCCTCTCGGTCGGGAAAGATGCGACACTCTTTGTGAGTACCGGAAACCCGCTGGAAACATCGAGTCAGGTGAAGCAAGCATGGATAGGTGGACGTCCCGTTGATCTGGGCGACAAACAGAAAACACTTCATCAAAAATATCGGAAGAAATATGAAGAGCAGTAACTGGCGCGGGCAAGGTGTTTTGCCGAATTGGGATATAGGAAAACCGTCGATTTCTCTAAGGTAGTCAACAAGTGAATCCCCTGTTTCCGCTTCTCTCCATGAGAGTTTCCAATCATGCCATCGGAATCTCCGAACGAAGAGCTTCTTGAACTTGTTGCGAAAGCACAGGCCGGGGATGAATCTGCGCTTGGGGAACTGCTGGACACTTACAGAGATCAACTGCGAACACTGGCAGAACGAGAACTCGATTATCAGATGACAGCCAGAGTCGATGCGTCTGATGTTGTTCAGCAAACATTTTTATCGGCTTGTAAAAAAGTCAACGATTTCCAAGGAAAAAGTGAGCAAGAGTTTGTCGCGTGGATCTATCAGATTCACCGACACAATATTCAGGATTTATTACGAAGACATCTTGGGGCAGAGAAACGTAATCTCCGGGAAGAACGAAGCAGCGATTTCAAAGAGATTCCGTCAAACCGTGAGCAGTCCTCTCCCAGCCAGCAAGTCATCAAGCTCGAACAATCGCAATCCCTCGCAGATCTGATTCACCAGCTTCCCACTGACCAGAAAGCGGCGGTTCAAATGCGACATCTGGAAGGCAAGACGCTTGAGGAAATCGCTGCGAAACTCGGGCGCACTTCTCAAGCAGTGGCGTCACTTCTCAAACGCGGTCTTGAAAATCTACGGAAGCTGTCAACTCCCGAATAACGCATCTTCGTGCTTTTCGGGCCCGTGAAAGTCAGTTTCTTGGCTTCGCAATCTTCTCGCCACGAGGCAGATCCCAATCAGCCACTCGAAAAGTGTCGTAGCCATTCGAGGTTGAGGCCCGATTCCCACTCCGGGAAATCAACTTCATTGCACTTCATCGTACTTTGTTGCCCTCGATCTCCCCGTCAGGGCTTGCAAATTGGTGAATCGACAGCTCAGATTCATTCCGAGCTGAAAGAAATGTATCGCAGTGAGAAATCCCGAAAATTCTGATGGCTGCAACGTTGTTTTTAAGTGACTTCTCGCGAACAATGTGCTTTCGCGACTCGATGAAAAAAGAACTGAACTGTATGCGTTGATGTGAGTTCTGAGTCCCTCTCGGGAAAGTGCTGCGGTAACCTCTGCGTTGAAGGTGTTCCTCAGTGTTTGGGAGGTTTTTCAGGGACTCGGATCAGTTTTTTCGCAATCAGTTCTCTCACAGTGTGGGATTTTCTCGCAAAGTGAAATTTCCTCACTGAGTGAATCTTCTGGATTGGTTCAAAACTGCTCGCCGGGGCTGGCAGCAAGTAACCCTGTAGCTGAAATTGTATTGTGACGAACATGGACTACTATCAAGTTTTAGGCATTTCCCGCGGGGCATCCAAAGAAGAGATCCGTAAAGCGTTCAAGAAAATTGCAAGGGAAAACCACCCTGATGCAAAGCCTGATGATGCTGTCGCCTCTGAAAAGTTCAAACAGGCTGCCGAGGCATATGATGTCCTGGGAGATGAAGAGAAACGGAAGAAGTACGACCAATACGGCGAAAACTGGAAGCATGTTCCGGAGGGGGGAGGCGGCTACGGCGGAGGAAGTCCTTTTCGTAGTGGTGGCCCCGTCGATGTCGATTTGCGAGACATCTTTGGTGGAGACGGAGCCGTCGACTTACAGGATCTCTTCGGGGGGATGTTTGGCGGCGGGGGCGGCGGGGGCGGCGGACGCCGTCGTCCTCAACCCCAGCGTGGGCAGGATCTGAAAACCTCGATTCTCGTACCGTTTGAGCTGGCTGCTCGCGGTGGAAATTATGATATTACACTTTCTCGCGAAGGGACTGCTGAACGAATTTCGATCAAAATTCCTGCTGGAATTGAATCGGGAAAGTCGATCCGACTCGCCGGGCAGGGTGGGGCTGGGCTACAAGGAGGCTCACCGGGAGATGTTCTGGTCACCGTCAATGTGGCGAGCCATCCTTACTTTCGACGTGAGGGGGACGATCTTCTCCTCGAAGTTCCCGTGTCCGTTTCGGAGGCGATCCTCGGCGCGAAAATCGATGTCCCTACGCTAGATGAAGGGTTGGTGACGCTGACCCTCCCACCGGGAACGTCATCCGGTGCGAAGCTAAGGTTAAAGGGGAAAGGTTTTAAGAATCTCAAGACCAAAGCAGTCGGAGATGAATTCGTCATCATAAAAATTCAAGTTCCTAAAGAGATCGATGAGCAATCGAAGGAACTGCTGGAACAGTTCACAAACTTGAATCCTCTCTCTCCCCGATATGGAATGTGGTAAATTTTCGGTTCACTCAAGTATTCTGGCCTGAGTGTTCAGACGATAGTTTTTTCGCAGCTGGTCGATTTCCTTCCAGCCGTGAAAAACATGCTTTTCACGTTTTCCGGTGAAACGGTTTGGCGTGGATGAAATTTCAATCGTGATGGACTGACTGTCGACCTGTTTTCTCAACAGTGCGTTTGCTAACGCCACTCGGTATCGAGCTTGCGGGTAGATAGGGCAGTCCCGTGTTTGGAACGACCAGCGATCCAGCACAATGGGAACACGGACGTCTAAAGGGGCAGGTCTGCCGCACAAACTTTGAAGGGAAGGCGAGAGAGAAGCAACGATCGACTCGTCAACAAGCACTTCGACTCGCTCGGGGCGAGCGGAATAAACGGCCCAGGCAGGCCAATGGTCGTACCATCCCCAGTTTTCAAGCGAGGGCAGAATTGCAAAAAGTCCTGTGACTCCGATGGCAATCCAGCTTGAGGCTTTTCGTGGTGAGGGATCTGACTCGGCGGCTTCGCTTGGTTTCCGGAAGAGGATGAAGTTCTGAAAGAGGAAATAAACATTCCAGATGAGAACTCCGTTCTCGTGGTTCAATCCCCATGGTCCCAGTGCGACTAGAATCATTAGGTGCATGAGTGTCGCGCCCACTAATCCGATGCCACGGGTTCTTTGTGGTACGAGCAAGCAAGCGACGAGGAGTTCGCCGACTGGAAATGAAGCTGCCAAAGCCCGTTTTGTTTGTCTCGACCACATTTCATTGTCGACACCGAATGGTTTCAACAATCCATCCAATAACAGTTGCCCCTGTCCATCCAGAAACGCGAGATCGATTTTAGAAATCGCTGAGTAAGCATAAAGAATGATCACAAGGGCACGACAACAACTCAGACCATCTCGACGAGGTGCGAGCGACAAGACGATTGAGAAAAGTAATAGCTGCAACGTCCAGGGTTGGAGTCGATGTTGATCGAGAAGAACTAATCCTGTGAACGAAACAAAATAAACCACGCGAATGACTCGACGAGTCAGTGATTCACTTGCTGAGAAGATCAGCAGAATTGCCGCCAGGACCAAGGCTGCCAGAAAGCCTCTCTCAATCGTTTGTGGAAACTGGCAGAGGAATTCGAACCACGGAATTTGAGGAGATGCAGTCGAATTCAATTGCATCCATAATGAATGAGTGACAAGCAGGAGCAGGAGCGTGAAAAAAAACATCACGCGGTCCATTGACGCAATTTTGTGTGATATCCCGTTGGTTTCCATACGTCTGATGCACTTTTCTGGTTCAATTCGGCAGAGAATCCTACCATGTCACGAATCGTAGAGAGTATAATACAGCGACCGCAATGCGCGCGAAGGGACTCTCTTCTCCACTGAATTGCTGTTGAATCCAGGACTCCTACCAGTTCCAATTTGTGAGCTGATTTTGAATCGAGGTCTCACATGCCTGCCAGCCAAATGAACATCGCTCCAGCACTCAAGTTTGTGTCACTGAAAGTTGCAGCTCTGATTATTGCGATTTTCAGTTTTGCGATCTGTCTTCCACAAGATGCAGAAGCACAAGGTGCCGGGAAGTCTTACCCACTCGTCTACGGGTCGACTGGTCGCCCGTATGGACCGACGCAGGCACATTATCAATATCAGCTGAGGTACGGTCGACCTTGGCATGGGGGGAAGGGGCGAAGGTCTCGCAGTTACTCTGCGGGAGGATACTTCTCCGGGTATGCTGGAGGAGCGTACTTGCCAGTTTACGGGACTCCCTACGCCCCTGCCTATTACGGATTGAATACTCCGATTTATGCCACTCCAAACGTGATCTACCCCGGCCCTGTTTACTCTCAATTTGGTGCATACGGCTATTTCGGATTGATGCCAGGAGTGCCGACGATCAATCACGTTCCGTTTCAAACGGGAGGTGTCGGGCAGACGATGATCGGGAGAGGGTTTCAACCGGACCCGTTTCTTCCTCAACATGAATTTCTTCCTCAGAACAATCCTTTAAATGCTCCGATTGAGCCCGAGCCTATTGTTGAGGAATCAACGCCTCAGCAACGTGAACGTGCATTGCGATTGAGAGTGCTTGGAGATGAAGCTTTTGCAATCACGGATTATCGAAAAGCAGGGGAACGTTATCGAGAAGCAACTTCAATCGCTCCTGATCAGGCAGATGCTCGGTATCGATTGGCAATTTCCCTGGCTGCACGAGGCCGCTTCGAAGAAGCTGTCGAACAACTCAAAACGGCGACGACTCTCGATATGGAATGGCCATCGAGTGGAGTGACGCTGGATGAACTTTATGGGCTTGATGCCCCCAACAACGACTTGGCCAAGCGTGATGAGAAGAACCGTGTCAAGACTCGCATTGCCGAATGGACCAATCGCGACGTTCGCGACCCAAACCGGCTTTTCCTCCTCGCTGTCGTGATGATGTTGGATGGAGACGTCCGGGCCAAAGGTCTTCTGGAAACTGCGATTCGTCTAAATGGGATCGAACGACACCTCATTGCCTTCTTGACTCCTCTTGTTGATCAGGAGGCAGTTGCCGGAGCAAATCAGGAAGCACCGAAATCGCCGCGGGTGTTCGAGCGCGGAAATGATGCGTCTGGATTCATTCCTCCAGCCCCTGAACCAAATCAAAATCGAGGTGAGATAACAGGCGAAGAACGCGCTCGTCGAGTCTTTGAAAAGACTCCCGACGCCATCCCCGCTGTTCCCGAAGAACTCAAGAACGCTCCCTCAACTCCGAAACCGCCAGCAGCGGAGCCGCCAAATCCAGACCCACCAAAGCCGATTCCAACTATTCAGGAGCTTGGGAAAAAAGGTCCAACTCTTCCAGCACGTCCGTGAAGTCGTGGCTTCCGTGCGAACTTGAAAACATCTGCATGCTTGCGGTCGTTTGAATTGTTCACTTGTTCTCTAAAACATGATCGAGACGCAAGTGGAGAGGCTGTAAGATGCAGAACGCCGGCGAAGCATAGTCAGAATAGTCAGAGCATTTTTTCATGGAAGCGATGTTAATCGGTTCGTTGATCGAGGTACTCGTGAAGAGCTGATTCCCATGTTCGCAGCGGATTCTGTAACACGGCTTCGAGCTTGTAACAGTTCAGCAAGCTCATTGCCGGTCGACGTGCTTTGGTGTGGTACTCAGTCGAAGTGATCCGCACAACTTTTGTTGGCATCCTTAAATAGGCAAAGATTTCTTCTGCAAAGCGAGCCCATGTTGCAGCCCCACGGTTCGTCGCATGGTACAGCCCGTATGAAGTTGTAATTGCCAGGTCGCAAAGAGTGACAGCTAAGTCATGAGCGTTTGTAGGCGTACATTTCTGATCGTCAATGATCCGCAATTCCTCTCTTTCATTTCCAAGACGGAGCATTGTCTCGACAAAATTGCCTTTCCCAGTCCCTCGCCGTGCTGCATGTCCATACAGCCCGCAAGTGCGAACGACGAAATGCTTTGAACATAAACTGCGAACGAAATACTCACCAGACAGTTTGCTCATTCCGTATGCACTAACAGGTCCGGGAGTGTCCAATTCGGTCCAAGGTGTTAATGAAGACTGGAGTCCGAAGACGTAATCTGAGCTGATGTGGACAAGAGACTTGTCACGCTTTTGGCATTCGATCGCCAGGTTCCGAGGCCCGAGCGCATTGACACGGTAAGCAACTTCTGGCTCGTCCTCTGCCTGATCAACGAAATTGTACGCAGCTGCGTTAAACACGATGGTTGGATTGAACGTGTCCAGCTGGCTCGAAATTGACTCTGGTGATGTGATGTCGATTTCTGCACTGCCCAGTGCAATCGCATCATCCCCTAAGATCTCCTGCAGTGCTCTTCCGAGTTGACCATCTGCTCCGACGATCATCGCTTTCATAGAATTTCGTCCTCCGACGGTTCAGGCACATCGTCTGGCGGATCTTCTACGAAATCCGCAACTTCAGTGACGTTGAAACTGGTTGAGAGATCGTTTCTCAAACGAAGTTGGAGAGCCTCGTTCGGGAGTTGATCGACAACTTTTTCCATTCTTGACTGTCCCTTATTGATCAAGCCGATGTGGCAGACAGGTTCCCCGGGGGCTGTCATGGGAAGTGTGGTCATACCCAGAATGATACCATCTTCCGTCGATTCAATCACTTGCCGAACTTGCCCTAATAAACTGGATGTAGTCACGATCGGTGATCCAGTGCTGACAAAATCTCCGGGAGCAACATGAAATTGCAAAAATCCGGCTGTGTCTGAACGTACCCATCGCGTGGATTCAATGATAGTCCGGTAAGGTGGTACTTCCACTTCCCCATCGATCATTCCCAAAGAAATGAAAACGTTCTTCAATCCACGGACGGATTGCTCGGTGACGGACGATTCTACTTTCCAGACTTCACCTGCTTCCAGAATAAAAGTCGGGCAACCGGCGTCGCACGCGGACCGGCGTAAGCTCCCTTCGGGGCCTGCATCATTGATTGTGAGAGGACATCCGAATGCGTGCGTCAGTTTGACCAAATCGGGATTCGAGAGATCGGCGCGCACGTTTGGAAAGTTTGTTTTCCGTACCGATGCTGTGTGCAAATCGATTCCAAAATCGGAACGAGAGACGATTTGCTCGAATACAAATCTGGCCATGCGGCTGGTTTGGGAGCCCTTCGCACTTCCTGGGAACGAACGATTTAAATCGCGGCGATCCGGGAGATATCGCGAATGGCGTTCGAAGCCAAGCACATTCACTACGGGAACCAGGATCAGATTCCCTTTCTTTAATTGAATGGACTCTTCAGTGATCAAACGGCGAATTGCCCCGGTTCCATTGATTTCATCGCCATGAACTGCTGCGGTGATAAAAATTGTCGGTCCAGGTTCGATCCCTCGACGTATCTGAATCGGAATGTTTAAATTCATTCCGCTGTAACTCTCCGAAAACCGGACCTCAACATCCTTAGTTTCCCCGGGGGAAACGATCACGTCGCCCCAACGGTCAACTGTCAACTTTTCGTGATTCATTGAATTTGGTTATTCCACGGAACTGAAGAGATTCAAATTTTCTGTAACTATACTGTTTCTTTAGAAAGCGTGCGTCTTGCTGGGAGGGTGAATTCTTCGGCTTGAGATCACTTTTGGAAGTCTTGCAAGTTTCTCTTGTCTGTGAAGTTTCTTTTCATGTGACGAATCGCAAATTTCAACAAACCCCAACGTGAATATTTTCATTACTGAGTCTGAAGCCTGAAATTGCTCTCTCAAGCGTTGAGAAAGGAGTTCCTCCAGAGGTTTTCGGACTGGTTCTAGTGAAAATGCTGTTCGCCACGAGGCAGAACCTGCAAGCCAATTCGAAAGATGCTTTAGTTCTACCAAAAACTCAAGAAGCCTTCGAACTGAGAAGCCGTTGTCTCTGTTCGCCAAGTGGCTAACATGTTGCAATGAAATCAATACGATCACGGATCTCTTATGCAACTTTCGTTGGAACAAGTCCGGGAAATGGCTCCCGATGAAAAATCTGTTATAGCTGCGAACAAGATTGTCTCGCTGAATCACTGGAATTCACCCGGCTTAAGCGACGTCGCAATTTGGGGGAAATGCGCAGGAGGTCGATATCAGGTTCGTGTCGATCTTCAGAATCTGGGCTCTCATTGTAACTGCCCGAGTCGGAAGTTCCCATGTAAACACGTTCTGGCACTGTTGATGCTCTTTACATCGACTCCGGATGCGTTCGAGATCACTGATTCACCAGAGTGGGTTGCAGACTGGATTCAGAAGCGGCGTCAGCGCGAGCAACAGAAATCTGCAGGAAAAGTTCAGCCCTCGAAACCTGTCGATCCGGAAGCACAGGCGAAACGTATTCGTGAGCGAGAATCGAGAATCGCAGAAGGGCTCCAACATTTGATTGTCTGGATGGATGATCTGATTCGGAATGGGGTCGCTGGATTGGAAGCTCAGCCATTTCACTTCTGGGACACGCAAGCCAGACGCCTTGTCGACGCCCAGGCAAAAGGGCTGGCGTCACGAATTTACAGACTTGCGGAGATTCCAAACTCTTCTCGCGACTGGCCAGAGCGGTTGACGAATGAACTTGGTCGAACCCGATTACTTGTTCACGCTTATCTGAATCAGGGTGAACTCTCTCCCAGCTTGCAGGCAGATGTTCGACAACTGATTGGGTGGACCGTTTCTCAGGCCGATTTGCAAGCCTCTGGAACTGAAATTGAAGACGACTGGTTCATCTTCGGGCAACGCGTCGAAGATGAAGACCGCTTCACAACGCAACGTAGTTGGGCAGTGGGACGCAAAACTCAACAGGAAGCACTTTTTTTGCAGTTCGCGCCAGGTAAGCAAGGATTCTCCGAATCGATTGTGCCCGGGACATGCATCAGTGGCAAACTTGTTTTCTATCCAGCAACAGTACTGCAAAGAGCCAAAATTTCAGAGCGAAGCGAGGAGCAGCACGTTTCTGCCATGGATCTGTTCTATCTCGATTCAATCGAAGACTTCCTTGACTCCTATGCCGATCGACTTGGCAGAAATCCGTGGTTGGCGAGTTGCAGTTGCCTGCTGAAAGAGGTTTCAATCGCGCAACACAAAGGGGATTGGTACTTGAGAGATAAGCACGGATATGGGGTTCCTTTTAAGTCGCTGGAGACGTACCGCATCCTTGCGATGACAGGTGGGCAGCCGGTTCATGTCATGGGGGAATGGAATGGCAACTTCTTCTCTCCTTGGAGCTTGCTTGTGAATCAGCAATTCAGGATTTGCTCATGAATGAACTTTTCAAAGCTGCTTTGGTTGGCACAAGAAAACTGCCAGTTGTCCCTCTGGATGATTCATTTCCGACAGATCAAATTGCAACTTCACACGAAGCCTTGAGTCCTGAATCCGACCTGCTGCTAAGGATCGGACGTCGGTCGATCTATGAATTAGCAGGCCAGCCCACTGTTCATGTTGCCCCATTTCCGGCAGCGCCGAGCGTTGAATCGAAGATCTGGTCGAAGCGCTTTCTCCAGGTGATGCACGCGGCACTTGGTCAGTCGCAATCCAACGTTCTTATAGAATTTCTAAGAGCTCTCGATGAGCAGGGTCTTAATATTCCCGATAGCATTCTTCCGGATTTATTCAATACAAGTGAGCCAGAACTACGGCAGGCAGTTCGCCCAGTCATCGACGAACGAGGGGTTTGGCTGGCAAAATTGAATCCGGAATGGGAATGGGTTCTTGATGCTGAAATCAATGAGGCGGTCGATGTTAGAATTCTTGAAGAGCAGTGGAATGAAGGGACGATTCCACAACGTTGCGAAGTGTTGACGCAAGTTCGTCTGCTCGATGCAGAACAAGGGCGAACATGGTTACTGAACTGCTTTAAGAAAGAGAAAGCGGATGTGCGGCGTCAGTTCCTTGAGCGAATGGCTACCAGTCTTAGCGAACACGATGAAGAGTTCCTGGAGTCTGCTCTTAAGGATCGCAGCAAGTATGTAAAACAAGTCGCGGCCGACTTACTTGCTAAAATTCCAACTTCAAATCTATCTGCTCGACATCAACAGCGAGCAACACAACTTCTTGAACGAATTCCCTCAACGGGATCTCAGTTGAAGCTCACCTGCCAACCTCCTCAAGAATTACCCAGGGATTGGGAGGAGGATGGAATCCCTGCGTCAGCTTCGGGGGCTCAAGGAAAGCGAGCTTTTTGGACAGAAGAGCTTGTCTCTCGTATTCCTCCTGCGAACTGGACAACATTCTTTGAAGCTTCGCCCTTGGAACTCATCAACGCGGTTCTGCACGACGACTTCTCCCACTCAGTGATCACCGGTTGGACTCGATCGGTGGGAGCATGCGACGCCTCAAATCTCGAGACGATCGACTGGGTAGAGCCGCTGTGGAAGTACTGGTCTGCAATGACTCAGCACCCACATGCTGTTGTTCAAGATCAGGCAATCGCCATGCTGGAAACGCTCTCTGTTTGGTTTGAGCAATCGAAACTGGAACGTGCAATCCTGCAATTGGTGCAGGATCAACCCGATCCGACGAACGCTCCAATTTCTCGGCTTCTCCCGTTCATTGGGACTCCTTGGTCAAGTTCATTCGCCAAAGAGTATTTACGGATCACACGTGGACTGGTTGGTTCACGCACAGACAGATCTGTCATTCATTGGTTAAATTCACTCCCCGCTGCCGCGACTGCAATTCCGAAAGAGGCGTTCGAGATCGCACAGGCTCCTTGGCGAATCCGGGATCAAGCTATTCAATCCTGGCAGGTCTGTGAAATCGAACGGCTGATTTCACAGTTTGCTGAACGAATTCAGCTGAGAGCGGCCTTCTATGAAGAACTGGAGTCGCTACAGTCGGACACGAACCAGTGATCCCGGTTTTGTGTGTGGGGACTTTATTCCGCGCACTTTTTTCGCGCTCTCTTCAATGCCTGTCGTGCTCGTGTTAGTCGCTATCATGTCTCCCAAGACTGTCTGCCACGAGGCAGGTAGAGCGTGAAGATCCTCTTGGATTTTCAGCTGAGAGCCTGATCAGGCACAGACTTGAGGTCAGTTTCTGCCGATTGAATCGAAGAAAACAGTGAGATCAGTCTCTGAATTCTGACTCTACCTTCGCTGCATTTGAAGGTGGTTGAATTCCACGAGTCATTCACGATCTTGATGTCTAGGCCTTGCTCTGTTTCTTAAGTTATTGATGGTAATATGGTTACGTATTTTTTGTTGATGTAACTGTTGAGTTTCATTCTTAAGACGATTTCGGTCGAAGATTCTTGCCGGCAAGAAACATCTTCGATGGAGACGATTTTTCAAGGGAGTGACAAGTTTAACATTGACTTTATGACCAGATGGCGAGATGATTCACTTAACAGCGTTAGTGGTTCTGGCCCGTATCACTAACGCTCAGAGCCTCCCAGGTCAGGCCCGTCCTGGTGAGGCTCGTTTTATTTCTTCACTGCTTGTTTCTCTGCAGCGACTCACTTTTCTTTATCCATCAAGTTCTACTTGCGCTAATTCATCTTTAATGAGTCTCTTGTGTTAGAATTCCCGAATGGCCGAGCCCGTCCAAGTCTGTGGGATTCACACAGTGACTCGTCGCGAACTGCAGTGTTCAACTTCTCCTCCGGTTACTGAAGCAAACCGAAGATTGGTCTTAACGTGAAGATTGGTCTTAACGTATTGTCTCGTGGCGAGTCGCGATTCGTTCGTGGAAACGATCCTTGCGGGGAAGGGCCGATCAGAAATCCTCAATTGAGACCAGCAAATGCTTCACCGACTTCTTGCTTTGTTTTTTTGTATCGTCACGCCCATCTCAGCCGGCGAGAAGCCGAACATCATACTTGTGATGTGCGACGATTTGGGCTGGGGCGATATCCAGGCGTTCAACCCGGACTCTAAAATTCAAACTCCTCACTTGAATGAAATGGCCCGAGCGGGGTTGAAGTTCAATCGATTCTATTCAGCCGGATCGGTTTGCAGCCCAACACGTGGATCGTGTTTAACGGGACGGCATCCGTATCGATACGGAATTTACAACGCAAACACAGGACACATGAAACCGGAAGAAATCACCCTCCCCGAGATTCTCAAGGATCAAGGTTACACAACGGGGCATTTCGGGAAATGGCATTTGGGAACACTGACGACAGTCGTAAAAGACGCCAATCGTGGCGGGCCGCGTGGAAAGAAGCACTTCTCGACACCGCAAATGAACGGCTACGACCGCTGCTTTGTGACCGAGTCTAAAGTTCCGACATTCGACCCGATGATCAAACCTAAAGGTGGCACGCAAAAGGGATGGGACTTTATTCAAGACAAGTCTCTGGCAGTCAACTATGGAACGCATTACTGGGACGAGAACGGAAATGCCGTCACAGATAACCTGGAAGGTGATGATTCGAAATTGATCATGGACCGTGCGATTCCTTTTATTCAGAAGGCTGTGAAAAGCGACCAAAAATTCTTTGCTGCCATTTGGTTCCATGCTCCACACCTTCCGGTCGTCGCGGGAGAAAAACATGTCACTCCGTATAAGAAATTCACTAGCTACGAGAGAAATTACTATGGGTGTGTGAGCGCCATGGATGAACAAGTCGGGCGTTTACGGCAAGCAATGCAAGATTCCGGCGTGGCAGAGGAAACAATGATTTGGTTCTGTTCTGACAACGGGCCTGAAGGGCAGAGCGGGCAGGCTCCCGGTTCGGCCGGACCATTTCGGGGAAGGAAACGTTCGCTTTACGAGGGAGGCGTTCGAGTTCCTGGAATCCTGGAATCCTGGAATCCTGGAATGGCCGGGACATGTGACGCCCGGCACGGAGACAGATTTGCCAGCAGTCACCAGTGATTATCTTCCGACGATTCTTGATCTTCTTGAGATTGAATTTCCCGATCAGCGACCGTTAGATGGAATTTCACTGCTTCCATTACTCACCGGGAAGCCGATGCAAGTGAGAGATTCTCCGATAGGATTTCAATATCGAAACTCACAATCCTGGGTCACTCAACAATTCAAACTCATCACAACCGACAAAGGGAAGAGTTGGGAACTATACGATCTCATCGCTGATCCAGGCGAGCAAAGAGATGTTTCTGCATCGCACGGGGAACTCGTCAAAGAAATGTTTTCGGACCTGCAAAAATGGGTTGCGTCTTGCAAAAAAAGTGACGAAGAAGAAGACTATTAACGAATCTTCGAACATCAGAGTCTTTTCAATGCTTGTCGCGTCTGTGAAGCTCACTTTCACCGCATGTGTTGAAAATGGTTATAGCAAGCAAGCCCTACTCAAAGAGGACAAAATGGCACATTCAGGTCGTAGAGACTTCATCAAAACTTTGGCACTGGGAGTCGCTGGAGCCACAACTGTCGGCGCAGTCTCCAACTCCAATTTCGTTTCCGCCCAGGGAAAAAATGAGCAAGCTGTCTCTCTCATTCAATCGGGGAATACAATCCTCTTCCAGGGAGACTCCATCACTGATGCAGGTCGCAGCCGCCCCGAAGCAGGGAAACCGAACAATCAAAAAGCTCTCGGAAATGGCTATGCCTGGATGGCTGCATCGCAACTGCTGGTTGGGATGCCAGAGGCTCAGTTGAAAATCTACAATCGAGGGATCAGCGGAAACAAGGTTTTTCAGCTCGCTGACCGATGGGATAAAGATTGCCTGGAACTTAAGCCGGACGTGCTGAGTATTTTAATTGGTGTCAATGATATATGGCATCATCTCAGTGGAAGATACGACGGAACCGTGGAGACCTACGAGACAGACTTCAGGGCATTGCTCGATCGCACAAAGAAGGAACTCCCCGAGATCAAGCTGGTGATCTGTGAGCCGTTCGTTCTCAAGTGCGGTGCGGTCGACGATAAATGGTTCCCACTCTTTGATCAGTTTCGGAAAGCTGCTTCCAAAGTCGCTGGAGAATTTCAAACGGTTTTTGTTCCGTTTCAGTCCATGTTTGATGAAGCGATCAAGTATGCCCCTCCAGAGCACTGGGCAAAAGATGGAGTCCATCCCTCACCGTATGGGGCACAATTGATGGCCCATGAGTGGGTGAAAACGGTCAGCCATGCTCATCCAGGTTGAGAAGAGGATTTTACGGCTTGCCGTCTGCCTGATGGTCACTTTTCTGACTTCATAGACTGATCGCCATGAGGCAGAACGTGAGGGCCAATCTTGAATTGGTTCGAAAACTATTTGAAGAACCAGTCCGGAACCTTGCGGAATCATGACTTTTCTCAGCGTTAGAGAGCACAAGTTCAGGTTTCAGGATCAGTTCAAACATGTACGCGTTCTGCCTCGTGAGTCAGTTTGATATTTCACATGAGATTGACACTCCGCAGGCACAAGAAACACGAAAGTGATCCATTCGAAAAATGGCTGAAGAAATCTTTGATGTTTGCGATGAATGCGATCAAGTGATCGGGCAGGCTCCGCGTGCAGAAGTTCACGCACGCGGTCTGCTCCATCGAGCTGTCCACATTTGGATTTGGCGATCCGATGGAAGGTTGATGGTCCATTTGCGGTCGGACACGAAAGATCAATTTCCGAACTTCTACACATCATCCGCGTCAGGTCATCTCGATGCAGGAGAGGATTACGAACAGGCCGCGCACCGTGAGCTCAAGGAAGAGCTCGACCTTGCCGGAGAGCTGACTCGGTTGACAAAGCTTCCTGCTTCTCCATTGACGGCGAACGAACACTCAGTTCTCTACGAGATGATCACTGACGAACCACCAAAACCTGACCCGGGAGAAATCGCCGAGGTTGAGTACTTCACACGCCAGGAGTTGCTCCAACTTCTCGATACGAAACCAGACAAATTGACTCCACCGTTTCGGGCTTTACTCGAATGGTGGTTTGAAACTCAAAAGTGACAGGCGGACTCTGTTCCAGAAATCTGAGATTGCTGGTCTTCAACAATGCCGAGTTAAAGATTTACGAAAATCGCTGAAGACGCAGGAAATCAATCGGCAATTCTGTTTCGTAATCAATCGCTAAATCGGAAAGGACTTTTCCGAGAATGGAAGCAAATTCAAAACCGTGCCCACTGAACCCAGCGCCGAAGGCAACGTTTTGGTAACTCGGGTGCTGGTCAACAATGAATTGTTGGTCAGGGGAGATCGTGTACATGTAAGCCGAATGTGATTCCGGAGTGACCTCAACATCGGGCATGACTTCCTGCAGAAATTTTGCAACCGGCTCCAAATCTTCGGCATAAAGCTGGGTGTCTAATTCGTTCGGATCCGTGACGGGATCCCCGTCTGAGTGCTGGCAGACCTTGATGACCTGCCCGTCGAGACAAGGGAATCCGTAGAATTCGCCATAGGGCATGTCAAAGAGGAATCCCGATGAGCCCATGCTAAAGTCGTAAGCGTCAGAAGTGACTGGGAACCAGAACATCAACTTCCGTAAAACATCCAGCCGCGGAAAGTTCTCGATGTTAGCCAGCAGCTTCGGCGACCAGGCCCCAGCTGTGATGATTAAAGCGTCTGCTTCAAAGGTTGTCTCTTTGGTCCAGACTTTGACCTGATCTCCGTCCGACTCCCAGTGCGTCACCGCTTCGTTCCACTGAAATTCAACGCCACGTTTCTCCGCCAGGCTCGTCAAGACATCGACACAGTCTTCAACATGAAGCACGCCACCATCGACCTCGTAGACGACATCATAACCGTCCGGAATGTTGAAACCCGGGAATCGATCTTCAAGGTCAGTTTCTGAAATGTCTTCCAGGTCCAATCCATGGGTTTGTGATGCTGATCGAGTTCCTGCAATGGCATTACTCTCAGGGCTTCCAGCCAGCATCAATCCGCAAGGAGAGATCAACTCGCGTTGTGAAATCTCTTCCAGTTTGACCCAGAGTTTGTACCCCTGTTGCAAAAGCGGGATCGAATCGGGATGTTCAAAGTACGCTTTTCGAATGATGCTCGATTCACCATGTGAGCTTCCGCGACGGTGACCTCGCTCAAACTGTTCCAGAACCAAAACCTTCTTTCCACGTTTGGCAGCGTAATAGGCGGCACTTGTTCCAAATCCGCCCGCACCAATCACAATCAGGTCATATCTCGACATCGTCACTTGCCTTCTGGGAAACTCTCATCGATAGAAGCGTCACTCTAGTCGTTCAGTTCTGATCCTGACAGACGAATTTCTTTTCATTTCACCAAGAGTAATATTCACACATCAACTGGAACAACATCCTGCCGGATCTCGATTTGTTCAGGCGCTCGGTGCTTGGATTGGTTCAGCAGATATCACGCTTTCAATTCGAGCACTCTCGCTGATTCCGGGGGGCGATATTGATCGCTGAAAGCACGAACGCATTCTTAGTGGAACCGGATTTCTTTTTACCATCCACTCGCTTGATGTGCATCAAAGCGGATTGATGATACGATGTGGGCGTCTCATTTGGAGCCAGAGATTTTTTAATACTCTTATGCCCGGGAAGAGTTATGCCCGTGAAGAGTGCCTAAACTATTTTATAGACCGCTTACCATGAGGCAGGACGTAAAGAACACCATTGGAATGGCCTTGGAGGGAATCACCGTGTCGCACCGTCTGTTTTATATTCTCAGCTTGTCGATTTTTCTCGTTGGATGTGCGAAGGATTCCTCAAATTCTTCGGAAGCCGATCCGAGTGACAAGACTCCGGACAGTTCTTTGATGGCAGGGCAGGGGATCATGGTCGGTGAACTCACTGATCAATCTGCGTTCGTGCAAGTCCGCCTGACGCAAGGGGACCAACTCATCGAAAGAGATCTTCCCGGCGTTCCCGGGGTTGTGAAATTCACGCTCTCTCAAGGGGACACACAGATCGGCGATGCGGTCACTGTGCAAGCTTTGGAAACTTACGATTTCATTGCCCGTTCGGTTTGGGATGGACTTTCACCCGGGACCGAGTACACATGCAAGACAGAAATCGGGGCTGATGAAAACTCACTCCAACCTGGCCCTACGGCAACCTTCAGCACTCTGTATGGGGCTGAACTGAATGAGCCGCTCAGCTTTGTGGTGGTTACCGGAATGAATTTTGCGAAATTTCATGGAGACGATCGCATTGATTTAGAGCAACACAAAATTGAAAACAATCGTGAACTCCCGGAGCCGTACTCTGGCCCAGACAAACATCTCGGCTATCCCGCACTGAATACGATTCTGAAGAAAAAGCCGCTGTTCTTCGTTGGGACGGGTGACAATGTCTATTACGACACCCCGGATAATCCGCGAGCAGAGACGGTGAAAGAGCTTCGCCAGAAATGGCATGAGCAATTTCGTCAGCCACGATTTATTTCTCTTTTCGCAGCTGTTCCCACGTACTGGGAAGTCGACGATCATGACTACCGTATCGACGATGGAGACAATTCCGGTGATTACAAGCCGACTCCAGAAACCGCCCGCCGTATGATGCTTGAGCAACTTCCGATCGCTGCTCACGGTGACGAGAATGTAAAAACCTATCGGACACATCGCATCAGCAAAGATCTTCAACTCTGGTTCACAGAAGGCCGGATTTATCGAAGCGATAACGCAGCTCCCGATGGGCCGGAGAAGACAATTTGGGGGGAGGAACAAAAAGAGTGGTTGAAGAAAACGCTTGTAGAAAGCGACGCTGCGTTCAAAATTTTGATCTCACCAACTCCCATGATCGGCCCTGATGATCTCCGCAAAACTGATAACCATACAAATGTCGGCGGATTTCAACATGAGCGAGACGAGTTTTTTGACTGGCTGAACGAATCTGGCGTCGCCAAGCAAAACTTTTACATCGTTTGCGGAGACCGGCACTGGCAGTACCACTCGATCCACCCCAGTGGAATTGAAGAGTTTAGCAGTGGGGCTCTGATCGATGAGAATTCGCGTCCCGGTCGATTACCTGGAGATCCAAAATCGACAGACCCGGAAGGGACGATCAAACAACCTTATTCACAGCGAGAAGCGTCCGGAGGTTTTCTGGAGATTCAATTAACCCCTCAAAGTGAAACAGGATCTAGCAAGCTTGCTTTCCTTTGGAATGACGAGCATGGAGAAATTCAGCACGAAGAAGTCAAAACTGCTGACTGAATCAAAGCTGGGCAAACAAGAAAAGAGTCACTGCGATCGATCTCATAGCGTTCTGAATTGCGTTGTGAGACTGGAGGCTTCAAACGCACAGAGTGCACGAGGAAGAACCTGCAAACCAATTGGAAAGATGATCTAGCGTTTTCTGTTTTTCCGAGCACGACGACGTTCCTTCTTGCTCATCTTGGGGGAATCGTAATCGTCGTAATCTTCGTGGTCCATATATTCATCGACATGATAATCGTCTGAATAATCTAGATTTTCTGGCTCAGCTGGAACGTGCGGCTGCTTGGGGGTTTCTGGGGGATCGATACGTGTCGAGTTGCCCAACACCCGTTTTCGTTTCCGCCCTGAGGCTGTCCTTGAGTCGGTGGCAGATGTCTCAGTTTTTTCAGCGGACACGTTCGGTTTTGGATTCTTCTGCGGAACCGGTTTTTTAGCCTGTTTTGAAGGTTTTGGGGTATTTGAACTTTTCGGCTGTTTGGCTTCGGTCTTCTTTTCGGCCTGCTTGGTTTCTTTCTCCGCTCGCTTGGCTTCTTTTTCAGCTTGTTGTTGCTTCAGACGTGCTGATTTCGCAGCCTCTTTTTCTTCGCGAGCTTGTTGCTGCACTTGTTGTTTTGCTTCTTTGGCTGCCTTGCGATCAGCCTCTGCTTGTTCTCGTTTGGCAAGTTTATCAGCCTGCGCTTTCTCACGAGCCGCTTTCGCTTCTTCTTTTCGCTTCTTTCGAGCTTCCAGCTTCTCTGACTTTGAAAGTGATTTTTGTTTCTGCTTATCTGATTTTTTGCCGTTGCGTCGTGCCAGGATGACTCCGAGCTTCCCACGGATTCCAGCAGTTCTTTCGTGGAACCAGTACATTGTTCGTTTCAATCGAGACAGTCCTCGCGGAGCCGCTTCATTCGTCACATGGACAACGAAACGTGCATGGAAGAGAAGCGAAAATGCGATCCAGAAATGCCAGAGCGATGTGACAGCTGCTACTGCGAGTTCTCGAATCGGTTCGGAGAGAGACAGGTCGAGCCCAAGGTTCAATCCAGCGACGCTGAGACCGATGATCAACGCAATGTTCCACAACACTCGGCTGCTTCGCGAGTGCCGCATGTCCAGAGAGAGGAGTTGGTGAAGTGCCATCACGCATACGGAAAACGGAACAAACCAGTACAAAAGTTCTGGTCTCCAACTATGAATTGGCCAGCGTTCATAGGCAAGTTGTGCAAGTGGTTCATGAATTCTCAGGCCTGTCGAGACGCAGGCGAGGGCCCAGAAACTGCCAGCCCAGGCCCAGATGCGATATCGACCGCTGAAATCTTTGCGACTCCGCGAGCGATACCACCAAATGGTAAAACACAACTGCGCGGCCAGCATCAATGAGAGAACGCTAAAAAGTTGAAAGGCGTTTCCATGAGCGGGAGAAAGTAAACGCTCGATTCCGTTGAGGGAGGGCTCTTTGATGTTGATCCAGACGAGAGTGGACAAAATCGAAAAGCCAATGACCGCAAAAGCAATCACTTTCCAGAGTGCACTCGGAACAAGACTCTCGTCAGCGACGACATCCGAAACCAGCCTCACCTTTTCCGGTTTCGACTCCGTTTCGGAGGACTTCTTTGTCTGTCGTTTTTGTTTAGAAGGTTGAGACGCAACCTCCTCGGTCGACTCCTGAGCCAAACGGCGACGGCGACGATCATCCAATGAACGAGAACCTGCAAATTGAGCGGTCATCCTGCCGCGATATCTCTTTAGAAAAAATTGATTTGAGAGACTGGAAACTTGAACCTGTCCGAAAACCTCTGGAATCGCTGCTTTCCTCAACGTTTGAGAGAGCAACTTCAAGATTCAGAGTCGGTTTCGGGAGCAGTGCTAGAGTTTCTGAAAGCTGGACCTTCCTGGTCCCCATGAGAATGACATCGGCAAATTGGCCAGTGCGCTCCAAGGACTCTTAGGCCTAGAATCGGTTCGAAAGGGACTGGAGACGAGGGCATCGAACGAATCACACAATACGCGACGTTGACCCATTCCCCCTATCTTGACAGTTCGGTTATCATAGACTCTTACGGTTTTGCGTCATGGCGTATCGCTCCTGCAGAGTTCGTAGCAAAACCTCCCCATTTAGCACCTTTTTCTTGACTATTCCCTTCTTGGCGGCACTAATGAGATCAACAACAGTTGATTTGCGTTGTAAATCTGACGCAAAATTTAAGATTCCTTTCAATCTAAAACCAGTCCGGAAACTTGTGGGATTTTCACTTCTCCCTAGAGCTTGAGAGAGCAAATTCAGGTTTCAGGATCAGTTCTAAAAACATTTCTGTTCAGTAAGGCTCTTTGATTCCAGTGGGACGTTCTTCTTTTTCACTTCCTGGTCGTTCAACTCGCCGTAGGCGAGTTGCGATTGCGTTGAATCATCAGCCAACTGAAAATCCAACCAAAGGTGATGACGAGTTACCTCCCGTGGTTGAGGAACCAACTGTTATTCCTAAGGCGTTTGACCCCTCCCATCCCGGTCCAAGTGCGCTCTATCAACGCCTTCAGCATGATGAGCCAATGACTTGGATTTTTTCCGGCGATTCGAATTATTGCTCGGCATTTCGCTCCTCACAAACATTCCCTCGACTCGTTGCTGACTGGACGAAGACGGAGTTCGGCAGGACGAATGAAATTTTTGTGAATGCCACCTACGCTCATGCCCATTTGGAGCATGTGAAAGTACAAATGAAAGATCGTTTCGCGACGTTCGCCCCGGATGTGGTGACCCTGGTGTGTGGCTTCGCGGATTGTGAAAGTGGCGTCGAGAAGTGCGAGGAGTTTGAGCGTTCGCTGATCGGAATCATCAAGCAAATTCAAAATTTCGGAGCGATGCCGGTGGTCTGTACTCCGCCATATTCTGAGTACGAGGATGATTCGGCGGAGCAGATTGACCGTTTGATATATCTCGAAGCGATTCGGGGATGTGTCGCAGAGTATTCCGGAATTCTGATCGACCACTGGGATCATTGGGAGCAACACCCCGAACGAGGATCATTCTGGGATGCAAAGCGAAACGCGCCAACAGATGCGGGAATTCTGGAGATGCAAAAGCTCTACCTGAAAGAACTGGGAATTGATCAACCTAAATCATTCGTCGTTGGGAGTGATGCTGCGACAAGCGAAGCGATCAATACTTAGAGCAGTTTGCTCCACCGTGTGCCCGTGAAAAACGCATTTCTCCAGTAAAATGCTGTTCGCCGCGAGGCAGAACCTGCAAACCAATTCGAAAGATGCTCTAGGAGCCCAGAAGAGTCATCGTCCAGACATTCCCGTTGATCGTTGTGTTTTGCTTGAGGTTCGATAACGTGGACAGGTTGTGGTAGAGGAAATTCAACTTGGCTAGCAATGGAGTTGCCACGATGGCTGAAAAAAGTCGATTGATTCTTACGCTGAAAAATCAGCTCTTGATCGTTCTCGCTTTGTTTAGCCTCTCAGCGGAATGCACGGCACAGTTCCAAAATCGACGCAGGCAAATGTTCCAACCGCAAGGTGATGGGACACGTTTCTATCTCGACAGGAATGGAGTTCCGGATTGGGAAGAAGACGAGGAGTTTCCCTCGGATGTTTTTACGTTCGTGCGAATCCGTTACAACGCGATTCAGGGTGATCGAGGCCGCTGGCGAACAGACTATCCGGACAGTGACTTGAATCTGTCGTTTCGACTTCAACAGCTCACCTCACTCAAAGTGAATCCCGATCCCATTGTCCTGGAACTGACCGACAAGCGGTTATTCAATTATCCCTTCGTCTATTTCTGTGAACCGGGGGGAGGTTTTAGTCGTCGTGGTGGATTCGGAGGCCATGGAGGCTTGAATTTCACTCCTGAAGAAGTGAAGGAATTTCGTCGCTATCTCATCAATGGTGGCTTTGCGATGTTCGACGATTTTTGGGGAGAACAAGAGTGGTACAATTTTGAAACCGAAATCAAGAAGGTTTTTCCTGACCGCGAAATCGAAGACATCCCACTGGAGCACCCCATCTTCAACTGCGTCTACGAAATCAAGGAAAAACCGCAAGTCCCTTCAATCAATGCCGCGGTTCAAGGACGGCCATACGGGATCACCTGGGAGCGTGAAGACGCGCAAGAAGTTCATTATCGCGGCATCTTCGATGACAAGCGTCGGCTGATGGTCGTGATCTGTCATAACACCGACTTGGGAGATGGCTGGGAAAGAGAAGGCGAAAACGAATGGTATTTCCATGAGTTCTCAGAGAAAAAAGCTTACCCCATGGGCATTAATATCATCTTTTACGCGATGACCCATTAACCGGCCATTTTATCACTTGATGCCGCCTCATGGCATCACAGTTCGTTGATGGAACTTGATCGAATCCTACGAATCTGCAATGCTTGATCCCATCAAACCACCCACCAATTCCATCGGAGGCTCCGATGCCGCATCTGAATCCGCTTGAGAAATCTCATTCCCGCCGTAAGTTTCTTGGAACATCTGCATTAGGAGTGATGGGATTCGGAGCAACAAACATTAGCCGTGCTGTCGACAAGAGTTCGACCGGTCGGCCTAAGAAGTCTGTCATCTATGTTTTCCTCTCCGGTGGATTAGGGCAACAGGATAGCTTCGACATGAAGCCGACTGCTCCCGATAATATTCGCGGTGAGTTTCTGCCGATTTCGACTGCGACACCGGGGCTGCAAATTTGCGAACATTTGCCGATGCTCGCCCAACGAAGTGAACGCTGGTCTCTCGTCCGGAGCCTTTCGCACACGTACAACGAGCACTCGCAAGGCCACATGGTGATGCTTTCCGGGCAAAGTAAATTGCCAACAGGGTTTGATCCTTCACGACCGAAACCGACTGATCATCCCTCAATGGCTGCGATTATTGGTGCATTGCTTCCGGACTCTGGAAGCCTTCCCCCTGCAATTGTCTTGCCTGAAAGATTGATTCACCGCACTGGTCGAGTGGTTCCCGGACAGTTTGCGGGAGTCATGGGAGCGCATCGGGAGCCTCATTTTCTGGCAGCCTCTCGCTTCAACGCACTCACATACGGAGCTTGGCCAGAGTTCGGATTTCATCATCAGCGAGGTGGTGAACTTGATAAGTCACTGAAGTTTCAGACGCCGATCCTCGCACCGCCTAAAGGAATTGATGCGACTCGATCAGACCGTCGGTTGCAACTTCTCGAACAGATTGGCGGAGTCCGTCCTCTGCTTGACCAACTCCATGAAACAGACGCTTTGGAACGGTACCAGAGTCGGGCGATTACCATGCTCTCCGATCCGAAAATGCGGGAGCTTTTCAACGTCACCGATGCGCCAGCTGAAGACCTTGACCGGTATGGGCGGAATACTTTTGGTTGGTCGTTGATGTTAGCGAATCGACTGACCCGTGAAGGAGTCGGATACGTTCAGGTGAATCTGGGCAACAATGAAACGTGGGACACACATGGGAACATGTACCCGAATCTGAAGAATTATCTGCTACCACCATTCGATGCTTCGCTCTCAGCGCTTCTCGATGATTTACACAATGAGGGTCGTCTTGATGACACCTTAGTCATCGTCGCGGGAGAGTTTGGTCGGACTCCAAAAATCTCGCTTCTTCCAAGTGCATATGCATTACCCGGCCGCGACCATTGGGGAGCTGTGCAGACAATGTTGATCGCTGGTGGAGGAGTCTCTGGAGGGCAGGTTCTCGGTTCCACCGATAAGCATGGTGGATACCCAACGAGCGACAAGCAAACTCCCGACAACTTCGCCGCGACGATTTACAAGACACTCGGCTTTTCCCGAAACGCCCACTGGTACGATCTCAGCAACCGACCAATTCCGCTGTTTAACGGCGAGCCTATTCCACTTGGATAGAACCAGAAGTTGGGAAGCAGAGCCCTGTCGACTACCAGACTCTCACTGCGATCTCACTGGGGGCAATCCCTCTATTTCGCATTCATCTGGATCGCATCAATCTGTATAAACCATGCCTACGAAGTTCGCTTTGTGATTTCATGGATGCAATCCACAAAGAAACAACGTGACATGAGCTTGAATGACTTCTATTCGAGATCCGGGAGCGGTGGCTGGTATCCGTACTTTTCGTAGGCATCTCGGAATTCTGTGTAGATTTCCTTCGCCAAGACTGGATCGGGGTCGAATTTGTTTTTCTTATAGTTTTTCAGCTTTTCGACCTGTGGTTCAACCGCCTTCTTCATTTCATCGACGTGATCAAGGTTTAGAGAGGCATAAATTTTTTCCATCTCTTCGACAGGTTCAGCTGCCAGGCTTTCGTATCTCACTTCGTGCAGATGACCTTCAGGGATCAATTGCTTGTCTGTCTGGTATCGGTCAAATGCAAGTCGGTACAGCCGCTTCACTTCCTGTTCAACATCTTTGAAAATGGGGCGTCCCAATGTGTTTTCTTGAATCATTGTCCGCCGCAGGTGGCAAGTTGAATTGAAGACGTCCAGCGGGTTTCGATAGATGTAAACGAATTTTGCGTCGGGATACATCTTCAGAAGTGTTTCAATCCGGTAAGTATGCGAAGGTGACTTCAGGACGATTTGCTTTTTCGAACGGACAGTCAACTTTCGAACGAAACGATCCAGCGCATCTTTCCAGCGTTGTTTCTTCGCTTCAGGAAGCGATTCAACATGCAGCGACGGAATATTTTCATCAACGTCGTGAGGGTATGCGAGGAGAGAGTAGGGAGAGATGAGCGTCAGAATGCACAGAGCGACTTCATCTTCCTGCGGGACATCCCATGCGACTGGCATGTTGTCCATCGGTCGGCTTTTCGGCACGAAGGGAGCAGTAAGCGTTGTGTTGATTTTCTCCGTCACCAGAAAGTGAGAAGGAAACAGCGTTTCGTACATGGTGGGGTACGAAAATTGAGGGTCGGAGGTCATCAGGTTATGCAGCAAAGTTGTTCCGCTGCGCCAGAATCCCAAAATGAAAACAGGTGGTTTTTCGAGCTTCACTTTCTTGATACGAGAGCCGTAGATCAAAGATTCTGCACCCGACATGACGGAGTTGTACAGCCCCATGAATGGGAGGAAAGCGATATGTCCGGCGCGAGTCCAGTGTAAGTTGGGCCCTTTGGAAAGCAGCTCACACATCCGAGGGACAGTCATCCCATGCCAGATCACTAAAGGTCCCTGGGAAGATTGTTTGGCTTTTGCACTTGTCGTCTTGGACATTCGCCGGTTCACCTTGTTGATTGCCTTTGCAGGCATCTTGAATTTGCCAATCTTTTCCAACGAGCCTCTTCCTGAGCTCACAGACTCGTGCTTCAACAAATTCGAGCGTTGAAGCTGAATTGTCGAGGAACTTGAAGGCGATCCAAACGCGTACTTCAAGCGTTATCAAAATGTTGTTCTTTCGATGAAATCGACAATTCGCATGAATGGCTTCACTCCAATCGCAATGAATCCAGAACACATCCGCGTGTTCAAATGAGTTCGACATGAAATTCGGAATTGTTTCCGACAATTGTCGTGTGAACTGGTTGCGACAGGCATTTCAGCAGAAGTATGTCCCGAAAAGATCGTATTGCAACGGCTAGGGCGATTTTAATCAATGTCCGGATAAAAGGGCTGAATCAAGTTTTTCAATGTTGTCGCATCTCCCCACGTGTATTTTTCGTATCTCGCCCGGCTTCAACAATCCGCAACATCGGGAGCGGTTCATAGTTATGCAAGAAGAACTTTCCTGTCGTAGGGAAGGACTCTGCTGCTTTTTGAACCACAAACTCGATTTCGCAACAACTTGCTCGGATACATCTTTTTCCTGTTGGCCAACGCCATGTTGTTTATTCGCCCGTCGGAACTTTTTCCGGCGATGGGGGATGTGCAGGTGTATCTCGCGTTTATTGTTCTGGCATTGTTGTTCTCCATTCAGGGGATTCACAATCAGGTTCAATGGAAGTCATTGATCCAGCAGCCCGTGAATCTCTGCGTGATTGCTGTCACGATCTGTGTCGGATTGTCACGACTGTCGACAGGGAATTTAGACAAAATCGATACAGCTGTGATCGGAATGCTGAAGGTCACGCTGTATTACCTGGTGTTGGTCTCGG
Organism: Thalassoglobus polymorphus; assembly: GCF_007744255.1. Taxonomy (GTDB): domain Bacteria; phylum Planctomycetota; class Planctomycetia; order Planctomycetales; family Planctomycetaceae; genus Thalassoglobus; species Thalassoglobus polymorphus. The sequence continues at coordinate 2,843,568 of NZ_CP036267.1, read as the reverse complement.
TCATCACAACGCCGCTTCGCCTACGGTATTTTTTGATGTCGACAGCGATTTGCTCGACATTGATGATTGCATACAGCGTCGTGGACTACCGAAGCTTCAACGCGGAGTGGGTAAACAATCCGAATCTTGAGCAAGTGCTGGATATCGAGCACAAGCTTCCTCCCGATGAGCGGACGATCCTGCGTCATATTCCTGACCGGGACGGTGTTGATCGTTACGGAAACGAAATCTGGTTCTTCAGGATTTGCGGTTTAGGAATCTTTCACGATCCCAACGACTTGTCGCTTTTGATTGTGGTGACGTCGATTATCTCGATTTACTTCCTGACCGATAAGAACATTTCATTGTTCCGGGTTCTGTGGATCTTGCCTTTAATGATCATGGCGATCGCGATGTACTATACGTACTCTCGCGGAGGGCTTCTCGCAGCGATGATTGCGATGTTTGCATGGCTTTGCACTCGCTACGGAGGAAAGGTGGCACTGACAATTGGGGCCCTCTGTGCTGCCGCCGTTCCCGTTGCTTTGGGGCGAGCAGCGAATATCGATGTTTCCAGTGGAACGGGGCAACAGCGGATTCAAATCTGGAGCGATGGCTTGATGGCCATTCGCAACAGTCGTGTCATCTTTGGAATCGGCGAAGGTCAGTACACGGAAATTTCAACACACGTCGCGCACAATTCTTATGTCCATGCGTTCGTTGAGCTGGGGCTTGTTGGAGGAACTTTCTTCTTTGGCTGTTTCTTTCTCCCCGCGTTTACATTTCTCCTGATGAAAACGAATGGATTCAAAATTCATCAGCCTGAATTGCGAAGACTCTTTCCGTACATCGCTGCCATGTTGGCTTGTTGGTGTATGGGAATGTGTTCCCTGTCACGATGTTACGTTCCACCGACTTATATGATCGCTGGGATTTGTGCTTCGTTCATCAACCTTGTTGGTTTTTGTCGACCAAGTCCACGTCCATTACTCGTCTTAAATTCCCGAACTGCCCAGCCCTGGATCGCTTGCAGTTTCGGCGTGCTGATTTGTGCATACCTGTTTGTCCGCGTTTTTGCTCGCTTCGGTTAAGCGTTGATGTCTCAAAGAACGAGAGTTATGAATCCATGAGTCAACTTCCTCAATACAGCGTTGTCATTCCCGCCTACAATGCGGCCAAAACCATTGAAAAAACACTCGATAGTGTGCTAGCCCAAACAGTACCACCGAGTGAAATTGTCATTGTTGATGACGGTTCAACAGACACGACTTGCGATGTCGTCTCCAGATATGGGGATCAGGTTCGTCTGCTCATGCAGGCCAATGCTGGTCCCGCAGCTGCGCGGAATCATGGGATTCGCGAGGCGAGTTACGACTGGATTGCTTTGGTCGATGCAGACGATACCTGGCTGCCTGAGAAGCAGGAAATTCAACTTCCGTACTGCATGCCGGATGTTGGAGTTGTTCACTGCTATGAAATTGAAGAAGAGATTGAGCTCGAATCTGAAGCGATCGATTTCAAAACACTCTGGAAGCACAACTACATCGGCACTTCAACTGTCGTCCTGAATCGCAAAACCTTGGCTGAAGTCGGCGAGTTCGTAGAGGACCGGGCGATGATGTGTGCTGAAGATTACAATTTGTGGCTTCGCATTGCTTCATCTGACTATCGAATCGTAACGGTGAAGCAAGCCCTGATTCACTACACCCCAGCGGAAGGAAACTTGTCTGGGCAGTTTGAGCGAGTCATCAAGGCAGAGTTGCACAATGTTGACGTCATCGCTGGTCAACTTAATCTTCCAGCAGAGATGGTTCACGCGAAGAAAGCAGATCTCTATGAGGAATATGCCAAGGCATTATTCTGGCGAAGAAACTTAAGGCTCGCACGTTCGTACTACGGAAAGTTGCTCCGTCAGCGACCTTCGCTCAATTCACTGAAATACTGGTTGGCGACCTTCCTGCCTAATTTCGTTCTTGGTGAACCTCGGACTGCAACCACATAAAGATTGCCTCAATGACACTCAGGAAAAACATTCTGGCCGGTTGGGCAGCCCACCTCGTGACCGTGATGATCGGCTTCTTTTTGATGCCGTACATCCTCGGGACGGTGGGGGAATCGCAGTACGGTGCGTGGGTCTTTATCAATGCCGTCGCTGGGTATTCAGGGATGATTTATGGCGGATTCGGGGCGACAATTTGTCGTTATGTTTCTGACCTGTCTGCTCGCAAGGAATGGACACGACTGAATCAATTCGTCAGTTCAATTCAATCTGTGTATTTCGTTACAGCTGCCATCGCTCTGTTGGTGACCGGCTGTTTCGCCTGGGCTGCAGGGAGTCTGAATAAATGGGACTCACTATCGCTCCTGGAAATTCGCCTGTCGATCTTGATCGTCGGCGGCACAATCGCACTTGGAATGATCGGTAGTGTGTACGGTGGTGTGCTGATCGGGATGCAGCGACTGGATATCAAACGCAGCATCGAGGTTGGCATCGGGATTACTCGTCTCGTGCTTGTTCTGCTTTGTTTGCAACAGCAGTATGGGCTGGTCACGCTCGCTCTGATCTTCTTCGTTGTGACTCTCGCTGAGCATTTGATTAGTGCGGTCATTGCCTATCGTCTGATTCCGACTCTTTCAGTTGCTCCCTGGAATACTCGCAAGGATGTGCTGCAAGAGTGTTTTGGTTTCAGTGCGTTCAATGCTATTGCACTCGTTGCTGAGTATCTCATCTTTTTTACCGATACGGTCGTGATCGGCTTGGTGCTCGGGCCGATTGCAGTGGTTCCGTACCAGATCGGGTTGCGAATTGCTCAGATGATTCAAATCCCGATTGCACAAATTGGTGAAGCAATTCTTCCCAAAGCGGGTGAACTTCATGCAAAGCAGGGGAGTCATGAACTCGGCAAAATTGTTGCCAAAGGGATGGGTGTCGCCTTTCTGCTTTCTGGAGGTTTTTTCATCGGAGCGACCTACTTTGGCGAAATGCTCATTCAAACCTGGATTGGAAAACATTACCCATCCAGCGCCTTGGTGATGGCAATTCTGGTCGGTGCACAGATGGTCGCTTTGCCAATGGTTGTCACACGGAAAGCACTGCTCGGGACAGGGCAGGTTCGGCTTCCCGCCTTTATCGACATTGCAGAGGCAGTGTTCAACTTAATTCTTTCGCTCATCTTGATCCAATACTTGGGCATCGTGGGGGTGGCGATTGGAACTCTCATCCCGATCGTACTCACCGAGCTGTTTGTTTTTCTTCCTTACGCAATGAGGCAGCTTCTTCTGGATCGAAAAGAACTCTTCCATCAAGCAGTCGTACTCCAAACTCCAGCACTCATCGTGCTACTGGCCTTTTGTGAATTCATCTCCCGTTTCGAACTGAGTTCAGGGTGGTTGAATCTACTCGCAGTCACGGGTGGAGGAGGGATTGTGCTGTTGGGGATCCGTTACCTCACTCACATCGTCGATCGAAACAGGCTTCCGCTCACAACGATTCAGCCGAAAACAGCCACACACTAAGTGCGAAGATTCAAATGCAATCAACACTGACACAAAATGAAAACAACATCACGCAGACGAATTCTGCGTCGAAAAGTTCGGCGTCTCTGGCATGGAGAACGTACTCAGCTTCTGAAGCGAGCGAAGGATTGAACTTGTGGAGCCGGCTGTCTTATCGCCTTGGGAACTCCTCGATGACAACCCATCCTGCCTGGGTACAGAGCTGGATTGACAATTACGGTGACGAAGTTCCGTTCCGCTTTCTGGTGGGAGAGGCAGATGGGCAAGTTCGCGGAATCGCTTTGCTGACTGCTGGCATCGAACAAAAATACGGACCGTTTCCGGTGAAGACGCTGCATGTCGGAACCGCAGGAGAAGCTCTTCAGGGAACAATTAAAGTCGAATACAACCGCCTTCTGGTTGAACCGGAGTATTCGCAGGCGTTTCTGGACGGGCTCGTCAACACGATTAAAAACGACACCAGTTGGGAAGTCTTTCATCTGGACGGCTTCGCAGACAACGATCTCAAACCGTGGGAAGCTTCTTTTCCGAACGCTGCGATTCGCTATCGAGACAGTCTCTATTTCGACTTCGAAGAAGCTCGAGAGAAAAACTCTGATGTCATCTCTCAGCTTGGGAAAAGTACACGTTCAAACATTCGTCGACGAATCAAGAAGCTCGGAAATCTTGAAACGGACTGGGCAACCAACCTCACGCAAGGTGCCGAAATTTTTGAAGAGTTGGTCGATCTTCACCAACAACGTTGGAACGCCACTGGTGAACCAGGAGCGTTTGCCAATCCGAAGTTTCTGAACTTTCAGAGGCAACTCATTGTGCAACTCATCGCGGAGGAAAAGTTGGTCCTGTTTCGTGTCCGGGACGATTCGAAAACTGTCGGTTGCCTGATGTTACTTGTCGACCAAAACAGAATGCTCGACTACCTCTCTGGTTTTGAATCCTTTGAAGAATACCCCAGCATTGGATTGATCACGCACTACCTTTGTATGGAAGAAGCGTTGAAGCGAGGCTTCTCTGCGTACGATTTTCTGGTCGGAGAAAAACAGCACAAGAACAACCTGTCAACGCACTGCAACCAGTTGTGCTGGCTAACGTTCAACCGTCCATCGCTCAAAACTAAAACAGTTAAAACTTACCGGAAAATGAAACGATTCCTTCAAGGGACTTCTGTGACTCAGTAGCCATCTAAGTTCAGCCTTCACGACGGAAGCCAATTTCGCCAAAGACTCACTTCGTTCAACATCCGAATATCGTGCTCCAGTAGGACCACACACATGAAGACAACAATTGAACAGCTTCCTGAATCAGCTCAGGAAAACGAAGATTACCACTCGATTGCGAGGAAGCGTCTCAAGGTTTGCCATCTCAGCATGACTCTTGAAACCGGTGGCCTGGAGCGTCTGCTCGTCGACTATGGTCGGTTTCATGATTCCAGCAAATTCGAACTCAGTTTCATTGCCCTCGAAAGAATTGGCCATCCGGCTCAGGAACTTCGGGAATCCGGTTTTCAGATCGATCAGATTGGTCTTTCGAAAATCGGCAAGCTGACTGGAATGAAGCGACTGGCGCAGCTTTTCAGAGAACATAAAATCGACATTCTTCACACACACAACACCTACCCGCAGTTCTATGGAGCCTTTGGTGCCAAGTTTGCGAAAGTTCCTGTTGTGATTAACAGCCAGCACGGGCGTGGTTGCGGACCTAACCGGAAGTCGGTTTGGCAATTCCGCCTGGCGAATCATCTGACAACTAAAGTTGTTGGCGTCTCCGAAGATGCAACCAAACTTTGCCAGAATCAAAACCGCTCCAACGCCGCTAAAATGACCTGTATCTGGAACGGCATCGACCTCGAACGTTTTCGGTTTCGTGGTCCTCACGATTCCCTTTCAGCGATCTCTGTCGGACGCCTTTCTCCCGAAAAGGATTACGCGACGCTGCTGCGGGCAACCAAAATTGTTTTGGAATCGTACCCTGAGTTTCAGTTGATGCTCATTGGCGACGGGCAAGAGCGTCAACAACTTGAGGAACTGACCAATGAACTCGGTATGAAGTCCAACGTCACGTTTCTCGGTGAACGAAGTGACGTTCATGACCTGTTGGCAACCGCCGGATTCTTTGTTTCGTCCTCTACGACAGAAGGAATTTCACTGACTCTGCTCGAGGCAATGGCTGTCGGCCTACCGATCGTGACGACCGCTGTCGGTGGTAGCCCGGAAATTGTTGTACCGGATAATACCGGAAAACTGGTCCCACCGAGGAGCCCGGACCAGCTGGCTCAGGAGATAATTGCCATGATCGAAGAACGGGCTGTCTGGCCGGAAATTGGGAGAGCTGCCCGCGAACGAGTCGAGGAACATTTCAATATCCGCACCATGATCCGCCAGTACGAAGAACTCTATTCAGAACTCTACGAGCAAAGAAATGATTAGCTCAAGCCGAGCCTGTACAAGATCTCGAATTCCCACTGCAACTTCGTTTTCAGGGCTTTTGTTAGCGTTGCGAAGAATATCAGGTCCACAAATTTGTCGCAAAAATGTTTGCCCGAGTACAGAAACTTGGGATTGAAATTCACAGAACAAACGGTTCGCCAATGAAACAGCAGACCCCAAAATTGAATGTTGCCCTTCTGGGGTGTGGACAAATCGCCGATGCACATCTTTCACAGATAGCTCGAATCGATTCCGCAGAGGTTGTCGCTGTCTGTGATATCCATGAGGACCTTGCATATCAGGCAGCTGCACGGTTTCAGATTCCGCACACCTACACCGATCTGGACCGAATGATTGAAGAGGTTCAGCCGGATGTTGTCCACATCACGACCCCGGCACACACACATGCCGACTTGACAATCAAGTTGCTGAACCTTGGATGTCATGTTTATGTCGAAAAGCCATTCACTCTTGATGCAGTTGAATCCGCCCGAGTCCTTGCCGCTGCGGAACTGGCTAACCGGTCGGTTTGTGTCGGTCATGATCAACTGTTTGATCCGATGTGGCTGCGATGCCATGCATGGATTCAACAGGGGCTCATCGGAGAAGTTGGTCATATCGAATCGATACTTGGTTACCCGATCGCAGGAAACTTCGGAGCGTTGGTCGCTGCCAATCCGAATCATTGGGTCCGTAAGCTGCCTGGGGGACTCTTTCAGAACACGATCTCCCATCCGCTGTATCGCATCACCGATTTACTGGAAGACGATCAACCGGAACTCATCGGGAATTGGTACACACAGCCAGCGTACGACTTCCCGACAGAATTGCAGATCTCTTTCCAGGGACGACGCCAAAGCGGGAGTTTGACCTTTTCGACAAGAATTCCACCGCAACGAATCACACGTATTTATGGTGCGAAGGGGACGCTCGAAGTCGACTTTGATGCCCAGACAGTTCGCCTGAACTCCATCGCGAAACTCCCCGGCGCGTTCGCCAAGCTGGAACTTCCCTGGAAGCATTTCCGGAATTCCATCTGGAACCTCTCGAACAACCTCTGGAGATTTGCCAAAGCGGATATTCACTACTTCGCCGGAATGAAAACGCTCTGCGAGAGATTTTACGAGTCGATTCAAACAGGAAGCGAACCCCCGATTCCCCCTCATGAAGTCCATCGTGTCACATTGTTGATGGATCGAATTTTTGATCATTGCCGCGCACAAGGCTTAACCAAGTCAACGCTTCCAGCAAATACGACATCAACATCAGAGTTAGCTCGAATTGAAGAGGTGCCAACATGCCCGTAGTTCAAACCTCTCTCACTGCTCAAACGTCAACGACCGCCACTATTACAGGAGCGACCGGGTTTCTCGGGCGCCGTCTCGTGCGTTCTCTTCTGGAAGAAGAAGGCCTTCGTGTTCGATGTCTGATTCGAGATTCAAGTTGCACCGCAGAACTTTTGAATCACGTTGACCAAAGCCTGCACGGGCGAATTGAATTCTGTCGAGGATCGCTGACCGACCGGCAGTTTGTCAGTCGTCACTTTACCGACAGCGATGTCGTTTATCACCTGGCTGCCTCTCTCGGAGGGAGTGCATCAACAATGTTTTTAAACACTGTCATTCCGACTCGAGAACTTATGGAAGTTGCAGCGACTGCCAACGTTGGGCGATTTGTCTTGGTCAGTTCGCTGGGAGTTTACGGAACGCAATCAGTCAAGCGATGGGGCACGCTCGACGAAAGTACGCCAATCGATTCACACCCCGCACAGCGTGACCCTTACACATTCAGCAAAGTTCGACAGGAAGCTGTCGCTCGCACGTTGAGCGAACAGCTGAGTTTGCCGTTAGTCATCGTGCGCCCCGGTGTGATTTATGGCCCGGGGCGATCCGCAGTGACCAGTCGTGTCGGGTTGCCAGTCGGTCCGTTCCTCATTCGGATGGGGGGAGGGCAGGAACTTCCCTATACATTTGTTGAAAACTGTGCCGACGGAATCAAACTCGCTGGGCTCGTGCCGAATATCGAGGGCGAAGTCTTCAATCTTGTCGACGACAACTTGCCGACTGGAAAACAAATCCTGCGGTCAATGAGAAGGCAAGGGAAAAAAACTCGCTGCCTGTGGATCCCTCGCGGAGTACTCGGCCCGATGTCGCAGGTGTACGAATGGTATTCAAATTGGTCCGAAGGACAACTTCCCCCCGTCTTGACAAAGCATAAATGCGAAGCGATGTGGAAGCCGGTGCGGTACTCTAATGCGAAAGCCAAGCACAAACTGAACTGGACCCCAAAGATTTCGACAGAAGAGGGACTTCGCCAAACTATCGCTGGCTGACAGGCAAAACAGAGTCCAAAGTCAAAGTGTGAAGCCTTCTTTCCGCCGATGGAAGCACAACATTCCTTATCATTATGCGCATCCTTTTTATCAGTACGACCTTTCCCGACGCGAGCTCACCGGCTCGCGGGACGTACAATTCTGCGCTTTGCCAAGCATTGTCGCAGGAGCACCAGGTGCGTGTCATCGCTCCTCGAGCGTTTACCGAAGCGATTCCTTTCCGACTGAAAAGAAATCGCTACCAGTTGCCGAATGAACTGCAATCCTCAAACCTCGCAGCCAGTTATCCAACTTTCTGGTACACACCGAAGGCGATGCAGGAAAAGTCGGGCGATCAGATGTGGTGGTCGGTCAAATCAGATGTTCAAAAAGCGGTCAATGAGTTTCAGCCGGAAGCCGTTCTCAGCTACTGGGCTCACCCAGAGGGGGAAGTTGGTGTTCGCGCCGCCCAATTGGCGAACGTCCCGTCGGCGGTCATCGTCGGAGGAAGCGACGTCCTCATTTTGCCGAATCTGCCAAAACGCGGGCCTCGCGTTCGAGACGTCTTATTGCAATCAGACACTGTAATCACCGTCAGCGACGGATTACGAAATTCCGTGATTGAGCTGGGAGCAAATCCTGATCGAGTTCAGACAATCTATCAGGGAATCGATCCGCAAGTCTTCCATCAGCACGTGTCACGAAGCGATGCTCAACAACAATTGAAGCTGAACTCCGAACTCAAACATCTCGTTTGGGTCGGGCGAATGGTTCCAGTCAAAGCTCTTGATGTCCTTATCGACGCGGCATCAGATCTCTTCAATCAGAAACTTCCATTTGAGTTGCACCTGATTGGAGATGGTCCCGAGCGCGGCCGCTTGGAAATGCGAGTCGAGCAATGTGGCCTCAGCGATTCAGTTCGATTTGAGGGGACGATCGGGCATGATCAAATCGCCGACTGGTATCGAGCTGCGGACTTAACTGTGATGTCCAGCGATTCGGAGGGACTCCCGAACGTATTGCGGGAATCCCTGGCTTGCGGGACTCCGTTCGTCTCCACCGATGTCGGAAGCATTTCGGAAATTGCTGATTCCAGATACTCACAGCTGGTCCCCAAGCAGAATTCGGAATTACTCGCGAAGGCGATTGTCGACGTCCTCGATGAGTCATTTGCAATAAATGCCCGACAGTATCAAGCCCGCTCCTGGGATGAGACGGCACTCGAAACTGCAAGTCTGTTCGAGAGACTTCGCTCGGAGAAATCCTCTTCCCGAACAGAGGCATCAAAACAAAATCAACCCACAGAGATCCCGATCGCCAGTCAGTAAACCTCACCTCATGATCACATCGCAAAAACATCGCGTTTTGTTTGTCGCCTACCAGTTTCCACCGGTGGGAGGAGTGGGCGTTCATCGTGTGACGAAATTCGTGAAGTACCTCCCGCAGCATGGTTGGAACTCGACAATCTTAACAGTTTCGAATCCTTCGGTTCCGCTCCACGATCAATCACTGTTGAAAGACATTCCGGCAGGAAGTCTCATTCGACGAGCGAAGACTTATGAGCCGGGATACGGTCTCAAAAAGAAAGTTTCAGGAGGTCAGGGAACCGGGAAAAAGAATCCTCTGGTCTCAGCAATCAAGTCCGGAATTCGTGCGGTCGGAAACACTTTGCTCCAGCCAGACTCGCAAGTTCTGTGGCATCCGCATGCCTACCGCGATGGCTTGAAAATCCTCAAGGATGTCCATCATGATGCAATTGTCGCCACCGGCCCACCATTTTCTTCTTTACTGCTCGGTGCCAAACTGGCGAAGAGAACTGGGCTCCCATTGATCCTTGATTACCGGGATGAGTGGGATATCAGTAATGCATATTGGGAAAATAAATCGCAAAGTCGTCTTAGTCACTGGATTCAAACTCGCCAACAGCACAAAGCTCTGAATGCCGCACGGTCTATTCTTGCAACAACTCCTTCCAGCGCCGCTGCCGTTGGCGAAATCGCCAAACAAGCAGGCAGCGACGCCGTCGCCTCGCACATTTACAACGGTTTCGACCCGGATGATTTTCCGATGGATGTCTCGCTCGAAAAAGAAGACTTTGGAAACGGAACATCGCGGTTTCGTCTGGCCTTTATCGGAACTCTCTGGAACCTGAATTCCATCGAACCTGTGGTCACCGCGCTGGAAATGTTGAATCAGACAAGCCCAGCCATCGCCAATGAAATTGAATTGCTTCTAGCCGGTCGCCGAACAGAAGAGCAGGAAGCCATTGTTGACCGATTAAAAGAGACCGCAGTCGCAGTCAGCCGGTTACCGTTTATTGACCATACCCAAGCTGTCCAATTGATGCGGACTGCCGACAGTTTGCTGATGATTAATTCAGACCTGCCAAAAACCCAAAGAATCATTAACGCCAAAACGTTTGAATATATGGCAGCCAAACGGCCAATGTTTGTTGTCGCTCCCGAAGGTGACGTTTGGGATGTTGTCCGAGACCTTCCGGGGACTGTTCTTTGCGAACCGAAAAAGGTCAGCAACATTGCCGATCAACTCAGTCTTCTGGTTGAACAGCATCGCTGTGGTGTTGAGTATTCGTCAGGTGACTGGAACATCAATCGTTTTCATCGACAGCAATTGGCTGGGGAACTCGCCAGTTTGCTCAACCAAACAATTCGCCAAGAATCGCAAAGCGTTTCGCGGTTTCGTTCGTTGTTCATGGGGCACGATGTTCAACTTGATCCGGAAGGAAACTGAGAATGAAATTCTTTCTGATCGCCTTAAGCTGCTTTGCTGTGATCTGCGCGGTAGGGCTCACGTTGTTGATTCGTGCTCGCAATATGCAATATTGGATTCGCAGTTACGTCGTCCCAAAAGAACACAAACCGGCAATCCATCCTGACGACGTCATTGATGTCTTCATTGCAATTTGTGACCACTGGGAACCAGAATGTTATGGTGCCTCACAAGAGACCGCGAATCATCGTGTGTCACGCTGGCGAGAAGAATACCCGCGACTCTTCGAGCAGTTTCGTGATGTCAATGGCCGACCGCCTCAATACACTTTCTTCTTTCCTCAAGACGAATACCGCCCTGAGTATCTGGACGGAATCAGGCCGCTCTGTGAAGCTGGTTTTGGCGATGTCGACGTGCATCTTCATCACCATGATGATACGCCCGAGCAGCTTCGCGAAAAGCTGGATTCGTTTCGGGAGACGCTGTACCACCGGCATGGATTACTGCGGAAAGATCCGGTGACAGGAGAAATCGTCTATGGGTTCATTCACGGAAACTGGTCGCTGTGCAACTCTCGCCCAGATGGTGCCTGCTGCGGAGTCGATCAGGAATTGACGATCCTGATGGAAACCGGTTGCTATGCCGATTTCACGCTTCCATCAGCTCCGAGCGCAACACAAACAAGCACTATTAACAGCATCTACTATGCGAAAGATCGAATGGGGCAACGGAAGTCCCATGACACCGGAGTTCGATCGCGAGTCGGCATACATCCACCCGAGGACCATCTGTTGATGATACAGGGGCCACTCACCTTGGACTGGGAGTATCGAAAATATGGGCTGATCCCGCGAATCGAAAATGGGGATCTTCACGGCAATCGCCCGGGAACAGCAGATCGGATGAAACTGTGGCTCAACGCCGGAGTGACTGTTGCAGGGCAACCAAACTGGCGGTTTGTGAAACTACATACCCATGGTTGCAAAGACGAAAACATCGACACGATGCTCGGTGAACCGATGCAGCAATTTTATCGTGAACTCGAATCTATGAGCCAGGAAAATTCGAAGCTCAGGTTCCACTTCGTCACAGCTTGGGAAATGTCACAATTCGTTCATCAAGCAGAGCTGGGATACGCCGTCCCGAACTTCCACTTCCAGAACCAGCATGAAAATGTAAGCGTTCACAAAGCCTGGAAAACTGGTCCTGAAACATAATATTGCTCTCTCCGAACGTTGAGGAAAGCGGCTACGTCTTACTGAAAAAGTTTGTCACGAGGATGTCCGCTGCTCCGAGGGCAAAGAGGCCAACGCTGATGAGAGCATTGATGTTGAAAAACGCGACCCCGACGCGCGACATGTCGTCCGGGCTGATGATCCAGTGTTCGTAAATCAGTAGTCCACTCACCAGAATGACACCAACAAGAAAAACCGTTCCCAGGCCAGCGACCCACCACAATCCGAACAGGCAAACCATCGTCAGGACGTGACTGAGAAAGGCGATGATGAGTGCGTTTCGCGTGCCGACTTTCGCCGGGATTGAATGCAGCTTTTCCGACTGATCGAATTCTTGGTCTTGCGTGGCGTAGATGATGTCAAATCCGCCAACCCAGAAGAAAATGACAGCAGCCAGCAACACCGGTGTCCAAGAGAGCGTTCCGGTAATCGCAATCCAGGCAGCGATGGGAGAGAGCATCAGAGCGGCACTCAACCAGTAGTGGCAGAACGCCGTGAATCGTTTTGTGTATGAGTATCCCAGCAGAAAGCCAAGGACAGGCAAGGAGAGAATCACCGGCCAGACGTTCGGTAAGAACAAGAGAGTTGAAAGCACAAAGCCGACCACACAAACTGACGTAAACGCGACAACAATTCGGATGGAGAGAATTCCAGCAGGGATGTGCCGACCTTCAGTTCTCGGGTTCTCGGCGTCAATGTTTCGGTCAATGAGTCGATTGAATGCCATCGCTGCCGAACGGGCAAACACCATGCAAAGCACAATCCCGATCAAGTGTCGAATTTCAAAAGGGTAGTCTCTCCATGCGAGAACCGCTGCCAGAAGGGCGAACGGCAAAGCGAAAACGGTGTGGCTAAAACGGATCAGCCCGAGAAGGTCTTTGAGTCGTCGCCAGAAAGAGACTGCTGTCGCAGGTGTCGCTGATGATTCGATGCTTTGCATGGGGAACGCTTACAGTTTTAACACTTACAATGACAATGTGATTGAGTTCGATGTCGGCCGCTCGTGTTGTGATGACTTGAGTGGAGAGTATCGAAGAGAGTTTTTTCAGCAACCGTCAAAAAAATGCGACATTCACCGATCAGGATTTGCTCTGGATTCGGCAATCGAAAAAATCAAGTAGCGATCACGTCCAATGAGTCCGCCGGGATGTCGGTTTCCAGTTCTGCGTGCCCATCTTGAAGCATCTTTCTTGTGAGAGCGACCTCTCCGATGAGCATCGCAAGTAAAAACAATAAAAGCACCCACCACAATTCTGTTTGTGAGTTCTCTGCCTGAACGCGTTTCGTCAGATCGCTCATCGTGTCAATCTTCTGCATCCGTTCCTTTCCGAGCAGTGATTCCCACGCCAGGTCATCCAAAGGTGTCAAATTCGATTCCTCTCTGTCATCAGTGACAACAAATGGAATACCGGAATCTTGCGGGGCGTTGATCTCGTGAAAACTATATCGCCCGGGGATGGATGTCTCGCTGAATGATGCGAAGTTGATTTTTCCCTGCCGTGCGAATTCAGGGATCGCACCTTCGATTCCCGGGCCAGTGACATGGAAATCGCGAGGCCGCTGATCCTCCTTGAGTTCCACTTGAATCGGCATGCCGACATGCACATTGTGAACTGCCTCCATTCCCGCGAATCGAAAAACGAGTTCGTGAACAAATGGGACGAAATCGTTTCGGGCTGGCAAAGTTGACCAATCTGCGTCCAGTGGAGCAGCCAACTGAACGATGGTCCCTTCGCCGAGTCGGCGGCTAATCATATATGGCTGACCGTTCGTAAACTTGATCAGCTCCGTCTGTATCGACTGCGTCTTGTCGTCGTCGAGACCTTGCTCTGTTGGCTCAAGATCTTTTGCTGAAAAATCATAAGGACGCAGCTTCCACCAATTGGAAAATCTCGCCGTCCAGAAATCGACTCCTCTCTCTTTTCGAAACCGTTGCAGCCAAGAGGCATTCAAACTTAACGACTCAATTGAGACAAGTTTTTCAACGTCGAGGTCTTCTTTCTCGATTTCTACAAATTCTGCAGGGAGAAATGGAACATCCCCTTCAAATCTGAAAGAGTTCCAGTGCGGGCCATCTACCGATTCACCGGGCGCCAGAATCAGCCCCCCTCCAGCGAGCACGAAATCGATCAGTTCCAACTGTTGTTTCGGTGTGATGGATTCAACGTCACACAGTATTGCAATCCGGTTCCGGTTCAGAACGTTTGCATTCAGTTGACTCGGTGAGACCACTTCAGTTCGAACCCAGGGAGATTTTTCGCCGGAGGCAGCGAAAGCGGACTTCAAGAAAAATGTGTCAGAGCGGGTTTCGTCAAGATTCGCCGATCCATTCACAAGTACCACCGGGATTCCATTTTGAACAACGATGATCGCCTCTGATTGATCGTCCTGATGCAATTGGTCTTTTTCGATTGAAACAGTAACGCGGAAGAGGCCCGTCGAGGTGAACGCGTGTTCGAATTCGACCATCGCTTCCCCATTGGGGAGCAGATTGATCACTCGTGTTGCATCCGGGGCGGGTTGATCATTGATTGCTAGAGAGACCACTTTTTGAGTCGCTTCACCCCCTGACTGTCGGATTGTCGTCCGAAACTGAATAGGAAATCCAGGAACGGTCATCTCTCGGGAAAGTTGGATTTTGTCGACAGAACTATTCGGCCGGTCTGCGTTGTCTCCCGACAGATTCACCACCGAAACAGTTGGGGCGACTTCTGGTTGCTGAAGAAGATCATCAATTCGCTGAATACCAAATTCATTGTCCACTTCCCACGGAAACGCTTGCCCATCCGTCAGAATCACAGCTTCGCGAGTAACGTTGTCAGTCGTCGAAAGTATCCTCAGTGCGTCCAGGATCGCCTCTGTCAGATTGGATCGTCCTGTTGGTTCAGGGACTTGATCAAGCACACTCCGAACGTAAGACATATCCGAAGTTGGTGGGTGGATGAGACGTCGATTGCGAGAGCGGGCATCAAGAACTGAAACGGTGTCTCCGGGATTGAGTTGCTCGATTGCCGTGTGAATCCATTGTAGCCCGGTTGCATGCGGGGTCTGCTTCTCACCCTGCCACCCCATACTTCCTGACCCGTCTAATACGAACACAATGTCTCTTCCAACTGGCTTCCCCAAATTCGCAAAGAAAGCCCCACTCCCATTTGGGCGAGCCAAAGCAAAGACCAGACTCGCCAGAAGGCCCATTCTCAATAATAAAAGGAGGAGATCCTGAAACCGAATTCGTCGACGTGTTTTTTGGCCCAGCTGGAGGAATTGCATGGCTCCCCAGTGGACGACATCATGTCTGCGTTTGCTTAACAAGTGCGCAACCACAGGAAGTATGACCGTGACCAGACCTGCAAGCATTGCGATGTTAGTAAACGTAAACGACATAAGTGGTTATGTAAATGAGACAAGGTCTGAGATCTTGTCGGAGAGCTGAGGGAAAAAACGATTATTGAAAAAGTCTTCAGTAAGAGTATGTAGATTCTTACGAAATCTCCATAAAGATTGTATTTTTCACGGGTTTCGACGAATCGATGCAGTTGATTCGTCGGCAGAGTCTCGTTATCCTTTTCCGTTTGCCGGCCGATCAATACCATTGATGGTTTCTCAATCTGGTCGAAAAACGAGATTTCACCAACACAGAGGTTGCACCTGGGGACCAGGTGTAGAAGGGGTGTCGCCGTGCAGACGGTACAAAAAACAACAGTAGCGAAAAAAGAAGAGGTTGTCGCAGATTGGTATCTGGTCGACGCTAAGGATGCGATTGTCGGTCGACTCGCGACTCGGATTGCAGTGGTTCTCATGGGGAAGCACAAACCAATCTATACGCCTCATGTTGATTGCGGTGACTTCGTTGTCGTAACGAATTGCGATCGAGTACGTTTCAGCGGAAAAAAACTCTCGCACGACGAAAATCCTAACTTCACCAAGAAGATGGCGACCAAAGAGTACGACTATTACACTGGATATCCCGGTGGTCATCGTGTCAACACTGGTGCCGAGCTACTTGAGCAGAAGCCTACGAAGATTTTGGAAGAGGCCGTTCGTCGGATGCTCCCCAAGAACAAGTTGGGCCGCAAAATGCTGAAGAAATTGAAATTATATGCAGGGTCAAGTCACCCGCATCAGGCTCAATCGCCTCAAGACCTGCCTTCCTAGTTTGAGCTAGATCGAAGCTTGAGTGAGCCCTCGACTCTCAGCATGTGAGAGGCCAATTTGAGTTTTGATCAGTTCCTATAATAAAACCTTCGACCTGAATTCACCGCGACATTTGTCGCTATTTGTTTTTGAGCTGGAATACATCGGATGTCAACAGATTCATCAAATCCCGAACTCCCTCAAGATGATGCAGCACCAGAAAAGCCAGCTGCGCCTGAGGCCACAATTCAAGAGCCGGAAGTCCCCGAAGTCGCTGCTCCTGCAGAACCAGAGGTTCCCGCTGTTGAAGCTACTGAGCCAACCATTGCTTCCGGATTGGAGATTGGTAGCGAAGCTGGAGAAGCTGTTTCTGAGGCTGAACCAATTGTGAACCGCAATCCCGTGATTCGTGGAAAAATTGACCGCTACGGAGTTGCGTGGGGAACTGGTCGTCGAAAGACTGCTGTTGCTCGGGTTCGTTTGAAGGATGGTGACGGGAAAGTCGTTATCAATGGTCGTACTCTTGAAGAATACTTCCCGATTCTCCGCGATCAAAAACTGATCTTCGCCCCGCTGGAGGCAGTTGACCTCAAGGGTAAAGTAGACATCATCGTTAACGTCAAGGGCGGTGGTCCAACAGGTCAAACTGGGGCAGTTGTTCTGGGAATTGCACGTGCGATTCAAGTGAAAAGCCCAGAACTTCATCCTAGTCTCAGTTCAGGTGGCTTCCTGACTCGTGACAGCCGGATGGTTGAACGTAAGAAATACGGATATAAGAAAGCCCGTAAAAGCTTCCAGTTCTCAAAACGTTAATCACGACCAGGCAAACCGCGAACGAAACTCAAAAGTATCGTTACCATCCAATGTGTCTTCGATAGCATTTAAGTTTTGTTAATTCGAGTTCATTCCAAACTACATAATAACCACCAGTCAAGTTCTATTTTGCTGGTGAGTACGGCAAAGAGGTGTTGAGATGGCACATAAAAAAGGACAGGGTTCGACAAGGAACGGTCGAGACTCAAACGCCCAGCGACGTGGAATTAAGAAATTCGGTGGACAATCTGTCATTGCCGGGAACATTCTCGCACGTCAGTGCGGAACCAAATGGCATCCCGGTAAAAATGTCGGCATGGGAAGAGACTACACTCTTTTCGCCTTGACCGATGGGACTGTGCATTTTGATCGCAAGGGACGCAGAATGAACATTATTCCTGTCGAACAGGAAACTTCTGCTGCCTCCGAAAATTAAAATCAACTGCTGTGGATTCACAGCCAGTTTGTCTCATTCCCTTCGTAACAAAATGTTTGTTATTCAACTGGGTTTGAGTAAGACTAGACAGTTTTCTCTGTCATGTAGATAGAATTAAAACCGTACACTGTTCATGCAGATGTGCGGTTTTCTTTGCGCTGACGGACATTACGACAACTAATCTGACTGACTCTGGAGCGAAGGAAGGCTTCATCAGTCTTGGAGAGGCTGAAATCACGGAATATCACACATCGATTTCATCATAAATATACTGCTGTGCTTTCCGTGCTCCCTCATCGCAAACTGTCGGTCGGATCAAGTCATAGAAGTGACTTCCAAGGGCACTCAATAAAGCCACGTGCCCATCTGGCTTCTGGGATCGTTGGTATTCACAAAAAGGATGTTTCGGTGTTCAAGATTTGTGAAGCTTAAAAGGGAGAATTCAACAATGGCTCGACTCTGTGTTACCCTCGTCCTCTCGTGTTTCATTAGCTTCACGTCCCTATTTGCGGATGACGAAACTACGCAACAGGAGGCGAAAACTCTTTCCAATATTCAGCAAGTCACAATGGGTTTGCCCCGTGCCGGTGAGGGCTACTTTTCTCCTGACGGGAAAACAATTGTTTATCAAGCCTATCCCGTTGGCTATCCCTTCTATCAGATCTATGTGCAGAATCTTGATGAACGTGTCCCGATGCGTGTCAGTCCAGGACGCGGACGGACGACATGTGCCTATTTCACTCCTGACGGGAAGTCACTACTTTTTTCATCTGCACATACTCACCCTGAGCTTGCGAAAATTGAAAAGGATGCACGTGATTTAGCAGCTGCTGGAGGGCGTCGTCGCTATCAATGGGATTTTGATGAGTACATGGATATCTATGTTTCCAACTTCAACAGCAAAGAACTCACGCAGCTGACGAATTCTAAAGGGTATGACGCCGAAGCCAGTTACTCTCACGATGGCAAGCAAATTGTGTTCACTTCGACAAGAGATGGTGATCCCGATCTCTACATCATGAACTCTGATGGAACTGGAGTTCGACAGATCGTTAATCAGGATGGATACGACGGCGGCCCCTTCTTCTCACCCGATGATAAGTGGATTATTTTTCGTTCAGATCGCGAGAACGAACACATGCTTCAGCTTTACGTCGTCTCGGTTGACGGAAAGCATGAATTCCAGCTCACGAACGATCCAAACACAGTCAACTGGGCCCCCTATTATCACCCATCAGGGGAATACATCATCTGGACAAGAGCAGACTATTCAAGAGGTCCTGCGGGAGCTAATTTCGACCTCTACACGATGAATCTTGACGTCAGCAAGGACTCTGTGAAAGCGGGGAAAGTCACACGCATCACCTTTCACGAAAAAGCAGACGTCCTCCCTGTCTTCAGCCCTGACGGCAAAAAACTGATGTGGACTTCCTCCCGAACCAAAGACGGTAGCAGCCAACTCTGGCTTGCTGACTGGAAAGGTCTCCCAAAATAATCAGCGAACCTTCCAGGTAGGTAGAGACTCTGACGACGTTGTTGAGTCCATTGTGATCCCTTTGTTTTTCGACCATAAACGCATGTTTTTCTGGTACGAAAAAAGTCCCCCACCAATGAGGGTTGCACTGGCACCTCGTTCGAATATAAATAGACATCAACGGACGTTTGGCGCAGTCGGCTAGCGCGCTTCCTTCACACGGAAGAGGTCACAGGTTCGAGTCCTGTAACGTCCACTTCTTAAGACTGTTGATACCAATGACTTGCGACGACGGGCTGAGTCGACACTGAAAGCCATGGTACCTTATGAGGGTGGAAAACACACCAGAATAGGCACTTTCAAGCGTCTAGACGGTCGCTTGACTTCAGGCGCGGAACAGTGAAGGATGATAGGCGAGGTCCGCTGAGACCGACTCAGCAGGTCGACAATTCGGAGTGCAACGCTCGGAAACGAAATCTTGAATTTGGCGGTCGTAAAACTTTTTTTACTCACTTGGGCAGGTCGACTGCATTGCCCCGATGCAAGATGGTCTTGAGGGTGGCGGTCACGGTTCGCAATCGTGTAATCCGGTCGCTTCGAACACTACATCCAAGCAACATCGACCCCTGATGACTTGGTGCTGACTCATAACCAGCTTTTCAAAGTACGCGGAACCCTGCAAGAGAACGAAGAACGCTCGCCGATGGCTCGCTCAAGAAAGAGTCAGCGGTAAAGGGGGGCGATACGCGCCGTGATCAACTACGAGCGCCGCGATCATTCAACGCAAAGATAAGAAATCGCGACGCGAGTGGGGTGAAACTTTTGAAACTCCATTTCAGAGTAGAGGTGTGCCTACACCTTGCCCCATTCCAGTCCGGCGTACGATGGACGAACATGCGTCAACCGATCACGATTTGGTTCTGTGGCACGCTGAATGAAGCCACGGTCATCCAACTGATGCGTCGCTCGGGAATAGACTTTCCGCTGAGCGCCCGTAATCGGTCCGAACCAGAAATCAACCTCGTACGGGACACCGACATCACGGATGGCCACCAGATAGGGGTTGGTGGACTGGCCAACCTCATCCGCCGGTTCTCGACCCAAGACCTCGATTCCTGCGACTGTGACCAGCAGAATCTGTCCCAAAGCGCTGTCGGCAGTGATGGGAGTTGTCACAGACGTTTTTGTGATTTCAGAGGCGAAAATCATCGCAATGCGATACCATGCTGAAAGTTACGACTGCCAAAAGACGACATGTCACAGAATGAAAGTCTGTCCAGGTCCGCGACGGTTCCCAATGGTATTGGGGGAAGCCTTAAATTTTCCGAGGACCCGTCGTAGTTCATTTGCAATTCACAACATGAACCAAATTTTGTGATGACAATGATGTGTATTGAGTCAACTACATTTATTTGGAATTTAACATTCCTCCCAATCTTTTTTTGGGCAACAACTCTCTTCGCGGATTCATATGGACCTTATGCTGATTTTCGGCAAGTTGATCCAACAGGTCGATATTATGTGGTTGTTAAGAAACTTCCTGGTTGGGGCGACGATCCAGGTCGAGGAGGCCGAGTAAGGTTCGACTTCGTCAAAACAAAACCTGGAACAGAACCCGTCACGTTTGAACAAAATTATTTCGACAGGGATAAAGTTCATTATCTCAATTTTCTGAATCCCAATGAGAAAAAGAATCCAAAAGTCAAAGTAAGAGAAGGCGACACTCTGCTTGGACAAGGAATTCTAAACCGCGCTCCCGGAAATATTCTGATTTCATCTACTGGCCAGGGATTCGTGACGCTCGATGTGTTTGGTTACAACTTCGCAGATCGAAAAAACCTGGACAGCTTGGTTGTCGTCTCTAAAGATGGCGTCGTTCAACATCGAAAGTCATTATATGACCTTTACTCAGTCAAAGAAATCTCTCAGTTCAATTTTACTGCTGGGGGAGTATTTTGGGTGGAAGGTGGCTGGATCGATGAACAGCAAGGGTCGGCTGTCGTAATCAGTGTAATTACAGATACTGATCATCCAAGTCGTATCATTCGCGTTGTTGATTTGGATTCTGGGGAGGTCAGCAAGGGATCATCGGACGAAATTGTCACTGCACTCAAGAAGGGAATCCCAAGGGCAATGCCGTTTGCAATTGAACTGGCAATCGAGTTACGGATGAAGAATTGCACACCCTATTTGGCTAACATTTATTCGAGTGAAGAATTTGGTGATGATATTCGAACCTATGCTGCCGTCGGGCTCGCACTGTTCGGTGAAATGGGAAGTAAAGAATTTTTGAGAGAATCTGTCACTACACAAAGCACTGACAGTACGCGTAATTCTGTGAAATTTGCGATTAACCATCTCAACGAGATTTTTGGCAGTGACGCCCCTCAATTGCTACGAGAGATTGCATGTAAAACCGACAACTACGTTTCTCATCAATTCATGAAAACTCCTTCAAAATCGATTCCAATTCTCATTGAAATGATTGAAGATAGGAAATGTCCGGATGGCCAGTTGGTCGCGGTTCATTGTTTAGGTCGTTTCGGTACCGAAAAAGCAATTCCGTCATTGGTCAAGGTTTTCCAAAAGGAATCAAACTCTTCGAGTAGGTTAAAACAGTATTCTGCTGTCGCACTTGGAGAGATCGGTCCGGCATCCCAAGCTGTACTGCCTCATTTGCAAAGTATCGTTGAAGAACTCGAAGAAGAACTCGAAAAAGTCGACTCAAAGCACCAAGACAAATCGTACTTTTCCATTTCGAGTGAATTGCAGTTCGAACTTGGACAATATCGAGAAGCCATTATGAAAATCGAGTCGCGCAAATAATCAGCATACATTACCTCCTGTGTCACCCCTTGCTCTACTTGGCCAACACAATATGACCAGGACACCTTTTGATTTCACTCTTTCACCGAGAGGCTTGGCATGTTGACCGGACCGGGTCAAATCCAAGCCTTTTGACCAGGCGGACAATTTCATTCTGCTCATTTTGTCCGGGTGTCCGGGTCAACGGATTGGCCATCAAAATTGGCCAGTTTGTATCCATCAATCTCTCGCTTGTTCCGGCCTTTGATCACTTTGCAGGTCTCGGCCTCGTCAGATTCGATTAAGACCTCAATCGCTTCCTTCGCTCGATTTCTGGATAGGCCAGATAAGTCGGCCAGTGCGGTGAGCGATTCCCCGCTCGGATGCTTCTTCATCGCAGCGAGCATCTTTTTGCGGGATCGTCCAATCCGTGCTGTGGTTCTAATCTCCGCTTTTCTCTCCTTGGCTTCTTCGCGTCGATCTGCCTCTGCACTGATGACTTCTTTCGGCTTAACCACGTTGACCTCCCAGACGCGTGGTTGGCCAGTGTGTGGGTTGAATTCACCCTCGAAGACATCATCAAGGTCAACCAAACAGGAATGGCCAGCAGAACCGCCTGTGGAGAACCAGAGACGATGTTGGCCAGTCCCTGGTTCGTACGGTTCCCGACGATTGATCAGCATCCACTGGCGAAAGAACTCCTGAAACCCTGCCCACCCGATATCTTCCAGTTGGCCAGGAACAAATGGGTTGGCCACTGTCTTTTTCAAATGGTGGACCAATACTGGTGTAGCACCGACATCCTGGCAAACATCATTCACGTTTCGCAGCATGCGACCGATGTCGAACAAGTTCGCTGGATTAACGTCGCATGGCAGGCAGAGATAAACCGGATCAACGATCACGACCTCAATACCATCCGCTTTCAGGAATCGGCGAAACGCCTCCATGTTGAGCGAGTCACCAAAGCTTGGCACTGTGTCACTGAAGATGATTCCGGTTTCATTAAGTGCGATGCCAGCTGCATCACTGACCCGCAGCGCCGTTTCCTGAATGGTGGCCATCCCTGATTCACCAGAAAAGATGGCCATCCGTTTTGGTTCAGCGACACGGAAGTAACCGAGAAACTTCCCACCAGTGGCCAACGAAATGGCCAGATCGATACTGATGTTTGTCTTGAGCGACTTCTTCGGAGCGACCAGTCCAGCTGGTTGATCCTTCACCAGGACGCCATCGATCAGGTACGTCAGATCAAAGTTTCCACTGGCCAACTCTTCCGCAGTGATGCGGTTAAATGGCTCGTCTCGTTCAACCGATTGCTCAATCTGCTGGAGTCTCGTTCTTGCTTCTGCAAGAATGGCACCGACTGGTTTCGATGATCTCGCAAAGTACGGGAGGTCGTTGGCCAGTTTCAGGAGGTCAGAGCGAACTGGATCGGTTTCTACCACTCTTATGCGCTTGTTAGCATGTAGGTTACGGCCACATTGAGAATGAACCTTCCGATGCGGCAAGTGTCGTAATCGAAAATGTTGTTACTTGGGGTCCAATAATCATGGAACTGTCTGAACGCTCTATTAAAGCACTGGGGAAAATCATCAGTGGTGATGAAAATCTTTCCCCATATCGAAGTGGTCCCAAGCTGGTGGAACTGTTTAATGAATTTGGTTCCAACGATTCGTATGGACCTGGTTTTCCCTCACGCTGGATGTATGTTGAGGAATCCCTCCGGTCAATAAACGGGACAGCGTCATTGCCTGCGATTATTGCTTATGTCTTTGATCCACGTGAGTTCATGGATTCTGAGCACGAACTTGAACCGGCAATGGAGTTTGTCAATAAACGATTTGCCTACGATGGATTTGAAGTCGCAATTTCTCGAGGAAAGGTAAAAGTTCGAGACATCGAAGGAGGTGCTGTCAAATTCTCATTACCTTTCGGAGACACATCAAACGACGCACATGAATTCATTGATGAGCAAATTGAAAAGTCTGAACAAAAAATTCGAGATGGTGATTATGACGGCGCAATCACAAATGCGCGATCGTTGCTGGAAGGCATCATGCGGGATATCGAGATTGAGATTGATCCCAATGCACCAAAAAAGTACGACGGAGACATGGTGAAACTGTATAAACGTGTTCAAAAGCTTCTCAATCTCGAACCAGGCCGATCTGATATTGAGACACCCTTGAAGCAGGTCCTGTCTGGCTTGAACAGTGTGATCAGCGGAATTGCGGCTCTTCGTAACAGAATGAGTGATGCACATGCTAGGACCTATAAACCTTCTAAACATCATGCAGTGTTAGTTGTCAACTCGGCAAAAACCATGGCAAATTTTCTTTATGATACGAAAGAGTATCAGGCGGTAAGAGAATCAAAAAATAAAGAACTGCGTTGTTTTTTTCGGTAATTTGAAAAAGAAAAAGACGGCACGACCTGCGGGCAACTCACACCCACTGACTTCGGTAAGAGAAGGCTTAGATCCCGCCGAGCCAGTTGGGTCGTGCCGCAGAGGAGACTACGCTTCGCCTTTGGCTCGGTAGGCCGCTCGGAAATCACCAAGAGCCGCGCCGTAGTCGAAGTACACGCGCCAGGTGGCAGCGAGTTTGTTCGGATCAGACTCGATACCAAAGAACTCAACCGTCGGTCCTTATTCGTGAAACCTCGTCAAGTGACAAAACGCCGGGAATTCAGCATTCTCAGGCATAATCCCGGATCGATGTGGATAAACGCCGAGAAATGAATAAACGCTAAAAACCGCCTGTAGAGTTCGCTCATCTCAAGCAACGTATTGTAAGGAGCTGAACGATGAATAACTTAACAGAGAGCCCGAACAGTCAAACACTCCCGGAAGCGATCCGGGAAAGTTGGTGTGACCGGGAGGAGGCAATGCACTTGCTCAAAGTTGGCCGCACGACCCTCAATAAAAAAGTCCGAGACCGTGTGATCGACAGCAAGCTGTACCGCAATCGGACAATCTACAACCGCGACTCAATCGTGAAGTACCTGAAGTTTGTTTCGCGAAGACGTTAGCAGGTCAGGAACCCCAGGCACAGGGCAGTCAGTGGTGTTCAACTCCACCGCAACCGATGCCATTCAGGATAGCGGCGAAGGGATCTGGATTACTGATACTGAGCTGACCGGCTCGAACGGGGTGATGGTCACCGATTCGACCGGGACGTACACCTTCGCAGATACCGACATCGCCCTCAGCTCCGGCAGCGATCCGTCTCTGTCGCTCAAGTATCGTCAACTTCGGAACCAACAGCTCGATCACGAACGACCAGAAGCGGTCCGTCGTGAGCGTGGAAGGTGATCGAGTTCAACGGCGGACTCGACTTTGCTCCATAAGCGTTGCCCCGTAGATACTTTTGATCGCAAGTTGCCAGATCGGGGCAGGTCAATTTAGGCTAGGTCGGGTTCGATCTGTTCGCATGAACTGGCACGTAAAAAATCCCGAAAAAGCGTTTGCTCCTGATATTCGTTTGCGTCAAACACCTCTGTTGTACAGGAGGGGGGGGAGGGATGCGGACAAAATGGTTTCGTAATTTTTGAATCGCGAATAAATTGTCGTGAATTGTATTTCGCAAAGCTGTGGGAATGTGGTAAGCTATTGCAGAATGCACTGGTGCCATTGCTAGAACCAGTCCGAAAACCTCTGGGATAGCCGCTTTTCTCAACGTTTGAGAGAGCAATATCAGGTTTCAGGACCAGTTCTAAACGGTTGATCATTTGTTCGCGCTCTCGAAAGGTGACTCGGATGGCAGCAAAACGAAATCCTAAAAAAAAATCGGATGGTAGTTCTCACTCCAGGTCGAACTCGCGCCGGACAGATAAGCCAGGAACATCAAATCGCCCAATTGCTGACAGGCCGGACGACGAACCCGGTCCGTCGTGGACGTTTCTGACAAATCATTCTCACGTGTTGATTGTGTTGGCGTCCAATCCTTCCATGACGCTCCGAGAGGTTGCAGTGCTTGTTGGAATTACTGAACGAGCAGTGCAACGGATTGTTGTTGACCTCGAAGAGGGAGGCTTTATCGAACGGGAAAAAGTAGGAAGAAGGAATCAATACCGTACGCTGACCGACCTGGCATTACGACACCCGATTGAATCTCACTGCACGATCGGAGACTTAATTGAACGGATCAACAAGCCGAGATAATTTGAGTCGAACTCGAAAAAAAGACCTGGAATCCGCTGCCTGGCTGCTAGAGAAGTTGGCGGCTGAGGTTGAACATCACGTAGATCGAATGCAAATTCGTCGAGCAGTTGACGAGGCGGCTCATCTCTGGTCAGGTCAAACCAGTGAAGACTGGTGGAAGTGGATCGTTGAAGCCAGTCGCAGCCTGGGTTTCAAGTGCAAAGTTATTGACGGGACTTTCCACCAGCTTAAGTCCATGGCGAATGATGATGCACGCTTGCTCCTCCGTACCGAGGATGGTGATTGGCTGGCAGTGGCTGGAAGTCGAGGACGGAAAAATCTTATTTTACAGCCATTTAGCAAACGTGAGCGGAACTGGGTGGGCGAGCGACCGTTCAGACGTTCCCTAAAGATCAACTCGAAAGACGACGTGATTCGTGGTGTCATTTTCGAGCCTCAATTGACTGGCACGATCGGAGCCGCTTCGAAGACTGAATCCCGAATTCCGATAAACCGTCTGTTTGCATTGCTTCACCCGGAGCGTGGCGATATTGCCGTGATCGTCATCTTTGCACTCGTCATTGGAATTCTGGCATTGGCGACGCCGCTGGCAGTCGAGATGTTGGTCAACACTGTGGCCTTCGGTCGTGTTATTCAACCGCTCGTCGTCCTGGCGCTAATGCTGTTAGCATTCCTCACGTTCTCGGCCGCTTTGCGAGCGTTACAAACGATCGTTGTGGAGATGATACAGCGACGATTGTTTGCTCGGGTTGCGGCTGACCTGTCGTTCCGGTTGCCGCGTGTAGAACTTGAGTCTCTTGATGGTCGGTCTGGACGTGAACTGGTGAATCGGTTCTTCGAAATTGTGACCATTCAAAAATCTTCTGCTCAGCTTCTTCTCGATGGGATCAGTCTTGTTCTGGGAACGTTGATCGGCATGGCTGTGCTTGCATTTTATCATCCGTGGTTGTTGGGTTTCGATGTTGTCCTTCTGTTCATGATTGCTTTTATCATTCTGGGCCTCGGTCGTGGCGCAGTGCAAACGAGCGTTAAGGAGTCGAAGTCGAAGTATCGAATGGCAGCGTGGCTGGAGAACATCGTTAGTTGTCCTATCGCAATTCGTCACGGTGGTGCAGGCGAGTTCGCGCTCGAGCGATCAGATCGCTACATTCATGACTACCTGACTGCCCGCAAGGTCCACTTTCGGGTATTGATGCGTCAAGTTCTTTTCGCTCTCGGATTACAAGCATTTGCCAGCACAGTGTTACTAGGCTTGGGAGGATGGCTGGTCATGTCCGGACAGCTAACGCTCGGGCAACTCGTTGCTTCCGAATTGATTGTGACGGTCATTGTTGGTTCGTTTGCCAAGCTCGGTAAGCATGTTGAAAGCTTTTACGATTTGCTCGCCGCAGTCGATAAGCTGGGAGTTCTTCTAGATTTACCGATGGAGGATCAGTCAGGCCTGTTGACTTTTCCGAGGGCCACCGCAGCCCGCGTCCAAATTCACAACCTCAGTTACTCCGGGAAATCGGGGAAAGACATGGCTCCGGGGGTGAATGCACAGATTGCTCCGGGAGAGCGGGTGGTTGTCTACGGACATGGCGGGAGTGGAAAGAGTCAGCTTCTCGATATGCTTTTCGGGACAAGAACCCCTTCCAAGGGCTATCTGGCGATTAACAATATCGACCCTCGGGATCTGAGACCGGATGCTTTGCGGAGTCATGTTTCGCTCGTCAGAAACATTGAAGTGTTTGAAGGGACGATCGCTGAGAACATTCACCTCAAACGCCCAGAAGTGTTAATACATGATGTTCGAGATGCTCTGCTGAAAGTGGGGTTACTTGATAAAGTCCTGGCACTGCGCGATGGTTTGGGAACAGAAATTTCAGAGGATGGTTATCCGCTCTCGGAATCACAATTGAAAAAACTGATGATCGCCCGCGGCATTGTCAACTCACCAAGTCTACTGCTCATCGATGGTCTCCTTGATGAACTGCCCGATGATGATGTTCAGTTGATCTCCGAAGTCTTATTCGCCGACTCTGCTCCCTGGACACTTATTGTGGTCTCTGGACGGGAACATTTGATCAAAAAGGCAACGATGAAGCTTCAGCTTGGAAAGAATTCGGAAACACTTAGCAATGGGGTGGCTCATGTCTAAGGAGAATCTTGATGATTCGAAGATGAACAGCGTCTCCCTGCGTCAAACAATGCTACTTCCTGCAGCATACAGTGAATCCATTTTTCCGGTGCTGCGGCTAGCACGCTCGTCAAGGCTGATTCGTCGCATTGGTGTCGTACTCTTCATTCTACTACTGATTACGATTGCGTTGATGACTCTCGCTCCGTGGCAACAATCTGTCACAGGAACGGGAAGCGTGTTGGCCTTTGCACCAGATCAGCGTCAGCAAGTCATCGAATCCCCTCTGAAAGGGCGGCTTGTCCGCTGGGGAAATGGGATCTTTGAAAATGCACGTGTTGAAAAAGGTCAGTTCATTGCTGAGATTCAGGACTTGGATGCAGAGTATACAAATCACTTGGGACAGCAACTTTCCAATACTCAGCAAACTGTCTTCTTCAGCAAGCAGCAACTCGAAGCTAACCAGCGTGCCTTAGAAGCTGCAAAGATGATCGTTAAATCTGTTGAAGCACAAGTTTCAGCGTATGAGAAAGTGAAGTCGGAGACAATTGCCGCACAAGATGCGTATGTGAAGATGGCAAAGCAGAAAGTGGAAGCTGAAGAACAGCAATTAACAGAGTACCGAGCTGCCATCCCTCAATTACTGGCAGAGTACGAACGTCTCGAACAGCTTTACACCGAAGGCAATATCGCACTTCAAAAGTTTCAGGAAGTCGAGCGAAAGCTCAACGAGTCAAAAGCCAAAGTCAGCAGGGCTGAGGCCTATGTCGCTGCCGCGAAGTCTGAACTGGAAGGGAAGACACGCGAGCGAACAGCCAAGATTGAAAAATCGCAAATCGAAATCGACTATGCGCAGGCGACCTTACGCAAAGCGCTTGGCGATGTCTCTAAAGCAGAAAGTGATATCGCGAAAGCTTCGCAAGACTTGAACAAGGCGAGCAAGGAAGTCGTAGAAATGGAGGTGAAAGTCGCACGCCAACAAAGTCAGCACATCACTGCACCGTTTGATGGCTATGTAGTGAAAATTACGCCCAACCAAGGAACTGCGATTCTCAAAGAAGGTGACGAAATTTGCACGATCGTGCCTGAAACCAGTGATCGATCTGTTCAAATTTATGTTCGCGGCAACGATGCGCCACTCGTTGAACCGGGACGGCACGTCAGATTGCAATTTGAAGGTTGGCCTGCAGTTCAGTTTTCAGGTTGGCCATCGGTCGCCGTGGGAACATTTGGTGGAAAAATAGTTTCTGTCGATGCTTCGGACAACGGGAAAGGCAAATTTCGCGTCCTGGTTCGACCCGACTTGAGTTCTAATCCTTGGCCCGACGAACGATTTCTCAGGCAAGGAGTTCGTGCCAATGCGTGGGTTTTATTAGACCAAGTTCCCCTCTGGTACGAAGTTTGGCGTCAGCTGAACGGGTTTCCGCCAGTGGTTGATCTGCAGCAAACAGACACACAAAAAACCAAAAGCAAGCCGCCAAAATTGCCGAAAACATAGTTGTCGTAGGCGTCGACTTTATCGGTTGTAGGGATTGTGCCTGGATCTCCCAATTTCACACCTGAGGAGACTTGCAGGTTGGTATCGTTTTCAAGCTTTGTGAAACTCATGGTCGATGAGATTTCTTAGAACTGACCTTGAAACTTGAAATTGCTCTCTCAGACGTAGAGGAAAGCGACCATTCCAAGAGTTTTCGGACTGATTCTAAGGGGGTTTCCATGCTTATCTTGACGGTATAGAAACGTCTCGTATGTAAAATACTTGACTGCCACGAGGCAGAAAGAATCCGTTCAGATATGAAAATGCTCTAGAAGCGCTCGCAAAGATGTTTTCAGATCCTTCACCAGAACCAAGGAAGGTTTCGGTACTGTGCGCTTAATATTTTGTGCTCTGGTCGTGATCGGCATGCTAGGTTGCGCGCGTACGCGGTCGAGAGTGGCAGAACCTTGTCCATATCCGAATCAGGCAGGTGAACTGGTCAATTCTCTATCAGTCAATGATCCTGCTATTCAGATCGATGCCGAGATTCAAACGAACAAGGTCATTGAAGAGGACCGCAATGAGTTGAGTCAAGTCTCATATCAAGTCGTTACAGGCCAGGCAGACTCAGCGCAAAGCGACTTGGACACCAAGGAAGAAGAAGGTTCATCTCCCTCTGAGAACGAAATCGATTCTTCAGCCCAGTTGAGGCTAGTTGCTCCGGCAGTCGAGATCTCATCCTCGAACGAACTGAGTCTCGATGCTGTGATTGCATCGGTTTACAACGCTTATCCATCATTGGAGGCTGCCCTGCATCAGCGCGGAATTGTAAATGGAGAGCTCATCAGCGCTCAGGGAGCTTTTGATACCAAATTCAAGGCAGCCAGCGAGAACACGACTGTTGGATTCTATGAGAACTACCGAAATAGCATTGGTTTGATTCAGCCTCTTTACCAAGGGGGTGAAGTCTTCGCGGGTTATCGAATCGGGCGTGGATCATTCGAGCCATGGTACAAAGAACGGCAGACGAACGGGGGAGGCGAATTCAAAGCCGGCGTGGTCTTACCCTTAGCTCAAGATCGTACGATTGATGAACGACGGGCTGAACAGTGGCGGACCCAATACGAAAGACATATCGTTGAAGCTGAAATCCAGGCACAGCTCATTTCCTTTGTTCAATCGGCCAGTATTGCTTATTGGGAATGGGTGGCGGCTGGAGAAAGTTATCGGGTGGCGACTCAAATTCTGGAGCTTGCTGAAAGCCGGTCCGAACGTATTCGCAGCCAAGTCGAAAATGGATTGCTCGACCCTCCGGAATTGACTGACAATCTGAGGTTGATTGCCGAGCGACAAGCCAAGCTTGCTCAGACATCTGAAAAGTTGCAAAAGGCTGCGATTAAACTCTCACTCTATTATCGAGGTGTCGATGGTCGCCCAATCATCCCTAGTGATGTTCCACTCCCGAAGTTTCCAAACCCGACTATGGTGAATTCGGATAAACTCTTGGTTGACTCCCAGGTTGCCCTGAATCAACGTCCTGAACTCGTTGTTTTTGAACTTGTGAAAAAACAGCTTGATATCGATTACACGGAAGCATGTAATCAACTTCGCCCTGAAATCGATGCTGTTTTTGCTGCGTCGAAAGATACTGGAGAACCAACGAGTAGCAAGAATGATAAAGGACCATTTCAGCTTGATGCGTCGCTGTTTGTCAACGTCCCGCTACAACGACGTAAGGCGAAAGGAAAGATTCATCAGATCGAGTCTAAAGTATCGCAGCTCAACGCAAAACGCCGGCTCACCGAAGACAACATTGTTGCTGATGTACAATCGGCATACGCTTCTCTCACGACGGCTTTCGAACAGGTTAAAGAAACTCAACAAGCTGTCACGCATGCTGAAGAACTGGCTCAACGCGAGCGAAGAAATTTCGAACTGGGCTCTTCTGATCTCTTGAAGGTCACCTTGCGGGAGCAGTACGCAGTCGAATCGCGACAAAAGAATATCAATGCCCGCCTGAGTTATTTTGTCGCACAAGCGAACTACCGCGCCTCCCTGGCACAAGACGCACTCCCCAGGTAACAGACTGCTGGTTCAATGAGTTGGGAATCGCACGAACCTGCTTGTTAGAACTGGTCCTGAAACTTGAAATTGCTCTCTCGAACGTTGAGAAAAATGACGATTCCAGAGGTTTCCGGACTGGTTCTAAGAAATTGAATTCAGCGACGGATTCCTGCTTGAGGATTCCGTTTTGGAAGGAACGTCCTTCGATGCGAACCACAACTCTCCCCCTTGGGCCGCAATGCTTGCAGCGAATGTATCCAAGCAGCGCTTCCTTGTGAGCCACAGCTTGTCCGGTGATTACGAGAAGAAGAACTGGAGTGTATTCACGATGCACTGACCTCTCG